>JBGSTT010000156.1:0-9495 GCA_041736385.1 Rhodoglobus sp. | reverse complement strand
CAGAGCGCCAGAGGCAATGTTGGTGTACTGCGCTGTTGGGCTCGAAGCCGTCACGGTGCGGAACGGGTCATCGAGGTCGACGGTCTGCCCCTCGCGGGTGCACACGAGTTCGAACTCGTACTCGACGGCGGGATCGCGGCCAAACTTATCAATCGCGTTTGTGTCTCCGGCGAAGACCTTCGTTACCACGACGGATCCCGTGAGATACCAGTTGGTCACCGTGATGTTGACGAGTGGAGTCGAAATACCCGGAACGGTCACGACACCGGTCGTGGTGTCGATGCCATTGTTCGGGGTGATCACGACAGCGTCTGCGCCTTGGAGATTTGGTTCTGTGAACGTACAGACCGAACCGGCGATCAAGTTGTCGATCGTCGCTTGGAATCCGTCACTAGCGACTAGTGGGACGGTGTCATCGAACTGTGTCGAGTTGGCAAAGGTGCACAACACGTCAATCTCAAAAGTCTTCTCTTGGCCGAACTGCGGAGCTCCTGCACCCTCAAGGTCTTTCTGGATCACCAGGATCGCTGGTGCACCGAAGCGGTTGTCGAACGCAGCCGTGTTGGTGGTGACCGACCCTGTCGAGTCCGGGCTCATGCCGGTGAATGTCGCGCTGGGCGGGCTGGGCGGAGCGTTGTTGATCGTGACGGAGCCGCCGTGACCCGGGGCGGTCTGCGCCGTAATGATCGTGGCATCCGCCCCCTGCGCGTTGACTTCCGTGACAACGCAGGTCGCGTTCGCTGGGATGCCGGCGACACCCCGAATCACGCGCGGCGGGTCGCCCGCGTCAAGGGTGAATGCAGCCTCTCCCGCAGCTAGGGGCACCGGCTGACCCAAGAAGGTGCAGGCAACGGTGAAGGCAAAGGCGGTTGGAATGACCGTAGCTGTGGTCGTTACGCCCTTGCTTACCGACAGGGATGCGAGTTGGTAGTCGTTCTCGATCGTCACGAGCGGGAAGTCCACCGGAGCGAATCGAGGGTCAACGATCACGGTGTTCTTGTCATATGAGGTCTGCCCACTCGCTCCGGTTTCGATCGCGGTGCAACTGGCGCCGCCAGGAAGGTTCGTGAACGAGACGGTCTGGCCAACAGCGATCGAGAACGGTCGCGTTGTCACCTCGCCAAGCGAGGTGCATTCCAGCACGCCGGCGAATAGCTGTCCCGGTGGCACAAACGGCGCGCCTGGGCCCGTCAATGGCGCCTTCGTCAGACGCACCCCGCCGGTCGCCAAGGCAACAGACACCCGCGAGTAGTCGAGGGCGGTCACCGACGTGACCACGGCGCCGGTCACCGTTCGAGCGGATGCGGACAGCGAGTTGTTGGCAGTCGAGTCGGGGCCCGGTGTGGCCGACAGGGCCGCCGTGCGGGTTGTGATGTCGATCGTGATGAGTTCCCCAGGGCTGAAGTAGTCGCCCGGGTCGAAATCAATGATGAACTGAACGGCCGTGACAATGGTCGGGTCGAGCAAAGCGCCTGCCGTCCACGGCGCCCAGCCGGTAGCCGGGTCGACCGAGCATCCGGCGGGGTTTGCCGGATTGATCAACACAGCGCGACAGATGTTTGCGGGGTTGGTCGCTGTCGAGTAGTACGGCGTGAACGTCGCTCCGGCGTTCGGGATGTTCCTGCCGATCTCATCAGCGAACTCTGCAGTCCACGCAGACTGACGCACAAAGCTGTCAAGAATGGTGAGGTCACCGGGGGTCGGCAGCCTCATAGCAAGCACGAGTCGCGGCATATCGGTCGTTCCCGTGTTCTGCGCGGTAAGGCGCCACACTTCCTTCTGGCCCGGGAGAGTCAGCGGAATACACGGAAGTCGCGAGAACCCATCGGCGTCGACCTGAGACGCACAATCGACCGGTCCGTTGTATCCCTGATCCGGGAAAGCGGGCGCGTCAACGATGGCTTTGACGCTGATCAGGGCTCGCAGCGCGGGCTCTTCGGCGGGACGAACCGTGGTGCCAGTAACACACTCGCCACTCAACACCAGTTGGGCGGTGAAGCCGGGAGGCGCAGTACACGCGTTGAACTTTCGGTCCCCCTTGATCCCGAACGTGTTGGTGACGGGGGTACCAGAGATCAGTCCGGGTCGGAACAACATCGGGATGGTGATCGTGTAGGTCTGGCCCACCTCGAGCACTGGGGGGCCACCCGGGCCGCTCGGGAACGTGAAGGTGATTGTCTCCGGACCGGGGCCATCGTTGACGACGGCAACAATCGGACCCGTGGTCCCACTCGGTAACGGCGTACCGTTCGCAGGGACCGGCGCCGCGCCGGTCAGCCCGTAGGTGTAAGTCCACGGATTGTCTGGGTCGAAGATCAGCAGTGCGCCGAGGGGAACATCCGTTGGCAAGTAATCCGTGATAACCGGGTTCACGATTGGCCAGCCACCGGTGTTTCGCACTGTCAACGTGTAGTCGAACAGTTGACCGGGCGCCTTTACGCCGGTCGGGGTTTTGAGTACCTCCACGCTCGTGATCGCGTGCTGGTAAAGGTAGGTTCTGATGGCCGTCGCGCTCGCCCGCTTGACCCAGATGCCTTCGATATCCGCGGTAACAGCATTGGTTGTCGTTCCCTTTACGGTCTCGCCTGGAGCCGGCAGGTTGTCGACGTAGTCGGTGAGCACTGGCCCCCCGGTGCGGAGGTCGAGTCGGCGCTGCACCGAGACCGGGAGTGTCAGCGTCGGGGCCTGCGGGTTCTCCCACTGGCTGCCGTCGGCCCGTTGCACGGTGTAGCGCAACCCTTGAACCTGGGATGCGATGACCCCGGTCGGAAGAATCACTGGCGTCGGGCCGCCAAGTGCAGATTGCAGTTTCGGGGTACCGAGAGTCCACGTTCCACCGGTCTCGGTGCAGGTTGCGCTCGGGTTTAACGCGATCGCCGGTGCCGTCAAGCCGATGCGGTTGACGCAGACATCCACCGTCAAGGTCGTTTCACTGCCGGGAGGGTTCGGGCTGAACACCGGGAGCGTGATGGCCCCGCTGGCGAGGAAATCGAACGCGTTCCAGAAACTTGCGCGATCGTCGGTGACCACCAAGGACTTCACGCGCTCTGTTCCGCCGGGCCTCGCGGTCAGCGTCATCAATACCGGACTGCGAACTCCTTCGAGCTGCGAGGCCGGAGCAAACGTCTTCGTGGTTGTGACCGAGATGGACGACGCGAGCAGGTTCTTGAGTGCTCCTGCGCGCGCGCTCAACGTAGCTGTGGTGAAGGTCGGTGCGGTGACGGGGCTCGCGGTGTTGTAGCGCGGATCGGCGACCGTTGCCTGAGTCGAGTTGCGCACCGGACTGTCGGCAACCGTCACTTCAATGCCGGGATTGCTTCGATGAGTGGACCGAAGCACGAGGTCGAACACCACAGTCGCCGCTCCACTGGTTGCCGCAATCGCACCCGTGTAATCAAGGCGGAATCCCGTCGCCGCGGCAAGGTCTGCCGGGGTCCACGCGATCGCAAGATCCCTCGCGTTAGTCGGGGTCCCCGTCGCGACAAGACTTCCGCCAGTAGTTCGGAACACAGTCACCGTAAGTCCAGTCGAACCACTTGGGGGCGTGAAGCTCACGAAACGGGCCAAGTCGAACTTCTCGAACGGCGAATCGTTCGGTGCAATAAGGCCGGGGTTCGGTTCCTCGATCGTCAAGGCACTCACGGTTGCCGGCGTCTGGTTGGTGCCAACGATGGTGACGCGGCCACTCGGTGGCGGTCCGACAACGGTGGCATCCGGAATCGGAAGGTCGCCACCGGCCCACGACTTGGTCACGGCAACGGCGAGATTGGGATCCTGCAAGGTGATCGTGTCATTTGCCCGGTCAACCAGGGTCGAACTCGCCAGGGTCGCCAGCGCATGCGCACCATTTAGCACGATGCTGGAGGCCGGAGCGACGATCGGTACGTTGTATTGATAGCCGTTCACGACCGGTGTTGTGGCGTCACTGCGGAGGGCGTTACGAAGCTGGAAGACGAGGTCGATGCGACGGTTATTGGTGGAGGACGCCGCGACGCCACTGCCAGGAGCAGGGTCAAGTACGGTCGGGAAAAGTACCGTGCGGCCGGGTCGCTCGGTAAAGGTGAGTCGAATAGCGACGTACCGCTCTCGCTCAGCTGGCGTGAGGGTACGGAGCGCGGTGGAACCTAGGCACGGGCTCGCGGGGATGATGCCCGCAGCGACACGACACGGCCACCCGGTTGGTGTCTCCCACGCCCCGTTTGGCAAGGTGTCCTTATTGAACAGTTCCCACGTGACCTGGTCATATTGGATGAGTGGATCGAGCGCGGTATTTGCCGGGATTGACGCGATTGCCGGGATTGACGCAAGGTTGAAGGCGTCCCACGTGCCGCTCTGGTTCCAGAGTGTCGGGTCAGGGTTGCCCATGGCATCCACCGGACCGTCGTAGATGACCATCGAGTTGACGTTCGTGTAGCCGGCAGTCGACCAGTTCAGTCGTACCCGAGTCGTGCTGTTGTTTCGGGTCGTGATGATGTCTTGCGCGTTCGTGTTCCCGACGTTGATGAAATTCTTCTCGAGTAGGTTGGCGCCTCCGGCGGGGTCGCTGGCGCGAAGGTCCACCTTCGGACACACTGGCGATATTGCGAGATTGGAGTTGACGACGCCACTTGCGGCCTGTGCCGAGGAACAGTTCTCAAGCACACCGACCAGCGCCGCATCCGGGAGCGGCTCCGCGGGACTCGTTCCACGCAGGGTCGACCGCAGTGCAAAGCCGACATTTGCGGTGAACTGCTGTCCAGGGTTGAAGCCGGTGGTCGACTCCCAGATCAGCTTGATGCCGTAGATATCGTCGAGAATGCTGCCGGGGAACGACTGGGTGTAAGTACCGGGACCGAGGTCGATGAAGGTCGGCATGTCGGTGTAGGTACCCAGTGCATCACGGTATTGCACCGTCAGGGTGGCGCCTCCAGGCACTTGTGTTGCAACGATTCCGCTCGGGTCGAAGTACTTGTACCACTCCGTGAGACCCGTAGCAGTGCTCGGGTCAGCCATCTCGAAACGCTCAGAGGCACGGGTGGTCTCCGGGTACGCGACGATACGGCCTTGCAACGTGACGGTCGTTGCCTGCCCTGGCACAGCAATCAAGACTCCGCGCGTGTTGGTCTTTGTCGTGGTAACAGAAATCTGATCCGCGTAAACGGTCACGGTGTCGGTTTCGACGACCGGTACCGCTGGCGTGCTGAACACGTTCACTCCCGAGACCCGCACCGTGTTGCTGTAGGTCACCTGCAGGTTTGGCGCCACCTGCAATGGGTTAGCCCGAACGGTGAACGGGAGCGTTGCGACGGCAGACGCAGCAATGACGCCAGTGAAGGTTGCGATAAAGCCACTAACCCGCTTGCCCGGTGTCAGATCTGGTGCCGGAAGCTGGTCAACTGTCGTACCGTTTGCTGCTGTATCCGTGCCATCTGAGTAGAAGTAGCGCATGTCAACGGCTGTCGCCCCGGCCGGCCAATCGACGGCTGACGTGAATCCGTCGAAGATGAGACCACCGCCGCCGGCACTATGAAAAGGCGAGAGCGGATTGCTTGGTGAGTTGAAGGCGAGCGGCGTGGCATCCGGCGCGGCCGCCGATGACGGCTCCGAGATCGTGAGGCTCTGGAGCGGCACAGTACCGCTATTGCGTGCTGTAAGGGTCACAACCGAGCTCGTGACGTTGGTGGCGAGGGGCGGGGGCAGCGCGACCGTTGCAATGCGATCTGGAACGATAACCTTCGTTGCCGCGACCGAGGTGGCGGCAGCGGTCAGCGTGTAGTTCGCGTTCGCCGTCGCGCTTACTGGCGGCTGCCCCGTGATGGCAACCGTAGACTGCGCGGTGTTGGGCTTGGTTCCGGTGGTCGCGCCAACTCGGTTCTGCAGTGCAAGCTGGAATGACGCTGTCGCATCGCGAGGAATCAGTGCGTCAGTGCCAGAGGAGAACTCGATGCGGACGCCGCGCGCATTTATCAGCGTCACACCCGCCGGGAACAGCAAGGGGTTCCCGACGGCAACCGAGGGCGCAGAGACCCATCCGGGTGTCGGCAAGGCGGTCACGTCCCACACCGACACGATGGCGCTGGTCGCACCAGTCGGCCAGGTCACCGCGCCGAGCGGGTCCTGAATGGCGAGCACGTTTGAGAAAATCGCTGCCGTGCTGGGGTCGACCGGGTCTTGCACGGTGAAGGTGTTGATCGGGCTATTCGAGGTGTTGGTCGCCGCGACCGTCAGCGTCGTCGGCACACCGGCAGAGACGATGTTGGTGGCTGGCGAGAATGACTTGGTCGGCGCGGTCGCCAAGCGCAAAGGAACAGTGATGTTGACGCTCGCCGTGCTCGGTACCGTCGGCGCGTTGTCCGCCGTCAGAATCGACGTGTTCGATACAACAATCGGCGTCGGGGTGTAGTCGAGGGTGTCACGAACCTGCACAGGAATCGTGACAGTGAGGATGCCGTTCTTGAGCCCCTTCTGGCCGACCGGGAGCACGAGATTCTGGAGAAACTCGATGCGCACGTCTTGCCCAGTGACTGTGATGATGCGCTCAGCAGGCGTGATCGCACCGGTCACAAGAATCGATGATGCTGGCCCGACGATGAACTCTGCCGGAATCGTGTCGGTGAGAACAGCATTGACGCACTCATCACTGAGCACCGAGCATCCGACCTCGATAACCCAGTTGAAGGTCTCGTTGGGAATGACGTCGGTGGCATTGGCCGTCTTGGTGTTGCGAAGCGCTGCCGGTTCAAAAGCCGAGGCGGCCGTCGCCGGGAGCACAAGCGACGACAGCACAACAAGCGCGCCAAGGGCCATCGTGCCAAGCGCCTTCGAAGCGCGAACTAGGCGTGCTGATGGGTGGCCTGCAAAGTGGCGGCGCGCGCTGGTTTGCGCGATTTGGTGACGTCGGGTCATCACTACATTTCGGGTTCGGTTATAAAGCTTCTTGCGCCGAATTTGGCCGGGTAAGTCAAATTCGTTGGCAACGCTACCGCCGGTCTCTTGCCGGCGCTATACCCAGATCGGGGTACAAAGTTTTGTCCGTCCTCATGGGGACAGACTGCTTCCGTCGAAATTTACGTGCTGGGTGATCCAAGCGTGCATTACGACGGCGGCGGCGGCGGATGCATTGATACTCCTGGTTGAGCCGAACTGACTGATCTCAACCGTGGCATCCGCGGCGCTCAGGGCTTCAACACTTAGCCCAGGACCTTCCTGCCCGAAGAGCAGCACACAGCGCTCTGGCAACTCGAATCGCTCGATCGCGATGCTGCCCGGCACGTTATCGACCGCGATGATCGGCAGATCCTCGGCTTGAGTCGTCGACACGAACGCCGCGACGTCGTCGTGCTGGTCGATGTGCTGATAACGGTCGGTGACCATCGCGCCACGCTTGTTCCAACGCCGCCGCCCGATGATGTGTACGCGCTCGGCGCCGAACGCGTTTGCGCTGCGCACGATCGAGCCGATGTTCATGTCGTGCTGCCAATTTTCAATTGCGACCTGAAATGGATGCCGCGTCGCATCCAAATCGCTTCGAATCGCCTCTACGCTCCAGTAGCGGTACCGGTCGATCACATTGCGGCTATCGCCGCGCTCAAGCAACTCGGGGTCGAACCACGCGTCTCTCGGCCGCTCGCCGCGCCACGGACCCACCCCGTTCGTGCTCAGCTCGTGGCTGGGGTTCTGGTTGGGGTTCGGCGTCTCTCCCGCCGCCTCCGCAGCTCCCGCCGCACCAGCCCCGTCCACGTCGTGTCCCACGCAGTCGAGAGTACTGTCGATCCATCCACCGCATGGCGTGCTTCCCGATGCGGCGTCGCCTGCTCGCCCTAGACTGAAGCCAGATTTCGACTGAACGGAGGCGCACCCGTGAGCATTGCCGCGAACGACAACCAGCGCAGCCCAGAGCAGATCGCGCACGAGCGGGCGCTTGGTGAACTCAGCGATGTGCTGCTCAATCTCGAGCACACGCGTGCTCGGGCGAAAAAGGCGCTCGTCAACGTTCGCAAAGCTGGCGGCGACAACAACATCGAGCTTGCCTTGACCGAGCTGATCGCCGATCTCGAGCGCACCCACAAACGCCTCATGCAAGACACCTACTACGCAGGCGACTCGTTGCGGCTGATCTGAGGTGCGCAGTGGTCTCGAGATTCAGGCTGCGCTTGAACAATTCGTTGCAAAGTGGCGCGGCTACAGCGGCTCTGAGAAGGCTGAAGCCCAGAGCTTTCTGAACGACCTGTTCGCGGCCTACGGAACGGATCGCAAGGAGGTTGGTGCCCGCTTTGAGGACTTCACCTCTTCTGCTGGATTCATGGATCTGCACTGGCCGAGCGTGCTCATCGTCGAGATGAAGGCGCCACACGTGCCACTCGAGAAGGCGAAGGATCAGCGCGAGCGGTACTGGCAGGAGTCCTCGGATTCTGCCGCTGGCATCCCAGCTGCCCGGTATGTGATCGCGTGCAACTTCGGCGAGTTCGAGATCTGGGAGCCCGGTCGTTTTCCGAACGCGGCACGCCTGCGCTTTCCGCTCGCCGAGTTGCCAGACCGATACGACTCGCTGCTCTTCCTCCAGTCGGAAACCAGCGAACCGGTCTTCTCCGAGCATCGTCGTGAGCTCACGAAGGAAGCCGCACAGCACATCGCTCAGCTCTACACCTCGCTCGCGGATCGCGCTGCCGCCCCGATCGACGAGATTCAGCGATTCACTATGCAACTCGTCTGGTGCCTGTTCGCGGAAGACCTCGGGATGCTCGACGGCTACCCACTGCAGAGCACGGTGGATGCCCTCATCAAGGATCCGACGGCAGACTCGGCCCGAGACATCGGCTATCTGTTCACGCTGCTCAATCAAAAGGGCGACCACAATCGCCAGGGGCGCTACGCAGGCACGCACTACGTGAACGGTGAGTTGTTCGCCAAGCCCGCCGCAGTTTTCATGAATCGTCAAGAGCTGTTGCATCTGAAGGCGGCATCCGAGTTCGATTGGCGCACTGTCGACCCGACGATCTTCGGCTCTCTCATGGAGGGCGTGCTCGGTGAAGAGCGACGCGAACGCCTCGGGGCGCACTACACGCACGAGGCCGACATTCTGAAGATCGTGGTGCCCACAATTGTGCGGCCGTGGCGTGAGCGCATCGAGGTGACAGCCTCACCTGCCGATGCGCGGGCGTTGCTCGACGAACTCTGCGCCTTCCGCGTGCTCGACCCGTCCTGTGGATGCGGCAATTTTTTGTACGTCGCTTACCGCGAGTTGCGCAGTCTCGAGTTCGACCTCAAGAGAAGGATCGCTGCGCTCGCCGCCGAGAGCGGGACACCGGCTCCATCGACGACAGGCGTCTACTACCCGCTGTCGAACATCTACGGCATCGACATCGAAAACATCGCTGTGCTGATCGCCAGAGTCACACTCTGGATGGGCCACCGTCAAATGGTCGACCGCTTCGGCGAGGCCGAACCAGTGCTGCCACTCATCGACCTCTCGGGCATCAGAGCGGCGGATGCGCTCGCCACGGATTGGCCGGAAGT
>JBGSTT010000121.1:0-2701 GCA_041736385.1 Rhodoglobus sp. | reverse complement strand
CGTTGCGCAGAACAAGCGAGTGCTCGTCGTGAGCGCGCGCCGGGCATCCCTCACTTCGATTGCCCAGCGGCTCGGTGACATCGGCCTGCCGGGTTTGGGAGTGGCCCCGCGCAGTTTGCGGCGCGACATCATCCGATCAATCTCGCGCAGTGAAAAAGCGAGGAAGCCGCACGTAGCGGAAGTCGATGACGCCCTCGTGCGTTTGCGCAAGGTGCTGCTCGACTATCGGGGCGCGCTGTCGCGCGTTGACCCGGGTCTCGCGGTCTCGGTGCTCGACTGTGTAGGCGAACTCAGTCGGTTGGCACTGTTGCCGAACGCGCCGAGAACGACTGCACGGCTTCCGCGCGAAACGGTTGAGCGACTGGCGGTCGACCGCGCTCGCACCGCGGAGGTCATGGTGGCAGCGGCGCGCTTCGGTGAGTTCAAGTACGGACCGGGCGACTCCCCGTGGTACGGCGCGCAATTCACCAATTCGGATGCCGCGATCCGAGCCCACGAGATCGCGAAGCGTGTCAACACTGACGGCTTGCCGCAACTCCTTGATGGCGCGATGGTGCTGATCTCGTCGACCCACATGCGGCCGTTCACGAGTGTCAACGAACTCGGCACCTACTTGCGGTTGCTGGTCGATCTGCGGGACACCCTCGACAAGTTCGTGCCGACGGTGTTCGATCGCCCGATTAGCGAACTCATCGCTGCCACCGCTTCGCGTAAAGACTTTCCGGACATGTCGCGCGGGAATCGTCGCCGACTGAAGAAGCTTGCCGCAGAGTACGTGCGTCCCGGCGTTCGGGTTGGCGACCTCCACGGTGCACTGATCCGCATCCAGCAGCAGCGCGTGCTGTGGCACCGTTTCGTTGCTGAGGGCGCAATGCCGGAGGTTCCCGTCGGGATTGGGGCCGTGCAGCAGGTCTACCAGCAGCTCGCCCAGGACCTCGCCGCTCTCGACGAGCCGCTCGGGCTCATCGACCGTGACAGTCAATTGGGCGCGCTGGCCATTCCGGAACTGCTCGCCAGAGTCGAGGGCTTGGCCGCTGAGTCGGAGGTGCTCCACAACCTGCAGGAGCGCACCGCCTTGGTCGGCACGCTCCGGGAGTTGCAACTTGACCCGCTCATTGACGACCTCGCCAGTCGGCACGTGCCAGAGGATGCCGTCGCTGCGGAACTTGAACTGTGTTGGTGGAAATCCGCGCTCGCCGCGCTTCTCGACGCGGATCGAGCGCTGCTGGGGGCTAACACCTCGGTGCTTGATCGACTCGAAGCCGACTTCAGACTGGTTGACGAAGCGCACGCTGCTGGCAGCGCACAGCTGCTGAATTGGCAGATCGCTGAGAACTGGAAGCTCGGTCTGGTCGACTGGCCGGACGAAGCCAACGCCCTCAAGCGCCTGCTCAGCCGAACGCAGGTCACCGCGCACGAACTGCAGACGACGGCGCCCCATCTTTCCCGCACCGTCGCTCCGGTATGGCTCGCGTCGCCGTACGAGATTGCCGACATTGCCGAGAGCATGCCGTTCGACACCGTGATTCTGGTGGATGCCGGTGCAACGACGGTCGCCGAGAATGTCGGGGCGATCCGCCGCGGCCGGCAGCTGGTCGTCTTTGGTGACCCGGTTACCCAGACCCCGACGACCTTTGAACTCAGCGTGCACGATAGCGCCCAGTCGCGCGATTCGGCACATACAGCAGGCGCCTCGGATGACTCGGATGCGCTGGATGCCCCGGTCATCGACCGTCACGATGATTCCGCCCTCGCTCGGCTGTCGGCGCTACTCCCGACCCTGACCCTCACGCGCAGTTACCGTCCTGGCGGCGAGGATCTGGCCGAACTCGTCAATCGTCGCTTCTATGGCGGTCGCATCCAGTCACTGCCGTGGGCAGGCAGTTTTCTCGGTCACGGCTCGATTGCACTCGAGTTTGTTCTTGACGGGCACGGCATGCCGGACCCAGAATCTGGAGCTGTTGAAAGCCCGGACGCCGAAGTTGCCCGGGTTGTCGAACTCGTGATCGATCACGCACGCCGCCGCCCGCACGAGTCCCTCATGGTCATCACGGCCAGCCAAAAGCACTCGGTTCGCGTCATGCAGGCCGTGCTTGAGGCAGTCAGCTCCCAACCCGAGCTCGCTGATGCGATCATCGGCGACCGGCCGGAGCCCTTCGCGGTCACGACCATCGATGAAGCTGTCGCCCAGAGCCGTGACCGGGTGATCTTCTCGGTCGGCTATGGCCGTACGCCGCACGGCCGCGTGCTCTCCGACTTTGGTGTGCTCGGCGAACCCGGCGGTGAGCGAGTGCTCGCGGTCGCGATGACGCGAGCCAGACGTTCGATGGCCATCGTCTCCTCGTTTGACTCCTCGGATCTTGAGGATGGCCGCATGAAGCACGGCGCGGTCGCGCTCGCGCAGATCCTTGACGAGATCACGGCTCGCGAAGCCCTAGAGCCGGTGCCCGATGACAGCGACCCGATGCTCGTCGATCTTGCCCAGCGCCTGTCGGCGCGCGGCTTGCGGGTCGCGCTCGGCCACCGTGGCAAGCTCGGTCTGGTGGCCTCCCTCGGCGGCATTTGTGTTGCGATCGAGACCGATATCGAACTGCACCGCTCGAGCCTGCGGGAGTCGTTGCGGATGCGCCCGGAGCTGCTGCGTCGCCTCGGATGGCACTACCTTCGCGTGCACGCTTTCGAATTGTTCAGCGACCCAGAC
>JBGSTT010000115.1:0-1921 GCA_041736385.1 Rhodoglobus sp. | reverse complement strand
CGGAGCCACCTGGGCTGGCTACATCCTTGCCTCCCGCCGCACCGGGCAAGTGTTCGAGGGCCTCGACGGCCTCGCGATCGCGATGACAATCGGCGCCGTGCTGAGTCTGCCGTTCGGCATCGCGCAGGCCGGGGTGCAGCTCATCCAGCCGCCGATCCTGGCGCTCGGACTTGCCGTTGCCGTGCTGTCGTCGACGATTCCGTACGCGCTCGAGCTCATCGCGTTGCGCCGAATCTCGGCATCCGCGTTCTCCGTACTCATGAGCAGCTCGCCGGCGATTGCGGTCGCCGCGGGCTTCATCGTGCTCGGCCAGACGATCGGGTGGATTCAGAGTGCCGGCATCGTGCTCGTGATCATTGCCAGCATCGGCGCCGTTCGCTCGGCTGAGCGGGGGACACCGCCGGTACCATGACGTGGTGAGCCGTACGCCAGACACCGACTTCGACGCGGTGCTGCGGCCGAATCGGGATGACGCCGAAGCCGAGCGTGATCCTGACGACAGCGAGCCCCGGGGCTCGCGCCCCGACGCGTGGTGGGAGCGGCGCTCGCCGCAGGTGCAACAGCGGCTGCGCTGGGCGGCGCCGGCGGCAGTCGTGTTGGTCGCAGCATCCACTCGCCTGTTCAATCTCGGCAGCCCGGGCGAGCTCGTCTTCGACGAGACCTTTTATGTGAAGGATGCCTGGACGCTCGTCAACCTCGGCTACGAGGCGCGGTGGTCGGCAGAGCCCGACGTGCGCTTCAACGCCGGCCAGACCGATTTCTTCAGCACCGATCCCTCGTTCGTTGTGCACCCGCCACTCGGCAAGTGGCTCATCGGGCTCGGGATGCTCGCCTTCGGCCCCGAGAACCCCGTCGGCTGGCGCATCGCCACCGCCGTCATCGGCATCCTCGCTGTCATCCTGCTCATGGTCATAGCCAAGAAGCTGTTCGGCTCGATGCTGCTGGCCACGATCGCTGGCGGCCTGTTTGCCATCGACGGCAACGCCATTGTCATGAGTCGTATCTCGCTGCTCGACAACTTCTTGATGTTCTTCGTGCTGCTCGGATTCGGCGCGATCCTGATGGACCGACACTGGAGTTCAGGCCGACTCGCCCTGTGGATCGCGCTGCGCGAGAAACGTGGGGCCGACACCGACTGGGGACCCGCACTGTGGTGGCGACCGTGGTTGATCGCGGCGGGCATCGCGCTCGGTGCGGCAGCGGCCGTCAAGTGGAACGGGCTCTACTTTCTCGCGGCATTCGCTGTGTACACGCTCGTCGTCGACGCGCTTGCGAGGCGTCGCGTAGGCATCCGGTTCTGGATCACCGGCACAATCTTCAAGCAGGGTCCGGTCAGTTTCCTGCTCATGGTGCCGATCGCGGTCGTCGTCTACCTCGCGAGCTGGACAGGCTGGTTCCTCAGCGACAACGGCTACAACCGAGACTGGGCGGAGCAACCCGGCAACGCTTGGACGGGCGCGCTGGCATGGGTGCCGCTGTCGCTGCAGAGTCTCTGGCACTTCGAGGCGAGCGTCTACAGCTACCACGTCGGTGAGAGCCGGCCGCACCCCTACCAGGCAAACCCGCTCACCTGGTTGCTGCTGATCCGCCCGACCAGCATGTGGTACTTGGGTTCTGAAACCGGCGAGAACGGATGCACGGCGAATCTGTGCGGCGCATCGATTACCGGTATCGCCAACCCCGTTATCTGGTGGGCGGCAACGGCGGCCGCGCTCTATCTCACCTATCGTCTCGTGCGCTTTCGCGAGTGGCGGGTTGGCTTCGTACTCCTCGGGCTTGCTGCCGGCTACTTGCCGTGGCTGCTCTACTTGAACCGCACCGTGTTTCAGTTCTACACGATCGCCTTCCAGCCGTACTTGCTGCTCTGCCTCACGCTCGTGATCGGCATTATCCTGGGTTCGTCGCGCGACCCCAGCTGGCG
>JBGSTT010000106.1:0-1530 GCA_041736385.1 Rhodoglobus sp. | reverse complement strand
GGCGCGCCCGCCGCGCAGACCTGCTCGTGATGGCGCTCTGGGCCTCCGGCGCGGCAGCCGCCGCACTCTTCCTCGCTTCCGGCGGCGCAGCGCAATTCGGCTCTCCGGCCGAAATCTTCACGAGCCTGGGCATCATTGCCGGTCTGATCGGTACGGATTTCATCCTCGTCATGCTCGTGCTTGCGGCGCGCATCCCGCTCATCGATCGCACCATCGGCCATGATCGCGCCATCGCGACCCACCGCAGTCTCGGAAAGCCCGCGCTCTACCTCCTCCTTGGCCACGGCGCGCTCCTCCTCATCGGCTACGGGATGAGCCAGGGCTACAACCCGATCGCCGAACTCGGCCCCATGCTCGCCCTGCCAGACATGCCGCTGGCCTTCATCGGCCTCGGCTTGCTGATCGCGGTCGTGATCACTTCGCTTGTCGCGGTTCGCCGCAGGTTCAGCTACGAGGGCTGGCACCTCGTGCACCTGTTGAGCTACCTCGCTGTTGCGTTCGCTCTCCCCCATCAGTTGAGCGTCGGTGGAGTTCTCGCCGAGGGCACCGCCCAGCGGATCTACTGGATCGCCCTTTACGTCATCGCTTTCGGCGCCATCCTCACCTACCGGTTCGTCGAGCCGATCGTGTCGAGCCTCCGCCACAGCATCACCGTCTCCGGCGTCAGCACAATCGCTCCCGGGGTCACCTCGATCCACCTCAAGGGTCGCAACTTGCGAGCGCTCGACGCCTCCGGCGGCCAGTTCTTCGTCTGGCGATTCTGGACCGGCCGAACCTGGTGGCACTCCCACCCGATCTCGATTTCGGCAGTGCCGACCGGCTCGTCGGCGCGCATCACCGTTCGTGACCTGGGCAACGGCAGTTCACGCATCAGCGCGGTTCCGGTAGGAACCAAGGTGAGCATCGAGGGTCCCTACGGACTCTTCACGGATGCCGCCCGTACCTCCCCGAAGCTCGCGATCGCCGCGGCAGGCATCGGCGTCACAGCCGCGCGCGCCCTGCTCGAAGACGCCCAGTTCGAACCCGGTGAGGCGACCGTGCTCCTTCGCGCCGGCAGCGAAGATGAGGTGTACCTCTGGGACGAGGTGCGCGAACTCGCCGCAGCGAAGGGCGCCACGTGCTTCGTCATGATCGGCCACCGTGCACACACCGGGCCGAGCTGGATGTCCGAGATGGATGCCCAGCGTGGCGTCACCCTGATCTCGGCCTTCCCCGAGCTCCTGCAGTCGGACCTGTACCTGTGCGGACCAACGCCGTGGCTTGACTCCGTCACCGCGGATGCTCGCGCCGCGGGCATCCGGCCCCATCAGATCCACGAGGAAAGGTTCGACTGGTGAGAACACGCGCAGTACTTGGGAGCTTGTTCGCCTCGACCGCGGTACTGGTCGTCGGCTGGCAGGCCGGAGCGGCTGGGATCGTCGCGACCACGACGACGACCTCGCAACCGGTAGCGAGCGGTGCCGCCACGACGGCAACAAAAATCACGACGGCCACGACAGTTCAGGCAGCGACGGCGAAACCGGCCGCCGC
>JBGSTT010000098.1:0-11566 GCA_041736385.1 Rhodoglobus sp. | reverse complement strand
CAGGGTGACCTGATCGGAAGGCTGCGAAATGCGACACAGCGAGCACATTGCTGAGATGCCGTTCTGAAGCGAAAACTCGGACGCGCGAAGCACGATGCCGACCGCGGAATCTCCGCTCCAGTGCACGAGATAACCGCGCTGATGAGCGCTGGAATCCCGCCAACCGAGATACTCGCGGCTCTCCCACAACACCTCGTGCAGCCCGGGTAGCGATATGCGCTCGATCTCACCCTGAGACGCGTTTATGAAGCTCGCGCGAATTATGTCCGGGCTCATCGGCTTCACGATTCCAGCGTACTGGCGCGCGTCAGCGTCGAGCGCAAAGATAGGACAACGACGCATCGGAGAGACAGTGTTCAACGGTTCTCCCGCCTTTCGCGGGTTCTCAACGAACGACCTTATGGCGGTGCGCGAGTTCTGCGGCACAGGCCTCGGCCTCGACGTCGATCTCAACGACATGGGAATGCTCAATCTGAGTCTGGGAACCGGTGGCAATGTTCTCATCTACGAGAAGCCAGACCACGTACCGGCCGGCTTCACGATCCTCAATTTTCCTGTGGACGACATCGACGCGGCGGTCGATCTGCTGAGCTCTCGGGGTGTCAGCTTCGAACGCTACGAGGGCATGGAGCACGACGCGAAAGGCATCAGCCGGGGGCGAGCCGCTGGGTTCGGGCCCGACATCGCGTGGTTCACCGACCCAGCTGGCAACATCCTCGCCGTGCTCACAGCCTGAAGGCCTTCAGATCACGCCGGTTCGGAATGCGAACACGACCACCTGAACGCGGTCGCGCATCCCGAGTTTCGTAAGCACCCGACCGACGTGAGTTTTGACAGTCGACTCAGATAGCCACAATCGCTCAGCGATCTCTGAGTTGGAGAGTCCCTCCGCGAGTGCGTCAAACACCTCTCGCTCGCGGGCGGTGAGGTCATCGAGGACGCTCGAATCGGTCTGGGCTGTCCGCTTTGGGAGATTCAGTCGGGCGATCATCGCGGCAGTCACGCGCGGAGTTAGCACCGCGTCCCCCGCTGCGACGGCGCGCACCGCCGCAATGATGTCCTCGCTCGTTGAATCCTTGAGGAGGAATCCGCTTGCCCCAGCCTCGATTCCACCGAAGGCGTATGCGTCGTTGTCAAACGTGGTGAGGATAATGACGTGGGCGCCCAGCGACGCCCTCGCTATCCGAGCGGTTGCTTCGATTCCGTCCAGTCGGGGCATCTGCACATCCATGAGCACGACGTCCGGACGAAGCTGGCGCGCAAGCTCGACGGCTTCGAGCCCATCGCTGGCCTCACCGACCACGTCCATTCCGGCTGCGCCGATGATCATTGCGAGTCCGGTGCGGATGAGCGCTTGATCATCGGCGATGAGCACCCGGATCGCGCTCACTCGGCGCCCTTCACTCGGTTCCCGCCCGCAGTGTTATCGAAACGAGCCAATAGCCATCGCCGTCTGGCCCCGCCGCGAATCGGCCTCCGAACAGCTCAGCCCTCTCTCGCATTCCCACAAGCCCGCGACCAACGCGAGCCGTTCTCGTGGGCCTTCCGGGTACGCCGTCGTTGCGAACCGCGATAGTCACGTCGTCGTGTGCCGCTGCGATCCGCACCGAGACCTGTTTCGGCGATGACGCGTGTTGAAGCGCGTTCGTCAAGGCTTCCTGGGTGACTCGATACACGGCCGCGGTTAAGCCGGAATGCGCCGGAAGCTCGCCGTCGAGTTCGAGTTCGACTGGCAGACCGACGCCCCGGTACACGCCTACGAGCCGTTCAAGGTCGTCTGGCCTGCTTCCGACGGCTGCAGCGCCGTCTGGAAGTTCGGTGTCGAGCATGCCGATCACCCGGCGCATCTCGGCAAGCGACGAGCGTCCGGTGTTACCGATCTGCTCGATGGCCTGCCGCGCTTTGTGCGGGTGGTCCTCGAGAACCGCGGCGGCTCCATCTGCAAGCCGCACGACAACGGAGATCGAGTGGGCCACGATGTCGTGCATGTCCCGAGCGATTCGCGACCGCTCCTCTAGCGCAGCAAACTGCACCTGCTGGTCTCGGTCGCGCGCGACCTCTTCAGCGTGAGCGATCAGATCGAGAACATATCGGCGGCGTCCGCCGGCGATCTGACCAAATGAGACGGCGACTAGCAGGACCAGAATGCCAAAGATACCCACCGTCAGCGACGCCTCCAGGCGGCTCGTCGCGGTGTCATCCCAGAGGGGCAGCCCGACTAGCACGTGCGCTGTGCTGGCCGCCACGGTGATCGCTCCAGAGACCGCGGCAGCGATCCATGCCCGACGGGCATTCTCGTACAACGCAATTCCGTACACGAAATACCCGGCTGCGAGGTTCGACAGAACCGGTACGAACATGACGAATGGCAGAGTCACCACGAGCACCACGACGAATGCGACGCTGGCTCGTCGGCGACGAAACAAGACCAGTGCAGCCGCCACGAGCAGGACTGTGGCCAGGTATACGCTGACGGCTGGCACGTTCAGGGGCCACGATCCCTCGGCGATGAGCACCACAGGAGCGGCGAACAGCAACCAGCTCAAGGCGATGAACACATCGACGATCACCGGATGCCGCTCGCCGAAACGCGCGATCGGCCCCCGGCGAGGGATCTCCGTCACCGTCACGTTGACAGTCTCCCACGCTCGTCTGCTGCGGTCGCGGTCGCGACGCCGAGTTCCCTTGGCTCGCTTCGCGCGGCCAGATGTACGGCGCGACGCTGCACGCTACGCTCGCGCAGCACGTACAGTGCTGGCAGGAGCAGCAGAGTCAGAATCGTGGATGTCAAGAGTCCACCGATCACGACGATCGCAAGCGACTTTGAGATGAACGCGCTGCCTCCGGTGATGCCCAGCGCCATCGGGAGTAGTGCGAAGATCGTCGCCGCCGCGGTCATGATGATCGGACGCAGCCGCAACCTGGCCCCATGCGTGACCGCATCGTCGATGCTCGCACCGTTCCTCCGATACTCGTTGACCAGATCGATTAGCACGATCGCGTTCGTCACGACGATGCCGATGAGCATGAGCATCCCGATGAGCGCTGGGATCCCTATCGCGGTCCCCGTTACAAGGAGCCCACCGATTGCGCCGGTTGCCGCAAGCGGAACTGAGACGAGCAAGAGAAGTGGTTGCACGAGTGAGCGGAACGTTCCGACCAGCACGATGTAAACCAGCGCTATCGCGACGAGCATGGCGAGTCCGAGTTGCATGAACGAAACCTCTTGGTCTTGGCCGGCGCCCGTTTGCGTCAGCGTTACAGAAGGCGGCAAGATGAGCGAGGCGATGGCTTGATCGATGTCGGCTGTCGTTGCCCCGAGATCACCGCCGGCTGGGGTTGCCGAGATGGTTAGGGCACGCACCCCGTCGATGCGCGTGATCGTTGCAGCCGTGTTCTCGATCGTGACAGTGGCGACGTCACTCACGAGGATCGGCTGCGCGCGGAGCTTTTCGATGTCACGCTGAGCCTGCGCGATCCGATCTGCTTCAGCCTGCTGCGCGGCGGCTTCGGCGATCGACTTGCGCAGGTCCGCGATCTGCCGGTCGGTTTCCACCGTGGCTGACCGCGCGCCAGCGATCGATCCGTTCAACGCATCGACCTGGTTGTGCCACTGCTCGAGCGCGAGTTCCCCGGCCGTCACAGGAGTCGGATCTGGGGCAGGTGGATTGGCGAGCACGGACGCAAGCTGAGCCTGCAGCGCCGCGAGGTCATTGACGCTCTGCTGCCGTGCCGTCTCCAGTTCGCTCAGCTGTCGATTGGATGCCTGAAGAGCAGCCTTGCTCTGTTGCGCCGCGCGGTCCTCCTGCTCGCGGGTGAGCGCGGAGGTGGCGTCACGCTGTACGCGTTGCTGTTGGATCGACGAAACCGGAAGCGTCAGCGACTCGATCGCTGCTGGGGAGTTCGCCGTATTGAGCGAACGGATGACGAATTCCCGGCTTCGGTCATCGATTGTGACGGTACCGAGCGATTGGCCGTCGACGGCGGCACCGATAGCGGTCCCAATCTCGGAAACGCTGAATCCCGCGGTTGCGGCAGCGATTGCATTCACCGTGACTTTGAGTATCGGCTGGTCTTCAGCGACGTTACTGGTTACGCCGCTAACGCTTTCGAGCGCGGTGAGCGCCGTCGTTATCCTTTCGCTCGCTACTGTGAGTTCAGCGTCGTTGCTTCCCTTCACAATGATGTCGACGGTAGAACCTCCCGGCGCGGTCGCATCGGTCGCGACAGTGATGTCGTCCGCCGCGGCGAGGGAACCCACCGCCGTCCGGATCGCTTCGAGGCGCTCCTTCGCGTCGGTGCCGGAGGCTAGCGTGACCACAATGGCCACTGGGGCGCCCTGTGAGCCCACGGTCGTCTGATAGTCCTGAACCCCCTCGGTGCCGGCGACAACGGTCTCGAGTTCGCGAGCCGCCTGGTCCGCTGCCGTCAGCGTGGTCCCGAGCGGCAGCCGCTGCTCAACGCGAATGGTGCGCTCGCTGCCGAGGGCGCCGATCAAGTCGGTCTTGAGCGAACCAGCAGCGGCGACGGTACCGCCAAGGGCAATAACGGCAACCAGAACCATGACGATGGGTCGACGCAATACGAATCGCAAGGCTGGAAGGTAGATTCGCTGAAGTCGAGTCACTCGCTCGCCGGGCCCATCGTCTGCGGCGCTCGCGGCAGTAGAGCCCGCTGCGATTGGGTCATGCGCGGTCGCGCCAGCTGCAATCGCAACTCGCGATCGAGTGGACTCTAGCTCCCCGAGTTGCCGCGAGCCGCGTGGCCCACGCAGGAACCAGTAGGCGAGTACTGGGACGATCGTAAGGGAGACGAGCAGTGAGGCGAGGAGCGCAATCGACACCGTGACCGCAAACGGACGGAAGAGTTCGCCGGCAATTCCGCCGACGAAGGCGATCGGGAGGAACACCGCGACGGTGGTGAGCGTCGACGCAGTAACCGCCCCAGCGACCTGAGCGACCGAAGCTCGAATCCCCTCTGGCGTCAGCCCGTCAGGTCCGCGCCGCCGAACGATATTCTCGATCACGACGATCGAGTCGTCGACGACCCGACCGACTGCGACGGTGAGTGCAGCGAGCGTCAGGATGTTCAGCGAGTAGCTCGATAGGTTTAGCCCGATCACCGCGATAAGCAGAGACAGCGGGATGGATATCGCCGTGATGATGGTGGCTCGTGGCGAGAGCAGAAACACAAGGATCACGAGAACGGCAAACAGCAGACCGAGTCCGCCCTCGACACCCAGATCCTTGATCGAGTCCGTTATCGGCTGTGCCTGGTCGAAAACGATGTCGACCGCCGCACCGTCACCGAGCTCGCCGAGCGTCGCGTTAATCACCTCAAGCGCGGCGGCACTGACTTGCACCGTGTTGGCATCCGGGTTCTTGACGATCGACAGGCCGATCGCATCGCGACCGTCGAACCGCGAAAGCGAGGTCTGCTCGACCGGAACCAGTTCCACGGTCGCGACCTGAGAAAGCGCCACCGGTCCAGCCAGAGTGGGAATCGGCATCGCCATGATCTGTTCGAGCGAGGAGTTCTCCTGCCCGACCTCGATCGCGAATGACCGCGAACCCTCGACGCTCGTGCCCGCCGCGACGATGGTGCCTTCTGTTCGAAGCAGGTTTGTCACCGTCTCCTGATCGACGGACTGGGTGACGAGCGCTGCCGGATCAAGCGTCACGATGACTCGCTGCTGCAGGCGCCCATCGATTCGTGCAGTGCGAACACCTGGAACCGCATCGAGCGCCGGTAGCAAGACGGTCTCGACGCGATCGGCCAGCGTCTCGAGCGCCCCTTCGCTCGTGATCGCAAGGGACAACACTGGAACGTCGTTGATCGACCCAGCGAACACCTCAGAGGTGACGCCGGAGGGCCCGTTCGAGATGACGCCGGCCGTCACCGATTTTAGCTCAGCGATGATCCGTTCACTGTTGGAGCCGAATGCCCACGTGACGGTCACTTGGCCCGAGCCGGCCGAGGTTGACGAGCTGACCGAGCGGATTTCCGGAACTGCAGCGAGCGCGCGCCCAAGGGGCGCGACGACTTGCTCGTCGAGCGTGGTCGGCGAGGATCCAGCCTGACTAACGCTCACCGTCGCCGCTGGCTCGGTTATCGGTGGAATGAGTTCTTGCTTCGCCGAGGTGGTGGCCCAAAGCCCGATCCCCACGATCAGGATGCACAAGAGCGCGACGATCGCGCGATTTGCGAGGCTCAAGCGGGTGAGTACAGACATCGGTTTCCTTTTGGTGAGTAACGGTCACTCACACGTTAGGAACCACGAATCACTTCAGCATCGGCCTTCAGTCCCGCATTCGGTGATCGACTGTGGCACTTTGGTACCGTTTGCTGCTGGCTACGCTGGTAGCAATGGATGCCGAACTCATCCGGCTACTCGCCGAAGACCTGCGCGGAGCCAACTTCGGCGTCGACGGTCTCGGTGGACTGTTGGGGCCGGATGCCTCCGCTGCGCTCCATCGCGGCCAGCGAGTTCCTGCGCTTCGAGCGCTCGACAACTCGCCGTTGGCAACCCTCGCGCGATTGTTCGTGCTCGGCTTGCCAGTTCAGCCAGACCAGCTCGACCGCGCGCTGCCGCGCCTCTCCACGCCTGGCGCCATCGCGCTGGGTTTGATCACGCCAGACGGAGCACCGATTCTCGATCTGCGGCCGTACTCTGCGGTCGACGCGAGCGGAACGGTGAACTGGTGGATTGCATCAGATCTCGATGAGGTGGCCCTTGGCCACGAGTTGCCGGCCGATCACGTGCTCGGGGTCGGCGGGGCATCTACGACCCTCACTGCACTGATAATGCCAGCGCGCGTCGACGTTGCTCTGGACCTCGGCACCGGATGTGGGATTCAGGCGATGCACGCCGCTCGGTTCGCGCACCGAGTGATCGCGACCGATATCTCGGAACGCGCAATCAGGATCGCGAGTTTCAATGCGTCGCTCAACGGCGTAACGAACATCGAGTTCAGGCTCGGGAGTCTGTTCGAGCCGGTGCTCAGTGAACGATTCGATCACGTCATCTCGAACCCACCGTTTGTCATCACACCGCGTGATGCGCTAGTCACGCACTATGAGTACCGAGACGGCGGATTCGTCGGGGACGGTGTGATCGCTGCTGTGATCGACAGTCTTGAGTCGGTGCTTGCGCCGGGCGGTGTCGCCCAACTCTTGGGCAACTGGGAGTACGGCGTCCTCGGCGACGCAACCGGCCTAGACGAATATGTCGTCCCGCAAGAATCCGACGGCCTCGAACGGATGCGCCGCCGCATTGCACACACCGGCCTGGACGCCTGGGTCGTCGAGCGTGAGCGTCAGAGCGTTGAGCTCTATGCAGAGACCTGGATCCGCGACGGCGGCACTAAGCCTGGCAGAGCCTTTGACGAGTGGTACGGCGCATGGCTCGACGACTTTGCGGCGAGGGGCGTGACCGAGGTCGGCTTCGGGTACCTCACGCTACGACGGCCGGCTCATGGCGGGCCGCTCCTTAGCCGCTTCGAACGATACTCCGAACCGCTCGGCGGCTCGCTCGGTGCGCACACCAAGGCTTTACTCGATGCGCACGACTGGCTGGCCGCGCACGATGATGATCAGCTCGTCGCGCAGGCGTTCACCGTCGCCGCCGACGTCACGGAAGAACGGCACTACTGGCCGGGAGACGAACACCCGAGTGCCATCACGTTGCGGCAAGGCGGCGGCTTTGCGCGGTCGTTCCCGGTGGGCACCGCGCTTGCGGCGGTCGTTGGGGCGTGCGACGGAACGCTCAGCCTCGCGGCGATCGTCGGCGCGGTTGCTCAGTTGCTTGAGCTAGAAGAACAAACGCTCATCGCCGAAATCCTGACCGAGGTAAGGGAACTCGTCGAGACCGGGGTACTCCTTGCCGAGCCGACCATACTCACCGGTCGCGCTCACGTGCCTCCCACCTGACACAAAGCTCCGCTTGCAACCATTAGGGCATGATTCGCGCGCGCTCCGTCTTGAGCGTCGTCGTGGCACTGTACTTGATGACGCTGATCTGCCTAGCCTTCGTCCCGCGGGGCGAGACCGCTCTCCCGTCCGAAGTGTCCGCCGGTTTTCAGTTTGCGCTTGCCTCGGTTCTGCTGGTGCTGTTGCTTGGTCGACGGCGGTGGTGGGTGGCCCTTGGCTTTGCTGTGCTTGGAGCCAGTTGGATCGAAGCTGCGCAATCGGTGTGGATGCCGTCTGGCTACGCGCTCATGAGCGACGTCATCGCTGGCACAATGGGAGCGACCATTGGGGTGGTCGTCACTGTCGCGGCCTTGCGGATGTCAAGTGTCCAGATCGCGCCGCAGGCAGTAAGCGCGCCAGAGCAAGTCTCAACCCAAGAAAGAAAGGCATCATGAGCATCTTTGACCGCATCTTTGGAAACCCAACCCCCGAGCCTGCTGCACAATCGCGAGCGGGGAGTCCGGCTCGCAGCGAAGACCAAATCGCTGTCGAGCGTTACCGTTACTTGCTTCGCACCGCTCCTCCCGAGACGATCGAGCAGGTCCACGCTGAGGCATTTGCCAAGCTCAACGAACAACAACGAACGTTGCTGTTCACGGAGCTCACCGAGAATGCGCCCGCCGGTGAAGCACCTCGTTCCGCCGAACCGGCGGCACTCGCGACCGCCGCGACTCGCGCGGAACTGCGCCAGCCTGGCACGATGGAGCGCACGTTCCAAGGACCAAGCTTTGTCTCGATGATGGGAGCTTCGCTTCTCGGTACCGTCGCGGGCTACGTTGTGGCTTCCGCGCTCGTCAGCGCCTTCTTGCCTGATGCCGGTGCCGATACCTCGGCCGATGCAGCGGCCAGCGACGGCGGCGCCGACAGCGGAGCCGATGCCGCTGCTGACAGCGGGTCTGGCGACTTCGGTAGCGATGCAGGTGGCGACTTCGGCGGCGACTTTGGTGGCGATTTCGGGTTCTAAGCCGAACTCACTCGATCCGGTTCTCACGTGTCGAGTAGGTTGATCGCATGGCCTCCAGTTTGCCGACAGTGTCTGCGCCGACAGTGTCTATTGTCATCCCTGCGTACAACGAGGAAGACATTATTCAGTCATGCGTTCTTGCGGCGCTCCATCAGACGGTCGCGGCATCCGAGATCATCGTTGTCGACAATAAGTCGACGGATTCGACCGCGGCAATCGTTGCGGCGCTCCAGAGCAGCTATCCGGATGCCCCGCTCAAATACTTTCGCCAGGATGCCGAACAAGGGCTCGTGCCGACCCGCAACTTCGGTTTGGATCGCGCGCAGGGCGACGTGATCGGTCGAATCGACGCTGACTCGGTGCTTGAGCCCAATTGGGTTGAGGCCGTGCAAGTCGCGTTCAGTGACCCTGAGGTCGCGGCATCCACCGGCCCAGTCATCTACTACGACATGCCGCTTCGACGCATCGGGCACAAGGCAGACGACACGATGAGGCGGGCAATGATCGCCATCGCAAGCGAGTATCGATTGCTGTTCGGTAGCAACATGGCGCTGCGGGCGAGCGCGTGGCGAGACATTCGCAGCGAAGTGTGTCGCGACTACGACGATGAGTTTCACGAGGACATCGACTTGTCGATTCATTTGCACGAGGCCGGCCTCAAGGTTGTCTACTCCTCTGACATGGTTGCGGGGATGTCGATGCGACGGATCGACGATTCGCCTCGCGAGTACTACAACTACGTCATGCGTTTCGAGCGCACGTACCAAAGCCACAATGTTCGAAACATTGTGCTCCGCGCGCCGATGTGGCTCTTTCTGTCCGCGTATCCCGGGCTCAAAGCAGTCCGCAAGAATCAGGCTCGCAACGCGCGCATCTCAACGCGGCGCAGCGAAGCGCCAGGGCGCAGCGAAGCGCTAAACTAAGTTCAAACACGGGAGTCCGGTGTGCCGGGCTGAGAGGAAGCGACCCACGCTTCGACCGTCGAACCTGATCTGGATAATGCCAGCGCAGGGAGGAGATTCGCATGGCGACAGCAATTGATACACCGGCCGTTGAAGGGCTAGGCGCGCGCAGACCGAAATCGCGTTGGCGGGTCATTGACATCGTCGTGGCGAGTGTGATTTCCGTCGCTGTCGGGTTGATCTACTTTTCGTGGAACCTGATCTACGGCCCCGCCAGCGCGCCACTCCAAGCTGCGCTGCCCGGACTCCAGTCCCTCGTCTACGGGGTCTGGTTGGTCGGGGGGGTACTCGGTGGACTCATCATTCGTAAGCCGGGAGCCGCTCTGTATGTCTCACTCGTGGCGGCAAGCGTCTCAGCACTGCTCGGCTCGCAGTGGGGCCTGCTCACACTCGAATCCGGGCTGGTCCAAGGGCTCGGCGCCGAGCTGATTTTTCTGATCTTCGCGTACTCGAACTGGCGTCCGATCGTCGCAATACTCGCCGGCGGCGCATCTGGCCTTGCGCTAGGCATCAACGATCTCGTGCTGTGGTTCCCCGGGGTCACTCCTGCCTTCGCAGTGATCTACACAAGTTCGGCGATCATCTCGGGTGCTGTCATTGCTGGACTCGGATCGTGGTTCCTCGTTCGTGGTCTCGCTGCGACGGGCGCACTCAATCGATTCGCTTCCGGGCGGCAAGCGGGGGTCGAAGCCTGAGCGAGCACGCACCGTCGGCGAATCCCGTCGGCGTTCGTATCGATGCACGCGCGTGGGGTTGGCGTCACGCCGGGCGGTCGGACTGGGCGCTGAGCGGCGTTGACCTCACGGTCGCCCCCGGGGAACGTGTGCTGTTACTTGGAGCATCCGGGGCAGGAAAGTCGACACTCTTGCACGCGCTCGCCGGGGTGCTCGGCAGTGATGATGATGGCGAAGCCCACGGTGAGCTTCTCCTCGACGGCCGGGCGCCGGAGATCGCGCGCGGTCGAGTCGGCCTTGTGCTGCAGGACCCAGACGCCCAAGTAATCCTCGCCCGCGTCGGTGACGATGTTGCGTTCGGTTGTGAGAACCTCGGAGTGCCGCGGGACGAGATTTGGCGTCGTGTTGACGCTGCCCTGACGGCTGTCGGACTCGATCTTCCGCTCGATCACCCGACCTCCGCGCTGTCCGGCGGACAGAAACAACGGCTGGCACTTGCTGGAGTTCTTGCGATGCAGCCGGGCCTGTTGCTTCTGGATGAGCCAACGGCGAATCTTGACGCGGAGGGAGTTGAAGAGGTGCGCGCGGCGGTTGAAGCGGTCGTCGCAGACACGGGTGCAACGCTCGTGGTCATCGAACACCGGGTTTCGACTTGGCGCGACCTCGTGGATCGCGTGATCGTGGTTGGGCCGGCCGGCGGTGTGTTGGCAGACGGCAGCGCGGATCGCGTGCTTGCCGAACAGGGCGAAAGTCTTGCCGCAGCTGGTGTCTGGATGCCCGGGTTTGCGCCCGAGAAGCCGCGGCGTCGCAGGTGGCGAGACGACCGCGTCCTATTGACAACCGAAGAACTTGCCATTGGTCGCAATGCGCGCGCTCTGAACGGCGAATCCATCAACCTTGAACTCGTGCGCGGGCGCGCTCTGGCGATTACCGGACCCAACGGTTCAGGCAAATCGACGCTGGCTCTCACCCTCGGCGGTCTCTTGCCGCCGGTCGCC
>JBGSTT010000060.1:0-15093 GCA_041736385.1 Rhodoglobus sp. | reverse complement strand
CCCGTAGCGTGCCTCGATGTAACCCAAGCCCCACGTGATCTGCGTTACCGGGTTGGTCGCCCAGTCCGCACCAGCTGACGCCATCTTGTCACCGGGTAGTGCCTGAGGGATGCCATAGGCTCCGCTGGAGGAGTTGAGTGCGAAGACGTTCCAGCGCGATTCGCGGTTCCACAGCGCGACAAGGCAGTCGAACTGGTCACCGCCAAAGCCTCGCGCGGTCAACATCGCCAGTGCAATCGCTTGGGCGCTGCCGGGGTCAGGCTCGCCGACCGCTGGTGCGGCAGGCTTCGGCGGTTCGATCTTGGTCACCGTGAAGCCGTCTCTGGCCGCCGCGTTGCTATGGGCGCCGGTCGCAATGAGCGATTGAACATCCTCACCGCTACGACCCGGAGCGCTAACCGCGGCAGCAAACGAAGTGCCGACGGGGGGCGTAATGGCAGCAAGAACGAAGGCGAGGCTCACAAAACTCGCGAACACCGGCAGAGACCACGGGGTGCGGCTGTGACGTCCAGACAGGTCGCCACCCAAGCTCCGCCGCTCTGCGCGGAGCTCAGTTGCCCTCGAATACTTCCCCACGAGCATGTAGTTTAGTTCATCGCCTGTTTGTCGCCAGGGAGCGAAGGCGTCTTGAGCGATCCGAGGCGGACCGGAGTACATCGATCGCGTGTTCACGACGAGAGGGACTGTGCCTCAGAACGGCAGCGCCCCCTCGTCGTGCTCGGAGGCTACTTTGCTCGGTTGTTGTTGAAAACAACGCTGCCACGATCGTTTGAATGGCTGAAGGGGCTTGACAGGGTGCCGAATCGTGGGTGCCGTCCGAATCAGCTGGGAACTAGAGACCAGACGCAACGGCCGGCACCGCATACCCTCGGTGGCGCCGGCCGCAGGTCAGCGTCGGCTCTCGAGGATAGCTCTTCGCCATTCATCAAGGAGCTCGGGTGCGGTGAGCTCCCCGAATGGACTGTTTTCGTCGGCGATGACCACTTCACTTGCCGGCCCGATCAGGAGCGTGGCGCTGCCGATGCCCCCATCCGCGAGGCGCACGGGCAGCGTAATCTGCGCGGAGCTTCCAGATTCTGCGAGAACGTGAGCGTACTCGATAATGCCGCGTGCCAAGTCGTCGCCGGTTACCAAGCTGGCTCCTGAGTAGTGAATGCGTTGCACGCGATCGCCCCAATCGGATTGGTCCCTTTAGGCCACAACCATAGGCACGTGCACACGCGACGTGTAGGGGCTTGCGCTAAGGAGACAACTCTGCGAGCCTCACACAAGGACTCCAATGCCGCGATGCCAGGGACCGTGAGCGAAGATTCGTGCGGGCCGGAACGTGCGAGACCGAACGGGGGTAACCGAGGCTGCTCGGCGCTCAGTCCGAGTAGCTTTCGCCTTCAGTTCAGGAGGATGACTCGGTCGATGTTGGCTCGGGGAGCACGACAAGTCCTCCCGCACTCGCCGCGACGCCGGAGAGCGCTTCGATCCATGCTCGATTTAGCACGGGATCGCGACTGCCGTAGAACCGGAACTGCAGCGGGATTGAGGCATCCATCCACAGCGAAATCCGACCGCTCCCGTTCGAGGTCGGAAAGTCCCACGTAAACGTGAAGCTGTCGCCCCTCCTGAGCTTCGTGACAATGACGACCCGCAGATGCGCGAGCAGACGATCCTCGAACTCAAATTCGGCATCCTGCGCGCCATACATCAGCTTGCCCACAGCGAACCCCACGTCATGAAATCGTCTCGTTCGCTAAGTGTAACGCTGCACGAATTGAACTCATTACCATAATCACGGTACGGATTCAAGGGCCCGACGAGATGCCCGCAAGGTGTGGTTGGTTTATGTCGTACCCCCAAACGGGGGTCACAAATAATTGACTGGAGATCGTCATGGGAATCATTGCGTGGATAGTACTTGGGCTCATTGCAGGTGCGATCGCGAAGGCGATCCTGCCGGGAACTCAGGGAGGCGGCTGGGTCGTCACCCTCATCCTCGGTGTGGTTGGCGCACTCCTCGGCGGGTTCATCGGAAGCACACTGTTCGGAATCGGCCTTGAGGGCTTCTTCTCGATCGAGACGTGGCTGCTCGCCATCGGTGGAGCCATCCTCGTACTGCTGATTTATGGGCTTGTGACGCGAGGCGCGCGGCGCGCGTAGCGTCAATCTCGGTAATCGGGGGCGGTCGCTTGACCGTCCCCGATGCTCGGCTTCAACGCACCGCAAGCATCACGTCGGTGACGACGTCGAGCAACATGTCCACCTGTGTTTCGTTGTAGCCGCCGCGGCGGGAGCGGAACACGACCGTGCGAACTCTATCGACACTGAGCGATTGACCGTTCTGGAAGTATCCGACGAGCTTGGCGCTAAACGCGTCGACATCGCGCGGGTCGTAGCCGAGTGTGAGGCCACCAACACGCTTGAAGCGCTTGCCCGCGGGCCGCGCCAATCTGTCGAGGATCTCTTGGGCATTGCTTCGAGCCCTCGCGTACCAAGCCTGATCGCCGACCTGCTGGAAGGCGCGATCACGCTCGCGCGCCGCGAAGGCGTCTTCGAGGCGTTCCAGTGCGGCATCCACATGACTTGTCGAGTAGCCGCCCTTACGCATGGCAAACGCGGTCCTGCGAATGCTCTCAGCGGTAACCACCCCTAGTGAGCCAAGATCGGCGGTATAGGCGCGTCTGGCCTCCTCAAGAAAGTCCTCGACCTGGTCGACGTTGTAGCCGGGCTTCGACTTGCGGCTGCGCGGGAAGGTGTTGCTCACTCCCCTATCTTGCCCTACACCTCGTTGGGGAGGGCGTGAACGCCTTGCCCGCGGCTCAGGCGAAGATCAGGAAAAGCGCGTACGCCGCCGCCGCCGATGGAAGCGCCGAGTCCAGGCGATCAAGAAAACCACCATGGCCAGGCAAGAACGAACTGATGTCCTTGATTCCGAGATCGCGCTTAACGAGAGACTCAGCAAGGTCGCCACCGGTCGCCGTGACCACCATGGTGAGGCCAAGGATGATGCCGACCCACCACGGTTGCCCGATCATGAAGATCGCGAGCAGCACGCCGGCAATCACGGCGGCGGTCACAGAACCGGCGAAGCCTTCCCAAGTCTTCTTCGGGCTGATGATCGGAGCCATTTTGTGTTTACCGAAGGCCAGCCCGCTCGCGTAGGCGCCAGTGTCGATCGACACGACCACGATCAGGAACGCCAGTGTCCACCACTGACCGCCATCCTGCGCGGTCAGAAGCACCGTGAAACTCGCCAGGAAGCCGACATAGGCCATCGTGAAGACGCCAGCGCCGAGGTCCTTTACCAACTCCCGGAAGGGGACCCGCCCACGCGGACGAATGACCTCGACAATGCGCCAGATACTGATGAGCGCAATCCCAGCGAGCGTGGCGAGCCACTGACCCGCGGCCAGAAAGTAGAACGTGACCGGGACGACTGCGACCGCAGCGAAGACCGTGGGGATGCGCGGAACATCGCGCCCGGAAGAGCGCAGCGCGGTTGCCAGTTCATACGTAGTGAACATGATGAGGAGACCAGCAAAGAGCATGAACAGCTCCTTGACAAAAAGCAGGCTCAACAGCAGGAAGAATCCGAGCAACAATCCGACCGTAATCGCGATGGCGAGCGGTCGACCGGTGCGAGCGTTGATCTTGTCGTTGGTGGCGCGCACCTGCGCTTCAAAATCGGAGACCATCAGACCTCGAGCAGCTCGGCTTCCTTGCGCTTCACGGCGTCATCGATCGCATCGACGTGTTGCTTGGTTGAGGCGTCGAGCTCCTTCTCGGCACGCGCGATCTCGTCTTCGCCGACCTCCTTGAGAGCGTCCAGGTCGTCCTTGGCCTTACGGCGGATGTTGCGAATCGCGACGCGGGCCTGTTCAGCCTTATCGCGCACGATCTTCACGAACTCTTTTCGCCGCTCCTCGTTGAGCTCTGGCAGGGTCGCACGAATGACCGTGCCGTCGTTGCCCACGCTGGCACCGAGGTGTGAGGCCCCCGCGATCGCCTTCTCAATGTCTTTGAGTGCGGACTTGTCATAGGGCGTGATGAGCAGTGTGCGAGCCTCTTGATTGACCATGGAGGCGAGCTGGGCGAGCGGTGTCGGAGTTCCGTAGTAGTCGACGAGCACCTTCTGAAAGAGTGCCGGGTTGGCTCGGCCGGTTCGAACCGTACCGAAATCATCCTTGGCGACCTCAACGGCCTTGTTCATCTTTTCGGTGGCCTCGGCCAGAACGTCGCTGATCACGGTTGCTCCCTCACTATCCCAGTTGATTCTAGGGGAGGGGATTCCGGCAGTGGCAATGTAGCGGCTCAGTAGTGCCACTGCACCTGCAAGATGGCGCCATCGCCGTCACAGCGACAGGAGCGCGACACCGAGGAGAACGATCGCAGCCCCGATGAGTCGCTGCGCCGGGTTTGGCTCCTTGAACAGGAGCCAGCCGGCGAGTCCGATGAGCACGACACTGACCTCGCGTGCCGGGGCGACGACCGAGACCGGGGCAAGCTGCATCGCCAACAGGATAAGGATGTACGCCAACGGCGACAGGACCCCGACGATGAGCACCGCTCGCCAGTGCGCGCGGCCAACTCGTGCGGTGTTCTGCCAGCCCCGCAGCGCCGGAAGTGCGAGCAACAAGAGCTGCACCAAGACGCTGCCCCAGTACAAGCCGACCGGCGGCATCTCGCCGACCGTCACCGCCGAGGCATCCCACAGGGTGTACGCCGCAATTACAACACCGACGGCAAGCCCGTAGAAGATGCCGGCCCGATTGACCACCGCACCGGTTCGGCCGCCGGCAAATCCGATAACGAGTACGCCAGCGATGATGACCCCTGCGCCAATCAGCGCTGTGACCCCCGGGCGTTCGCCGAGCAGCACGACCGCAAGGATCACCGAGAGCAATGGTCCCGTGCCGCGAGCCAGCGGGTAGATGACCGACACATCACCCAAGCGGTATGCGCGCTGGAGCAACAGAAAGTACCCGACTTGAAGCGCGCCGCTCACGGCAATCAACCCAAGCCAGCGCGCAAGGTCGGTTCCCTCAGCGACGAGGGATGTCACACCAAACGGCGCAAAGACGAGCGCACCAACCACAAAGGTCAGCCACAGAAAACCGGCGCCGCTCGTACCAGCGCGCTTGATCGCGATGTTCCAGCCGGCGTGAGCGAAGGCCGCCGCAGCAATGAGCGCCCAGACGAGCATGGTCAGTTCGAGACCGGCATCGTCAGTTCGAGACCAGCGTCCCGATGCGCTCGCCGAGAATAGCCTTCGTGACGTTGCCCTCCGGCTCCATCCCGAACACGACCATCGGCATCGAGTTATCCATGCACAGGCTGAACGCCGTCGAATCGACGACCTTGAGGCCACGGACGAGAGCGTCTTGGTAGGTGACATGGTCGAGTTTCGCCGCAGCGGCATCCTTGCGCGGATCAGCTGAGTAGACACCGTCAACGCCGTTCTTGGCCAGGAGCACGACTTGCGCGTCGATCTCAAGGGCGCGCTGTGCGGCGACGGTATCTGTCGAAAAGTACGGTAGCCCGGCACCAGCACCGAAGATGACGACGCGGCCCTTCTCGAGGTGCCGTTCCGCTCGGCGCGGAATGTACGGCTCGGCCACTTGCGTCATCGCAATCGCAGACTGCACGCGCGTTGCGGCTCCGGCCTGCTCGAGAAAGTCCTGCAGTGCGAGCGCATTCATTACTGTGCCGAGCATGCCCATGTAGTCCGCTCGTCCGCGGTCCATACCGCGTTGGCTGAGCTCCGCACCGCGAAAGAAGTTGCCGCCACCCACAACGATGGCAATCTCAACTTCAGTCGCAGCAGCCGCAATCTCCTTCGCGATCGCGCTGACAACATCCGGGTTAACTCCGAGGGAACCTCCTCCGAAGGCTTCTCCAGAGAGCTTGAGCAGTACCCGGCGCTTCTTTTCTTCGGTCATCGTGCACTCCTCGAGTGGGTTTCAGCCTGCCAGTACAGGCTATTCCGTCGAGGCTGCATCGCGTGCCCACGGCGAAACCGTTGCGGAGGGCGGCGCGGGAAGACAGCGAACGCCCCGAGCCGTGCGGGCCCCGGGGCGTTCGTGTGCGTGTAGTTAAGCGCCGACCTTGAACCGGGCGAAGCCGGTCACCGTGATTCCTGCGTCTGCGGCGACCTTGGCGATGGTCACCTTATTGTCTCGCGCGTAGTCCTGATCGAGCAGGGCAACCTGCTTGAAGAACGCACCGAGGCGTCCCTCAACGATCTTCGGCAGCGCTGCGTCTGGCTTGCCCTCGTTGCGGCTGATCTCCTCGACGATGCGACGCTCGTTCTCGACCTCGTCGGTTGGGACATCCTCGCGAGTCAAGTAGCTCGGCGAGGCAAACGAGATGTGTTGCGCGATACCGCGGGCCGTTTCGGCATCCGCACCGGTGTACGCAATGACCACGCCGACCTGGGGTGGCAGGTCTTTGCTGGTGCGGTGCAGATAGATTTCGAACTTGTCACCGGCAATGCGGGCAAGTCGACGCAACTCGATCTTCTCGCCGAGGATCGCAGCCTCGTCAGAAATCACCGACTCGACGGTGCCAGTGCCACACTTCGCCGCCAAGGCCGCATCGACGGTCTCGGCACCGGAGTCGGCGAGGGCTTGAAGCACGGTGTTGCCGAGCGTAATGAACTTGTCGCTCTTGGCAACAAAGTCGGTCTCGCAGGCAAGTTCAATCAGCGTGGTTGCTGTCGCGCTGTGCACCGCGGCAACCAGACCCTCGCTGGTTGAGCGGTCACTGCGCTTCGCGTTGCTTTTGGCACCGCGCAGGCGCAACAGTTCGGTGGCCTTGTCGAGGTCACCGCCCGCTTCGACGAGGGCATTCTTGGTTTCGACCATGCCGGTGCCGAGGCGCTCGCGCAGGGTCTTGAGGTCGTCGAGGCTAAAATCGGCCATCGTTCTGGATCCTTACTTGGTTGCTAACTTCTCGGTTACGAACTAGTGGGGTGCTGACTACTCTGCTGCGGGCTTCTTCGGCGTTGCCTTGACCACCGGCTTGACTTCGGCCTTCGGTGCTGCGGCCTTCGCCGGCGTCTTCGGCGCCGCTACTTTCGGTGCAGCTGCCTTCGGTGCCGCAGCCTTCGGTGCCGCAGTTTTCCCGGGCGTCTTCTCAGCCTCGGTCGCCTCGGCCTCGATCTTGGCCTCGGTGGTCGCGTCGGACTCGACATGGTGCTCGGGCACGATCGTCGGGTCGGCAGCGGCCTCGGCTAAAGCAACGAGCGCGTCAGCGTCGTTCTCCTCAACCGGCACCGCGGCGGCAATGACTTCGGCGACAGCCGCGGCATCCGGGGTACCTGAGACGGCGCCATCGACGGCTTCGATCTTCTCGGCGGTCGACGACGGGGTTTCGGATGCCTGCAGCAATTCCGCCTCCCACGCAGCGAGGGGCTCGACTTCTGCACCCTCTTCCGGCTTCTGGTGACGCTGGATAAGGCCTTCTGCTGCAGCATCCGCGATGATGCGGGTCAACAGCGCGACGGAGCGGATCGCGTCGTCGTTGCCCGGAATCGGGTATTGCACTTCGTCTGGGTCGCAGTTCGTGTCGAGGATACCGATGACCGGGATGCGGAGCTTGCGCGCCTCGTCGATGGCGAGGTGCTCCTTCTTCGTGTCGACCACCCAGATCGCGCTCGGGGTCTTTGTCAGGTTGCGGATGCCGCCAAGCGACTTGTGCAACTTGTCAAGCTCACGCTTCTTGATCAGCAGTTCCTTCTTCGTGAAACCGCTCTTGGCGGTGTCTTCGAAGTCGAGCTCCTCGAGCTCCTTCATGCGCGCGAGTCGCTTGGAGACGGTCTGGAAGTTGGTGAGGAGGCCGCCGAGCCAACGCTGGTTGACGTAGGGCTGCCCGACGCGCGTCGCCTGCTCGGCGATCGTCTCCTGCGCCTGCTTCTTGGTGCCGACGAAAAGAATGGTGCCACCGTGGGCGACCGTCTCCTTGACGTAGTCGTATGCCTGGTCGATGAAGGCGAGCGACTGCTGCAGGTCGATGATGTAAATGCCGGAACGCTCGGTGAAGATGAATCGCTTCATCTTGGGGTTCCAACGGCGGGTCTGGTGCCCGAAGTGAACGCCGCTGTCAAGCAGCTGGCGGATTGTGACGACGGCCATGGCCGTGCTCCTTCTTGGCGCACTCGCGCGCGCCGTTCTCAGTTGTTCTTCCGCTCCCGGTTGGGGCAGATCCTGGTGCCCGGGCACACGTCCACCCCGGTTTCCCGGGGACTGATGGAGTGTTGGCCACGCTCGACGAGGAGCGAAGTGGGCACGCGTAGTCACCCCGATTGCTCGGAGTGCTTCGGAAAGAGTACCACCGCTCCCCCACTTGGCGCTGGGCTGGCGCAAATTGCACGGCCCCGCGCTTGTCTTTCGACTCTGTGACCCCCACCGGCAATGCTTGGCGGATGCCGAGTCCCCCCGCCACCCGTCGGCGAGCCGTTCAGCGGCTACCTATCGGGCTAGCGCGCGCGTTCGCCGTGACACTGAGTCTGGCGATCGCGACCGTGCAACCCGCGGCATCGAACGCGGCAGGCAACTGGGCATGGCCGGTCGAGCCGCCCTATCGCATCCTGCGACCGTTCATCGCACCAGCAACCCCATACTCTGCTGGACATCGAGGCATCGATATTGCGGCATCCAGCGCTCGCGTGTTCGCGCCGAGCGCGGGGGTCGTGCAGTTCACCGGCGTGGTCGTTGATCGCCCGGTACTGTCGATTCGGCACCCCGGCGGACTCGTGTCGAGTTACGAGCCAGTGATTGCGCTCGTCGCGGAGGGTCAGTCGGTGGCCCGGGGCGACCTGGTCGGCGAGGCGATACCGGGTCATTGCTCGGTGCCGTGCATCCACTTCGGAGTGCGGCGAGACGGCGCATATGTCTCGCCGCTCAACTATCTCGGCGGCATCCCTCGATCGATCCTGCTGCCGACTAGGTAACCGGAGTGGCCGAGGGGGTGCTGGTGGGCGGCGCGGATAGCGCGCGACCGGGCCACCAGAATCGCTCACGAGTAATGAACGCGAGCGATGGCACGATTAGCGTTCGCACGAGGAGCGTGTCGAGCAGCACACCGATGCAGACGATGATGCCGATCTGGGTGAGGGTGATGAGCGGTAGAACCCCGAGCACCGCGAACACGGCAGCGAGCAAGATACCGGCGCTCGTGATCACGCCACCGGTGGCGGCGAGCGCACGAATCATCCCGACCTTTGTGCCGTGGGTAAGTGCCTCTTCTCTCGCTCTCGTCACGAGGAAGATGTTGTAGTCCACCCCGAGCGCGACAAGGAAGAGGAAGCTGAACAGCACGACATTGGTATCGATCGCGGGGAATCCGAAGATGGCCTGGAACAGGAACCAGCTTGCCCCGAGACTGGCAAAGAACGACGCAACAACGGTCAGAAGCAGGAGCACCGGAGCCACCAATGCGCGCAACAGCACGATCAGTACGAGTAGCACAAGCACCAGAATCAACGGAATCACCAGATTCTGGTCCGCCAGTTGCGCCCGGTTCACGTCGAGCGCCGTCGCGTCGAGACCACCGACCAGCGCATCCGCCCTGTCAATCGAGCCGAGCTCTGAGCGCAGGCTCGCGATCGTCGCAAACGACTCTGGCGTTTCCGCTGAGGCACCGAGCACCACGTTGACTTGAGTGATGTCGCCGTTCGACTCACCTACGGTGGCTGAGTCGACGCCATTGACGGATGCCGCGGCATCCGCCACCTCGTCTGCGAAGTCGGCATTGGTGATGACGAACGCTGGCGAACCGCTGCCGGCGGAGAAGGCGTCAGCAATAATCTCTTGGCCGACAACGGCCTCCGGCACTGCGGTGAAACGCTCATTCTGGCTGAGGCCGAGTTGAATCTGCGGTACGCCAAGCGATAGTGCCCCGAGAACGGCGACGCCGACGATCGCGACGGCGACCGGCCTCAGCGACACGCGGACCCCGAGGCTGTGCCAGAACCCGCGCTCGGTCGAGCCCTCGGTGCCGAATCGCGGAACGTACGGCCAGAACAGTCCGCGCCCGAATTGCACGAGCGCTGCTGGCAACACGAACAGGGCGAAGATCATTGCCACGACAACGCCGGTCGCACACGCGATTCCTAGCGCGCGGTTGCCCTCGAGTTGCGCGAAGGCGAGGGTGAGAAGGGCAAGCACAACGGTGCCGCCGCTGGCGATGATCGCCGGGCCCGCCCCGCGAAGTGCACGCGCCATTGCCTCGCGGCGATCTTCGTGCAAGCGCAGTTCGTCGCGATACCGCGCGATCAGCAAGAGCGCGTAGTTCGTACCTGCTCCGAAGACCAGAACCGACAGGATGCCGGTGACCGAGGCATCCAGAGTGATGCCAAGCGCCGAAGACACCCTGGTGGCGACGATGCCAGCGAGTCCGTCAGCGGTACCGACCACGACGAGCGGCACGAGCCAGAGCCACGGGCTTCGGTAGGTAATGAGCAGCAACACCGCGACGACGATGACGGTCGTCGAGAGCAGCGTGAAGTCCGCGCCTTCGAACACCGCGGCGATGTCGACGGCGAAGCCCTCCGCACCGGTCAACAGGGCGGTAAGTCCAGCGGGCAGCTCGGCGTTGGCGACCGCGCGCAATTCATCGGCGCGCTCCGTTTGGGCTGGGACATCGCTGATGATGTCGAGCGGCGCAACGACAATGGCCGCCGTGCCGTCGTCGGAGATGCTGGGCGGCGGAATGAATCCGTCTGGCGTGAACTCGGCCAGGTTGGTGGATGCCGCGGTCACGGCCTCGAGGTCGGCATCCGTCAACGCGTCGCCATCGCGGCTGAACACAAAGAGGGCACTTGTTGCGTCAGCGCTGGGTAGATCCTCCTGCGCGACGGCAGCTCTGGCAGATTCTGCCGAGGCCGGTAAGCCAACCCCGGGAGAACTTTCTTCGGTCGCCCCGGAGCCGGCGGCAAACAGCAATCCAGCGGCGAGAAACGCGACGACGAGAACGATCCAGGATGTGGCGCGGGCGGTGATGAACTTCGTAAGGCGGTTCATGGCTCTCTCTGCTGTGTTGTCGCGGTGGCGGGTAGTGAGCGGTGACATGTAATTAGATTGCTTAGCTATTCGCTCGTCGAACAACATAGCGCTAAACTCGCTTTTATGCCAACCACCTCGACGGATACCCCGCGACAGCCGACTGCTCGCCGAGCCACCGTGCTGATCCGCGAGTTTGTCGAGATGAGCAAGGAGTTCGAGGCCCATCTGGGTCGACAGCTCACGGTGAACCCGACGGATTTACAGGCAATGGAATTGCTCATCGCGAACGGACCGCTTTCACCGACCGAGCTTGCCCGCCGACTCTCGATCAGCACGGCCGCTGTAACATCCGTTGTTGATCGCTTGGTGGCGCTCAGTCATGTTCGTCGGACCGAGCATCCGACCGACCGGCGAGGAATCCTGGTCGTTCCTAGACCATCGTCCGTCGAGCGCGCCATGCAAACACTCACCCCGATGATTGCCGGCATCGACGCGGTGCTCGATGAGTTCAGCGCGGCAGAGCAGACCGTTGTCACGTCCTACCTAGAACGGGCGCTCGAGGTGTACCGGGAGCAACTGCCGTCTTAGCAGTCGCGTGCTAACGATCCTCAAGCACGGGGGTGGGCCAAGCGGTAGCTCTCGCGTAGACGCTCCGTCGAGACGTGGGTGTAGAGCTGTGTCGTACCCAGGCTCGCGTGACCGAGTAGCTCTTGCACCGCCCTGAGGTCGGCACCACCGTCAAGCAAGTGCGTTGCAGCGGTGTGGCGAAGAGTGTGCGGGCCCGCCGGTCCGCCACCCGGCACCGTTGCAAGCAGTTTGGAGACGAGTTCATAAACCGTGCGGGCTGTCAGCGGTTTGCCCTTCGCGCCGACGAACACGGCGCCACCGGAGACGCTTGTCGCCAGAACCGATCGACCATGATCGAGCCACAAACTGATGGCGCGTTGCGCCGGGATGCCGAACGGAACGACGCGCTCCTTCGACCCCTTGCCGAGCACCCGTACGGTGAGGCGCCCGAGGTCGACATCGCTCACGGCCAAGCCAGTCAGCTCGCTCACGCGCAGCGCCGAGGCATACAGCAACTCGACGATGGCCTGATCGCGGATCGCGACCGGATCGCCAGAATCGGCTCGGTTCGCGACGCGCTCCAGAATCGAATCCATCTGACTGCGGTTGAGCACGCGCGGGAGGTGATGGTCTGACCGGGGTGCGCGCAGTCGAGCCGCGGCATCCGCCGAATTGGGGGTTGTTCGCGCCAGCCAAGCGCTGAAGCTACGAGCGGATGCGGCCCTGCGGGCTAGTGTCGACTTGGCGAGACCGGCTTGCGATCCGCGCCAGAGCCAATCGCGCAGCAGTTCGAGATCGAGTTCGCTTGCGTCGTCGGCTCCGCGCGCAGCGGCGAACTCGACCAGTTGCCCGAGGTCAGAGCGATACGAGCGAACGGTGTGCTCGCTGAAGCCGCGCTCGGCCGCGAGGTGCGCAGCGAAGTCGTCAACGGTTCTCGCGAGCTCCACTAGCCCATCGTCGCCCACGAAGAATGACTTTGGAGCGAGCACGGTAGCGTTTCGGGATGACCAACCGTTCAGCGGGAGTCGCACTCGTGACCGGTGCGAGCTCCGGAATCGGCGCCGAATTCGCGCGTCAACTTGCCGAAAGAGGCCATGACCTCGTGCTCGTCTCCCGCGAGGCCGTTCGACTCGATGGTCTTGCCGTCGAGTTGGGCGAGCGCTACGGCGTTGCCGTCGAGGTGATCGCGGCCGACCTGCTTGATCCGAATGGACTGGCACGCGTCGAGGAGCGGATCACGGTATCCGATCGGCCGATTGAGGTGCTCGTCAACAATGCCGGATTCGGCCTGCGCAACGACTTCGATCTCAACCCCATCGAGGACGAATTGCGGTTGCTCGAACTGCTCGTGACGGTGCCGATGCGTTTAGCGCATCGCGCGCTGCAGCACATGATCGTGCGACGCAGCGGCACGATCATCAACGTCTCGAGCATCGCGGCTTACGCGCCATTGACAACGTATTCGGCCGCCAAGGCGTGGCTGCACACCTTTAGTCGCTGGGCGAATGCGTATTACCGGCCCGCTGGCATCACGGTCACGGCCCTCGCGCCCGGATTCGTGCGCACCGAGTTTCACGCGCGCATGGGCGTCACGCGAGAATCGATGGCACCCGCGTGGATGTGGCTCGACGTTGAACCGCTCGTACGGACCGCGCTTCTGGCTGCTGACCGCGGACGCGCCGTCTCGATCCCGAGCCTCAAGTACCGGTTCATCTCGGTGGCGGCGCGCGCACTGCCGATGGGCTTTGTCACGCGAAGTGCGCGAAAGGGCCGTTGGGCGAAGCAGGGATGAGCTGAGCAAGGTGGCAGAGCCCGTGCCGGTAGAGCGAGTGCCGGTAGAGCCCGTGCCGGTCAGGCGTTCCCTGATGCCGCGGCTTCAACGCTGTTGAACGCCGAGTCCTTGCGCGAGAAGGTGTCGACGCGCTGCTCTGGAGTCATCGCCGCGATCTGCTCCCAGCCGGCCGCCGGAACACCAGTCACTTCCGCGGTATCGCCGACCGGGATGATCGAGTGCACAAGCTGCTCCTCATAGACGTGAACGACGTTGACCGACTGTCCGAAGTCGACGCCAGACAACACGCGATCAACGGCACTGAGGTCGAGCGTGTAGCAGGTGGCAGAAGCGACAGACACCGGGACGCCAGCGAAGGTCGAATATGTTGAGTAATGCAAATGTCCGGCGAGGATGCCACGCACATCGGTTCCCCGAATGACCTCGGCCAGCTTGTGCTGGTCGAAGAGCTCGAGCATCCCCATCGCTTCCAACAGCGGGGTGGGAATCGGAGGGTGGTGAACCGCAAGAAGTGTTCCGTGCTTGGCGGGACTTGCGAGCACGTCGGCGAGCCAGTCCAGTTGATCGTCGGTGACTTCCCCGTGGTGATACCCGGGCACCGTGGTGTCGAAAGAGATAATGCGCAAGCCGTTGATGTCGTAGACCCGGTCTTGCGGCGCATCCGACTCTTGGTCGAAAAGCAGTCGCGAGTAATCTGCGCGTTCGTCATGGTTGCCCATGACCCAGATGATCTGGGCCCCCATTCGCTCGGCGACGGGTTCGACGATCTCGCGAAGCCGCACGTAGGCATCCGGTTCACCGAGGTCGGCAAGGTCGCCAGTGAAGACGATCGCCTCGGGTTTGGCAATCGAGCGCTCAAGTTGGGCGAGCGCCTGCGCAAGGTGGTCGATCGTGTTGACCTTGCCGTAAAGCGGGCGCCCACCGGCGAGTAAGTGCGTGTCGCTGACGTGAGCGATGACGTGAGATGCCGCTGGGTACTGTCCGAGTTGGATCACTCGATCAGCCTACGGCTGCGCCGCTCGTGCAGCCAGAGGCCAACCACTGTCGCGAGCGGCCACAGCGACTCGAGGTTCGCTGCCACCCGCTCAATGACTCCGATGTAGCCGAGGGCGGGGTTAGCCCAGACGGCAAGAAACCAGAAGCAGGCTGTTGTCATGACGCTCGTGCCGAGGATGGCGCCCCACGGGCGAATGATCCACGGGAAGCTCTTGCTCGGCCGCATCCCAAGCACTGGCCAGATCGCGAGCAACATAAAGCCGGCGATCGCACTCGACGTGTGTGCGACGCTCGAGCCCGCCACCGTCGGAAGCGGAAACAGCGCCACGGTGAAGGTAGCGACGGATGCGGCAACCAGTGCAACCCGGCCGGGGAGCCCGACTCCGGTCGCAAAGAAGCCGGTCACGCCGTGGGATACCGCGGTGAGCATGAACATGACCGTCATGAATACACGAGTCGGGGCATCCCCCGCGGCGAGTTCGCTGATGGTCTGCGTAACCGGGTTGTACTCGGGCCACATGGCGCCCGCGATGATCGTGCCACCAATGAAGAACACTGGCGCGAGGGCAGCCGATATCAGGGCAGGGCGGCGCACCAGGGTGATCACCTCGACAGCCTAGGGCTGGGCTGAACTGCCAGATGACCACAGGCTCACGTTGTGCGGGTCGGAACCTTGATAGCGGATGAGTCACCGCGCACTATTGCCGTGTGCAACCGCCTCGCTTTCGACATCATCCTTGATCA
>JBGSTT010000042.1:0-3548 GCA_041736385.1 Rhodoglobus sp. | reverse complement strand
CCCGCCACCGGCCGTTGTCTCGGGTGACCAGTCCGGCTCGCTCGGCGACCTCGACGAGTTCGGCAACCTCGTCGAGCTCGACTCCCATCGCGGCTGCCAATCGTTTGTTGTCAGGCAGTGCCATTCCGCCTCGCGCGAGTTCGCGTGCGGATTCGTGCCGCAGTTCCGCGATCAGTTCCGCGATGGCGGTCATGTTGCGAAACGCCTGTTCCGCGGCGAGCGAGTCGATCGCAGTGGGCTCGAGCGAACTGACCGCGGCCAGCACCGTTGGTGCGGGTTGCGCCTCGAGTTCTTCGGCTGACGGCAGACCATGCTCTGACCACAGCGCCAAGTGGGCGGCAACCGGCGTGAGTATGGTGAAGACCCGCTCGCTCGCGCCGCTTACCGCCGCATCTGGCAACGGTGACGTCGCGGTGGACGACGCAGTCCCAGGCGCCGTCGCCGTCCTAGTCGCACTCGACGTCGCAGTTGCTAGCGCAAGCGCGACGGCTCGCTCGAGCTTGCTGATAGTCGAAGGGTCTAGGTCAACTGCCGCGACGGGGGCATCGCTCGCTCGAGTCATCACGGCAAGCGTTGCGCGGTCAAGTCGAGCCAGCGCGTGTGCGATCGACTCCGATTCGAGTAGCGCGTCTGCCAGGTCGAAGAAGTCGCGAATTCCGGCATCCCCGATCTCGCGCGCGTCGATCAGTACGCTCAACTCGGCATCGCTCAGCAGGCGAAGCTCGCCAGCCAGTGCGAGTGAGGATTCGTTAGCCGCGCGCATCCCTTGCTTCACGACCCCGACGCAGGGCGCTGACAATGAGGAGCGCAACCAGCACGATGACGCCCACGGGCAGGCCGATGACGGGCAGCACGATAATGGTCGGCCACGGCGGTTGGCTGAACTGCTCTCCGGTAACCCCGACCCCGCTGGCAATGATGACCGCGAGAAACGACACGATGCTCAGTCCGATGGCTGAAGCGACCATGAAAGCGAGGATGCGCTCGAGCCGGTGATCGTTGATCGGTATGTCGGATGCCACATCAACAAGGATACGCCTGCGCCGCGTCCTCTAGGCTTGGGGCATCCATCGCGAGGAGTTCAGCATGCCAACCGGCAAAGTCAAGTTCTATGACGACGAGAAAGGCTTTGGCTTCATCAGCGCTGATGACGGCCAGGAGGTCTTCCTGCACGCTTCCGCGCTGCCCGCTGGCACGACAGGAGTTAAGGCGGGCACCAAGCTCGAATTCGGTATCGCGGACGGGAAGAAGGGTGCTCAGGCCCTCTCGGTGCGTGTGCTCGAAGCGCCCCCATCGATGGCGAAACTCAACCGCAAGCCCGCCGACGACATGGCGATCATCATTGAAGATCTTGTGAAGCTCATGGACGGGATCGGCGGAGACCTCAAGCGCGGTCGCTACCCCGAGAAGTCGCACTCCACCAAGATCGCGGCGATGTTGCGCAAGGTCGCGGACGAGCTGGATGCCTAGCCAGAACGAAACTCTCGCTCGCGGCGCACTTGTCGAGATCACACCGATCGAGACGATCGGCGCATTCGTCGATGAGACGGATGCCGGCGACGGCGTCGCAACACTCCGATTCGAAACGACTCAGCCCGGCTATCGCGGCTGGTTGTGGACCGTGAGCGTTGCCAGCGTCGATGGTTCAGAGCCGACGGTGCTCGAAGCCGAGCTGTTGCCGAGCGATGGTGCTCTCCTCGCGCCAGAGTGGGTGCCATGGTCGGAGCGACTTGCCGAGTACGAGGCATCGCAGGATGCCACGGCGTCGGTCAACGAGACCGAGGGCGATGATCCGGACGACGACGAGGTCTTTGCCGACGACGATGACGACGATGAAGACGATGACCTCGACAACGAGTCCGACGACGATGACGATGACCTCGACGACGACGACGACGACGATGACGATGACGATGATGATGACGATGATCATGACGTTGTGAGCGACCTAGACGGTCTCGATATCGATGAACTCGATGAGCTCAATGAACTCGACGATCATGATGATGACGACGACCTCGACGACGAGCCTGACGACGACCTCGACGACGAGCCAGAACCGGCGTCCCTCGAGCGCTGATCCCTACTTCTTGTGTCGCCAGTGGGTGTGCGCGATGCCGATGACGCCGAGCACGAGCCCGGCGAGACACATCTCTAGCCACCACGCTTGATCGCTCGCGGCGAGGGTCGGTAGCGCGATGATCACCGCGACGAGCGCGACCAACCAGAGCGCAAGCCCGACCGCCATGGCTTTGCGGTCGTCTGTTGCGACCGGAGCAGGGTCAGGCCGCCGCTCGGAATCCCTCAGCCACAGTCTCACCCCTCTAGGCTACCGAGCCGGGGGGGTGTTCACCGAAGAATGTTCGACCACGTACTCGATCGCGCTAATGAGCGTACGCACGTCGTCCGGCTCGACCGAGACGAAGGTGGCAACGCGCAACTGGTTGCGGCCGAGCTTGCGATACGGCTCGGTGTCGACGATGCCGTTCTCACGCAACGTCGCAGCGACGGCCGCGGCATCCACTTGGCTCTCGAAGTCGATTGTCACGACGACTTGCGAGCGGTCAGGCGTGCTTGACACGAACGGGGTCGCGAAGTCGGAGGCATCCGCCCAGTCGTAGAGCGCGCTCGATGATTCGCGGGTACGCGCGTCTGCCCAGGCCAGCCCGCCGTTGCCGTTTATCCAGTCGAGCTGATTCTCGAGCAGCAGCAGGGTTGTCAGAGCAGGGGTGTTGAGTGTTTGCTCGAGGCGCGAGTTGTCCACCGCATTCTTGAGCGACAGGAATTCGGGAATGTAGCGACCGCTCGCCGCGATGCGCTCGACGCGATCGATCGCGGCGGGGGAGAATAGCGCGAACCACACGCCGCCGTCCGAGCCGAGGTTCTTCTGCGGGGCGAAGTAGTAGACATCCGTTTCGCTGACATCGAATTGGATGCCACCGGCCGCGCTCGTCGCGTCGACGACAGTAAGTGCGCCTGCTGGCGTACCGGCCGCCCGCACGACCGGCGTCATCACCCCGGTCGAGGTCTCGTTGTGCGGCCACGCGACGAGGTCGATGCCTGCGGTGCTCAGCGCATCCGCCTCGAATTCGGCCCGCGTGCCTGCCGCGGCCGTCACGATGAGCGGCGCCTCAAGAAAGGGTGCGGATGCTGCGCTCGCGAACTTCGCGCCGAACTCGCCGAAGCTGAGGTGGGCACTGCGGCGTTCGATGAGTGAGAAGGCCGCGGCATCCCAGAACGCGGTCGAACCACCGTTGCCGAGAATCACCTCGTACCCGGCTGGGACGTTGAACAATTCGGCCAGCCCGGTACGTACGCGAGCCACCAGTTGCTTGACCGGCGCTTGCCGGTGAGAGGTGCCGAGAATGCCGGCATTCGCGCTCAAATGGGCGAGTTGTTCCGTGCGAATCTTCGACGGGCCGCAGCCGAATCGTCCGTCAGTTGGCAGCAGTTCAGGCGGAAGAGTGAGGCTGGGCATAGCGACAATCCTACGGTTGGGCTGACGTTAGGCTTACCTTATGACGGACCTCGTCGACACGACAGAGATG
>JBGSTT010000040.1:0-6097 GCA_041736385.1 Rhodoglobus sp. | reverse complement strand
CGGCATCCGATTGCTCAGTATGGAGAGGCAGCGGCGATTGCCGCTGGTGCCGCGCTCGCGTTGCTGCCGGCGCCGGTTCAACACCGCGCGGTTGTGCTGGCTGAGGAGAACAAGATCCGCCAGGTCGTCAACAACCTTGTCGGTAATGCGATCCGATTCACCCCGGACACCAGCTCGATCGAAATCGGAGTTGGCGTCGACACCGACAACGGCGTTGCCGTAATCTCCGTCATCGATCACGGAGAAGGCGTTCCGGTGCAGATTCGAGAGAAGATCTTCCAGCGATTCTGGCGCGCCGACACCTCGAGAACGAGGGTTACCGGTGGCAGCGGCCTCGGGTTGGCGATCGTCTCGGGCATCGTCGAAGCCCATCAGGGCAGCGTTGAGGTGGTCGATACCCCCGGCGGCGGGGCCACCTTCCGAGTGCAGCTTCCTCTCCATACTGAGCAATCGGATGCCGCGAACTCCACAAGCTCGAACTGACTGAGCCGGGCGGCTCACCTCGCCGCTACCGTCGCTGGAATGACGAGATATCAAGTAGACAGCGAAGCAGTAATCAACGCCACCGGTGCGGTGCGCAACTCCATCAGTCGCATTCAGTCAGAAGTCTCAGGACTCTACGGCCAACTCACGAATCTGCAGGGTTCGTGGAGCGGCCAAGCCGCGACGGCCTTTCAGACCGTTGTGACCGACTGGAAGGCAACGCAGCTGCGAGTGGAGGAGAGCTTGGCGGCAATCAACCAAGCGCTCAGTCAAGCCGGTCAGCAGTACGCCGAGATCGAGGCGAACAACGCGCGGTTGTTCTCGCGCTGACGTTCAATCGTGACTGGAAACAATAACGGGCGGCTCCGATGGGGAGCCGCCCGTTATGTTCGAACTGTTGGACTTAGAAGTCCATGCCACCTGATGGGTCTCCGCCCATTGACGGCTGAGCCCTCTCGGGCTTATCGGCGATAACGGCCTCGGTCGTCAGGAAAAGACCGGCAATCGAAGCCGCGTTGAGCAGCGCCGACCGAGTCACCTTCACCGGGTCATTGATGCCGGCGGCGAGCATGTCCACGTACTCTCCGGTCGCGGCGTTGAGGCCATGACCGGCTGGGAGGTGGCGCACCTTGTCCGCGACGACACCCGGCTCGAGACCGGCGTTGAGCGCGATCTGCTTGAGTGGAGCATCCACTGCGACCCGAACGATGTTCGCGCCGGTCGCCTCGTCGCCCGTCAGGCTCTTGAGTGCCTTGCTCTCGAAGGCGATCTTGCCAGCCTGAATCAGGGCAACGCCACCACCGGCAACAATGCCCTCTTCGACGGCAGCCTTGGCGTTGCGCACGGCATCCTCGATACGGTGCTTGCGCTCCTTGAGCTCGACCTCGGTTGCCGCTCCGGCCTTGATGACCGCGACGCCACCAGCGAGCTTCGCCAGACGCTCTTGGAGCTTCTCGCGGTCGTAGTCACTGTCGGTGTTGTCGATCTCGGCGCGGATCTGCTTCACGCGACCGGCGATGGCGTCGGCGTCGCCGGCACCCTCAACGATCGTGGTCTCGTCCTTGGTGATAACCACCTTGCGGGCGCGGCCGAGCAGGTCGAGGGTGGCGTTCTCAAGCTTGAGTCCGACCTCCTCGGAAATGACCTGACCACCGGTAAGGATGGCAAGGTCCTGGAGCTGGGCCTTGCGGCGGTCACCGAAGCCTGGCGCCTTGACGGCCACCGACTTGAAGATGCCACGGATCTTGTTCACGACGAGAGTCGCGAGTGCTTCGCCGTCGACGTCCTCGGCGATGATGAGCAACTGCTTGCCGCTCTGGATCACCTTGTCAACGATGGGAAGCAGGTCCTTGATGTTCGAGATCTTGGAGTTGACGATCAGGATGTACGGGTCTTCGAAGACCGCTTCCTGACGCTCAGGGTCGGTCACGAAGTAAGCAGACAGGAAACCCTTGTCAAAACGCATGCCCTCGGTGAGCTCGAGCTCGGTGCCGAAGGTGTTCGACTCCTCGACGGTGACAACGCCTTCCTTGCCGACCTTGTCGATCGCCTCGGCGATCAGCGCGCCGATCTCGGGGTCGCCAGCAGAGATGGATGCCGTGGCCGCGATCTCTTCCTTGGTCTCGATCTCCTTGGCGCCAGAAATGAGCGCCTCGATGACGGCAGCAGTGGCCTTCTCGATTCCGCGCTTCAGGCTGATCGGGTCCGCGCCAGCTGCGACGTTGCGCAGTCCTTCGCGAACGAGCGCCTGTGCGAGCACGACCGAAGTGGTCGTACCGTCGCCGGCGACGTCATCCGTCTTCTTTGCGACCTCTTTGACGAGCTCGGCACCGATCTTCTCGTATGGGTCGTCGAGCTCGATCTCCTTGGCAATCGAGACACCGTCGTTCGTGATAGTGGGGGCTCCCCACTTCTTCTCGAGCACGACGTTACGACCGCGGGGGCCGAGTGTTACCTTGACTGCGTCAGCCAGAATGTTCAGGCCGCGCTCGAGGCCGCGACGGGCCTCTTCGTTGAAAGCAATGATCTTTGCCATGTGTGTTTCTCGTCCCTCCCGGACGTCATGCAGACGAATTCGTTAGCACTCGTACTCTGCGAGTGCCAAAGGCAAAATTAGCACTCGGCGGGGACGAGTGCAAGACAGCGCAGCGCACTCGGCTGCACGCGCCAGCCCGCGAGTGCAAGACAGCGCAGCGCACTCGGCGTATCAACGTTGCCGTCTCGGCAACCGGGAGGCTTAGGCGAGCTTGACGGCTTCGGCTTGAGGGCCCTTTGCGCCGGTTCCGATCTCGAACTCGACCTGCTGGCCTTCCTCGAGAACCTTGTATCCTCCCATCTCGATGGCCGAGTAGTGCACGAACACGTCTTGCCCGCCCTCTCCGACAGTGATGAACCCGTAGCCTTTTTCAGCGTTGAACCATTTGACGGTTCCGTTCGCCATGTGTTGCTCCCTGCTGTGCGTGTGGTGTGCGGTGCGCGGTGCCTGTGCTGCACCTCTGTCGGGCGCCCGAATGGCCGCCTTGACCAGATGCTAGCCGAGCGTTTGCACCCTATTTGGGGGTCGGACGCCCTCAAGGCAACAATTAAACACGGGCGTAACACGATCGCTACCCGGCCGTCACGGTTGGCTCGGGTTCAGCCTGCCGGAGTGGCTTCCGGGGTGGTTCCCGGTTCTACGGCCGGCGGTGGTCCGGCGTCGGCTCCCAGCACGATGGTCAGGCTCGCGCCGGGAAACGTCGTGGGGTCGACGAGGCGAATCTCACCGAGGCCAATCGCAAGAACGAGCCCGCGCGCCACGTCTTCGTTGACGGGATCGCCGTAATAGACGAAGGTGGTTTCGATGTCGGTCGAGGAGGCTGGAAGGCGTCCGCCGATTCTCCACCCGAGCGCGGCGAGTGTGTCGCCGACGGTGTTCTGGAGCCCCGGTGTTGTCGTTCCGTTGAGCACATCGATTTTGATGCCGCGTGCGACCTGATCGATTGTGGTCGGGTCGGTCACGGCGGGCACGGTTGGTGTCGGGGTCGGCGTGGGGGTCGGAGTCGGCGGCGTCGCGAACAGCGAGATGCCGAGGTCCACGCCAAGGAAGCGGCTTACACCGAAGAGTCCGCCAAAGACCAGAACGCCGGTCGCAAGCAGGGCCCAAGCGAATCCGATCCAACCGCGCCCTTTACGGCGAGGTCCACGGTGTGCTCCGATCCGTTTGAGGTCGTCGGGGAGGCGATCGAAGCGGTCTTCTGGAAACTTGGCCATAGCTCAGTCAGGGTTTTCTTCGGTGTGCGGACGGATGCGCTCGCCCGCGCGAATTTCGGTGATGGATGTTCGGCTCGATCGTGCGGAACTTCGCGCCGCCCGTGACCGTTGCAATTGGCCGACCAGCATTGGGTCGTAGCGCACGGCGGCGGGCGAATCGATCACGACATCCAGTAGTTGATAGTACCGGGCAGGAGAGAACGAGAATTCGCGGCGGATCGCATCCTCTTTTGCCGCGTTGTGTGCGCGCCACTCGCGCTCGAAATCCAGGAGGCGGCTGTGGCGCGGCGCGAGCGTGCTGGCGACTGAAGCCACAGGTCCTCCCACCGTCGATACATCCTAGGGTGAGGCTCTTGCACGGGTGCGTGCTGCCACGCCAGCGAAGCGATTCTCAGGATGGTCCAAACCCGACTGCTTAGGATAGCCTAAGCAACTTTCCGCCCCGCCGGTTTTCACGGATCTGCGGTGCACCCGACGTAAGGCCAGCATGCACCGCCCGTTGTTTTCGCGCTCCGCTCGCATGATCGTCATCGCCGTCACTGCAGCGAGCGCGGTCGTCGCGCTGTCCGCGTGCAGCACTCTGCCCGCGGCACCGGTCTCCGAGCCGACCCTCTCCGGTGACCCCCAAGTGCCGCTGGCGCAGCTGAATTTTCTGGATGACCCGGCATCGTGGCAGGGCGAGTCGACGGCGATTCTCCCGGATGCTTCGATCACCGGCGAGCGCCCACCGCAATCCTTGCCGGCGACCGTGACCTCGCGCGACCTCGCGGGTGACGTCATCATCACGGTCACATCGACGGATCGAATCCTGCCGATGGACATCTCTGGCTCGATCGCCGCGACCGTGTTCGGCTTGGGCTTCGGTGACAGTGTCATCGGCCGCGACATCTCCACGACGTTCAACGAAGCGCTTGACTTGCCGGTCGTCACCTCCGGCGGCCACACGGTCAACAGCGAGGCGATTCTTGCCCTGCGGCCCAGCGTCGTGATCACGGACGGCACGATCGGACCCATCGACGTCGTGCTGCAGCTTCGCGATGCAGGCATCCCCGTCGTCTTTGTCGACACCGACCCGAGCATCGACGGGGTCGGCGAACTCGCGCGCCAAGTGTCACAAGCGCTCGGAGCGCCGGCGGCAGGCGAGGCCTTGGCGGTCGAGCTGGTTGCGGGAATCGACGAGAAGGTTGCCGAGATAGGTGAGCTCGTGGCATCCACCAAACCGCTGCGAATGCTGTTTCTGTACCTGCGTGGGTCTTCGGGCGTTTATTACCTGTTTGGTGAGAACTCGGGTGCCGACGTGCTCGTTCGATCTCTCGGCGGTATCGATGTTGCCGCTGAGATCGGGCTCAAGGAGTTGCGACCCATGACGGATGAGGCGATGGTTGCGGCCAACCCGGACCTGATTTTGGTGATGACTGGCGGGCTGGCGAGCGTTGACGGCGTTGACGGCTTGCTTCGGGACAAGCCGGCGATCGCGCTAACGGCGGCCGGGCAGAACCGCCGCTTCGTCGATATGGCTGACGGCGAGGTGCTCAGCTTCGGCCCGCGAACGGCCGACGTGCTCGATGCCCTCGCGCGGGCGATCTACGCACCGGGGCAGTAGTAGCTACAAGCGCCAAGGGCGCGCCCGCGCAATGAGAACGATCCCGAACGCGAGCGCTGCCGTTGGGAATGCGAGTATCAACACCAACACCCACGGAAAGCCTCCATCACCGGCGGTCACCGGGGTGGCAGAAGGAGCGCTGTCAACTGGCGCTGCCAGTGCGCAGTCGTCGGCGATCGTCACCGAGGCGTTAAGCGGGTCGAACTCCTCGCCCTCCTCGTAGGTGCCGAATGCCTCGGCACCGGCTCCCGTCAGGACCGTGGGGGCATTGGTGATCGTCAGCGTGCTGTCGGCAAGCGCGCTCGCCCCGCTCAGGTCGATGGTTGCAAACTCAACGCCGGTGGTGTCGATCGGCACACCATCCTGTGTCGTACCCGTCACATCGAGCACGAGGATGGCGGTCGCCGCATCGATGAACTGCAGTTGCGGGTTCGCGACCGAGGTGTTGAGAATTCCGCCGTGCCCGGTGAAGGTGATCGCTCCGGGGAAGCTGACCAGTCCCGTCGACGTGGCCGGGTTGTAGTCACCGGCCCCAGCTGCGAACGCGAAGCTCGGGGTTTCGTAGCTGGCGCCATTCGAGACCGTCCACTCGCCGTTGGCAATCGAGCCGCTCACGTAGCTGCGAAACGACTCCTTGAAGCCCCACTCGATGGTTGCGGCATCCACCGTGCACGTCTCGGCGGCAGCGGGGGCGGGGGTCACGGGAGTTGTCGCGACCGCCGCTGTCGCGGTCGCTGCCGTCGCTGCTGTCGCGGTCGCGCC
>JBGSTT010000029.1:0-2242 GCA_041736385.1 Rhodoglobus sp. | reverse complement strand
ACCGGCCGTGTCTTCGATTCGCGCGGGATCTCGTCACGCGACCGGCGCCGCATTCTGGGCAAGCGCCGGGCAGCCACGGTCGGCTTTGGTGCAGCGACCTATCTTTCCTTCCTCATCCCACTTGGCGCCGTGATCATGATGCCGGCCGCCGTAGCTGGCGCAACCATTCTCGGGCGTCGAGCGCTCGAGGAGCCGCACGTGCCGCCACCGAAGGCCAAGCAGAAAGGGGTGCCGCTCGTATGAGCGACACCCCTTACCGGGTTGTTACAGGTTCACGCTACTTGGCGTCAGCCAGAATGTAGCCCTCTTCACCGTGAACGATCGTGTCGATACCAGCGATCTCATCCTCGTTCTTGATCCGGAAGCCGATCGTCTTCTCAATCGCGAAGCCGATGATGTAGGCGAGCACGAAGGAGAAGATCGCGACCGTGAACGCGGCAATCGCTTGAACAATCAGCTGGTTGAGAGAACCGCTCGACGCGAGCCCGGTGTTGTTAGCGAAGAAGCCCAAGAAGAGCGTTCCGATGAGACCACCGACGAGGTGGATTCCCACGACGTCAAGGGAGTCGTCGAAGCCGAACCTGAACTTGAGATCAATCGCAAGGGCGCACAGCGTTCCGGCAACGATCCCCAAGAGGATCGCCATCAACGGCGTCAGTGAAGCACACGCAGGGGTGATCGCCACGAGACCGGCAACCGCACCGGAGGCAGCGCCAACCGAGGTCGGCTTGCCGTCCCGAACCTTCTCGACCACGAGCCACGCAAGGAGCGCCGCGGCAGGAGCAGCGAGTGTGTTGACGAAGGCGAGTGCCGCCACGCCGTCTGCAGCAAGCTCAGACCCAGCGTTGAAGCCAAACCAGCCAAACCACAGAAGGCCGGCACCAAGGAGCACGAATGGCGGGTTGTGAGGAACGTGCGCACCCTTTGCGAAGCCAACACGCTTACCCAGCACGAGAGCCAAGGCCAGGGCGGCAGCCCCGGCATTGATGTGAACAGCAGTTCCGCCAGCGAAGTCGATGACACCTGTTCCGAAGATATTCTGTAGACCGTAGGTCAACCAGCCACCGCTCGCGAAGGAGCCGTCCTCCGCTAGGGAGAAGTTGAACACCCAGCTTGCGACCGGGAAGTAGACGAGCGTGGCCCAGATGCCGGCAAAGATCAGCCAAGCACCGAACTTCGCTCGGTCAGCAATGGCACCCGAGATGAGCGCGACCGTAATGATCGCGAACATCGCCTGGAACGCAACGAACGCAAGTGGCGGGTATGCCGACCCTTCCGGCACCTCGAGCAGGCCCTGGAGCCCGATGTAAGCAGTGTCGATTCCGAAGAAGCCGTCGATGCCGAAATAGGTCTCGGTCCCGGGGTTTGCGAAGGCGATCGCGTAGCCGTAGACGACCCACAAGACGCCGATCAGTCCGATGGCCCCAAAGCTCATCATCATCATGCTGATAACGCTCTTGGCCTTGACGAGGCCTCCATAGAAGAATGCCAGGCCCGGTGTCATCAGTAGCACGAGCGCCGCTGACACCAACAGGAAGGTGGTGTTTCCCTGATCCATTGTGTACCTCTCTGTGTTTGTGCGAAGGGTGCACCGTGGAAGCCCCACTTGGCGGGATCGTGCCTCCGGTACGCCGTCAGTGTGGAGGATGGACGTTTCACCCGATGACGCCCCGCTGTTTCGCGGAGGTTACGTCAGACCGGTCAGTGTAAACATCTGGTTTCGACCGTGCGCACAAAATTCACCAAAGTCGATCTCATAGGGTGAGTGCATGACTATCGCCAGATCTGAGCGTTTCGGTGCGCTTCTGCTTGTGCTTGCCGCCGCCGTTGGCCTGATTCTCGCGAACAGCGCATTCGCTGACACCGCCAAAACCGTCGAGGAGTTCACGTTCGGCCCAGCCGTGCTCGGTCTCAATCTGAGCGTCAGCTACTGGGTTAAGGACGGCCTGTTGGCGATCTTCTTCTTCATCGCTGCGATTGAGCTTCGGCACGAGCTGCGACACGGCGAGCTCGACTCTGCGCGCAAAGCACTGGTGCCGAGTATTGCCGCGGTCGGTGGAGTGGTAGTTCCGGCAATCATCTTTCTCCTCATCGCGCGCGAGCAAGACCTCTCGCAAGGTTGGCCGATTCCGACCGCAACAGACATTGCGTTCGCGCTTGGGGTCCTTGCCCTCGTCGGTCGCGGTCTTCCCCCGCAGTTCAGAGCGCTGCTGCTCGCGATCGCCGTCATCGACGACCTCAT
>JBGSTT010000292.1:0-3900 GCA_041736385.1 Rhodoglobus sp. | reverse complement strand
AGGCTGAGCCCCCGACGAGGCCTGATCGCCAGCCAATGCCCGTGCACCAACATCCGGCAAGATCTCGCTCAGCAACTGCTGGATGCGCGCCTTGATGTCGTCGCGGATCGGACGCACCGACTCGATACCTTGTCCGGCCGGATCGTCGAGTTCCCAGTCCTCGTAGCGCTTACCGGGGAAGATCGGGCAGGTATCCCCGCATCCCATGGTGATGACAACATCCGATTCCTTGACGGCTTCTGTTGTGAGGATCTTCGGCACGTTGTTGGAGATGTCGATTCCCTCTTCTGCCATCGCCGCGACCGCGACCGGGTTGATTTGGTCCTTCGGCTCCGATCCAGCCGACAGCACCTCGACCCGATCACCGCCAAAGGCCTTGAGGTAGCCCGCCGCCATTTGCGACCGGCCGGCGTTGTGCACGCAGACAAACAGGACTGTGGGTTTCTCATTCATAGCGACCGAATTGACCATGGCTAAAGCATAGATGATCATCTATGAATTGCGGATGCCGCCAAGACTGATTCACCGAGAGTTCACTCCCGGGTGCAAGGATGAACGAATGGAAAGCGAGAACAGCCTGGCGCGCGTTGACAGCGACGCTCCCGGCGATGTCGTCACCGACTCGCTCGACGAGTACGACCTCGAGGAGTCGTCGAGTGACGATGACGGATCCCTTCCTCACGATCGATACCTGGACCGAGAACTGAGTTGGCTCGCCTTCAACCAGCGGGTATTGGAACTCGCCGAAGACCCGGACGTTCCACTTCTCGAACGAGCGAACTTCCTCGCGATCTTCGCGAGCAACCTCGATGAGTTCTTCATGGTGCGTGTCGCCGGACTCAAGCGCAGAATCGCGACCGGGCTTGCCGTTCCCACCAACGTGGGTCGCGCGCCAGGGGATGTCTTGGCAGACATCAGCGCGAAAGCCCACGAGCTACAGGAGCGCCACGCACAGGCGTTCCGTACGGGCGTGAAGCCAGCCCTCGATGAGGCTGGCATCCACATTGAAACCTGGTCCGATCTCGGCGAAGCCGACCGGCAGCGCATCGACGAAATCTTCTCGGCACAGATCTTCCCGGTGCTCATGCCGCTGGCAGTCGACCCGGCGCATCCGTTTCCCTATATCTCTGGGCTCTCGCTTAGCCTCTCAATTCGTGTGCGCAACCCGAAGACCGGCAACGAGGAGTTCGCTCGCCTCAAGGTGCCGACGGTCCTGCCGCGATTCGTGCAGTTGCCGGATGACGACAGCGGTCTGCTCCGCTTCATCCCTCTCGAAGACCTCATTTCGAACCATCTTGGGGAACTGTTTCCGGGTATGGAGATCCTTGAGCATCACGAGTTCCGGGTCACACGAAACGAGGATCTCGAGGTCGACGAGGATGAGTCTGAGAGCATCATCCAAGCGCTTGAGAAGTCACTCCTCAACCGCCGATTCGGCTCGCCGATCCGGCTCGAGATCACTGACGACATGGATCCGGTCACACTCGACCTCCTGGTGCGAGAACTGGATATCACCGAACAAGAGGTCTACCGATTACCGGCTCCGCTCGACCTGCGTGGACTCTTCCAACTGACACGGATCGACAGACCGTCGCTCAAGTACCCGCGACACGTTCCCACGACGAGCGTCAACCTTCTGCCGCTCGAGGCGGGAGCCGCTCAAGACATTTTTGCCTCGATCGCGCACCAGGACATCCTGCTGCATCACCCGTACGAATCCTTCTCGACGAGCGTGCAGAGCTTTCTCGAGCAAGCGGCAGCCGACCCGCACGTGCTCGCCATCAAGCAGACCCTCTATCGCACCAGCGGTGACAGCCCGATCGTGGAGGCCCTCATCGACGCTGCCGAGGCCGGCAAAGCGGTACTCGCGCTGGTCGAGATCAAGGCGAGGTTCGACGAGACGGCCAACATCTCTTGGGCGCGCAAACTGGAGAAGGCTGGCGTGCACGTCGTCTACGGACTGGTAGGGCTCAAGACCCACTGCAAGCTTGCACTCGTTGTGAGGCAGGAGAACGGGGTCCTTCGTCACTACAGCCACATCGGAACCGGCAACTACAACCCCAAGACCAGCCGTATGTACGAGGACTTCGGCCTACTGACGGCGAGCGACACGGTCGGCAAGGACGTGACCCGGCTCTTCAACGAACTCTCGGGTTACGCGATTGAGAAGAAGTTCAAGCGACTGCTGGTCGCCCCGCTGCATTTGCGCAAGGGGCTGCTCAAGCTCATCCAAACCGAAACCGACAATGCCCAACGCGGGCTGCCAGCCGGCATCCGAATCAAGTTGAATTCGATTGTGGATGAGGCGATCCTCGACGCCCTGTACCGGGCGAGCAATGCCGGCGTTAACGTCGACTTGCTGGTTCGCGGAATTTGCGGGCTTCAGCCGGGGCGTGAAGGGCTCAGCGAGAACATTCGCGTGCGCTCGATTCTCGGTCGCTACCTCGAACATTCGCGAATCTTCTCGTTCGCCAATGCCGGTGACCCGCAGGTCTACATCGGCAGCGCCGACATGATGCATCGCAACCTCGATCGGCGGGTCGAGGCGCTCGTGCGAGTCACCAGTGCAGCGCACATCAGCCAGTTGCATCACGTGTTCGACCTCGCTTTCTCGGATGACACGAGCGCGTGGCGGCTCGATGGCGAAGGCACGTGGTCGCGCCACAACCTCGGCGAATCAGGCGCACCGCTCCAAGACATGCAGAACGTGATCATGAGTGAGATCTCGCAGAGAAAGCGCGGCGGGGTTCAGCGGTGACGACGTTGCCCCCGGTCGTCGCGGCTGGCGCGCTGTGTTGGAGAGTTCTCGATGGCGAGGCAAAGATCCTCGTCGTCCATCGCGCGGGCTATGGCGATGTTACGTTCCCGAAGGGCAAGGTCGAACCGCGCGAGACGCTGCCGCAGGCCGCGGTGCGGGAATTGCGCGAAGAGACCGGGCTGTCCGTTGTCCTCGGTGCACCACTGGGGTTGGTTGAGTACGTCATGCCGAACCGGCGAGACAAGGTTGTGCACTACTGGACCGCCGAGATCAACGACCACGAACTCGAGCTCGCGCGCTTCACTCCCAATGAAGAGATCGCTGCACTGGAGTGGTTGACGATCCCCAAAGCCCGGAAGCGCTTGAGTTACAGCCACGATGTCGACATCCTCGAGCGATTCCATGAACGGTTCGTGGCGGGCAACGCGCGCACCTTTGCGGTGATTGCGGTGCGACACGGCAAGGCGATGCCCGCGCAGAACTGGGATGGACCGGACTCAACGAGACCGCTCATGCACCGTGGCAGCGATCAGGCCATCGGCATCGCGAAAGGCATCGACGCCTTCGGCCCACAGAAGATCATCAGCAGCACCGCGGTGCGGTGCATCGCGACGGTTCAGCCGCTATCCCGACTGACGGGGCTGCCAATCAAGACAACGGATGCCATCAGTCAGGATGCCTTCGAGGCCGGCGTCGGCGATGTCACCACGATTGTTGCGAAGCGCCTCAAGCGGCAAGCCACCGTCGCAATGTGCAGTCACGGCCCAGTGATTCCTCAGCTTGTCGATGAACTGGCTCGGCGCACCGACACGGCAATGACCGCTTCGCTGCGGCAGCGCGGTGAACTCGACACTGGCGAGTTCGCGGTCTTCCATGTCTCCACGAGAAACCCGCAATCAGGGTTCGTTGGAGTCGAAGTGCATTCCGCCGCGATGGCGTAACCACGACCTCGATGGTGCAAACAGAGCCGTTGTTCTCCTTTCGTTAACCTCTTGTTTACTTTTTCCCGCCCGTACTGGTAACCACCCCGACGTAGCGTCGTCTCTTGGGTCGCACCGGCCCATGTCCTGATGTCGAAACTTCCGAAGGGAAAAAACTGTGAACTTCAAGCGTATTGGCACCATAAGTGCCATTGCAGTTGC
>JBGSTT010000184.1:0-1510 GCA_041736385.1 Rhodoglobus sp. | reverse complement strand
AGCGCGCGCACTGCCGCAATGAGTTCCAGATCGAAACCCGCCTTGGTTCCGTCCGCATCGATCGAGTTGACTAGCAGCTCCCCAGCGCCTCGGTTGATACCTTCCCGAGCCCAATCAAGCGCGTCGATGGCCGTTTCCGTTCGACCGCCGTGAGTGGTCACGATCCAGTTGGCGCCTCGCCGTTTGACATCAAGAGACAGCACGAGGGCTTGCGCGCCGAAACGATCAGCAATCTCGTTGAGAAGTTCTGGCCGGGCAATTGCGGCACTATTGACCCCGACCTTGTCTGCCCCGTTCGCTTGAAGCCGAGCGACATCGTCGGCTGTGCGCACTCCCCCGCCGACCGTCAGCGGTATAAACACCTGCTCGGCGGTCGCGCGGACAACGTCATACATGGTCGCGCGCTCGTCGACAGTAGCGGTCACGTCGAGGAAGGTGATCTCGTCGGCACCCTGTTCGTAGTAGCGCCGCGCAAGCTCGACCGGGTCTCCCGCGTCGCGCAGGTTCAAGAAGTTCACACCTTTCACAACGCGTCCGGCGGCGACGTCGAGACACGGAATCACGCGAACGGCGACCGGCATCTCAGATCCGCGCAGCGTGAATCGAGCTGACGATGATCGCCCGCGCCCCAAGTTCCTGCAGTTCATCGAGCACGTGATTGGTGTCTGCTGTCGGTACCATTGCGCGAACCGCAACCCACTCCGGGTCATGCAGCGGTGCGACGGTTGGGCTTTCCAGACCGGGGGTGATGACGGAAGCAGCATCCAATAGCGCGACTGGCACGTGGTAGTCGACCAGCACGAACTGGCGGGCGACGAGCACCCCTTGGAGTCGCCGTTGAAGAGTCGCGATTCCCGGCGCCTCTGGGGTGGAGCTGATGAGCACCGCGGTCGAGTCGAGAATGACAGGACCGAAGATTTCAAGGCCCTGCGCGCGCAATGTGGACCCAGTGGATACAACGTCGGCGACTGCATCCGCGACACCGAGCTTGACAGCGGACTCGACCGCGCCGTCGAGGGCGACGATCACCACGTGCACGCCGTTTCGGGAGAGGAAGTCGCCAACCAGCGCTGGATAACTCGTCGCAATGCGGAGCCCAGTTAGATCGGCCACGCTCGAGAAGCGGCCGGGTATCGCCGCAAAACGAAAGGTTGATTCTCCAAAGTCGAGCCGCGCGATTTCTTGTGCTGGGCTGCGAGAGTCGAGAAGGAGGTCACGACCGGTGATGCCAACATCGAGTGCACCCGATCCGACGTAGGTCGCAATGTCTCGCGGCCGCAGGTAGAAGAACTCGACATCATTTCTCGGGTCCAGTGCACTCAACGCTCGTGGGTCGCGACGACCGCTGTAACCGGCCTCGGTGAGCATTTCTGCGGCGATCTCACTCAGCGAGCCCTTGTTGGGCACGGCAATCTTAAGCATGAAGCGGTTCCTGACGGGGTTGGGTGGGAGGTCGGCTGGATGGACCTAGAGATGTCGCCAGATATCCGCCGGGGTGATTCCCTTCGCC
>JBGSTT010000283.1:0-8194 GCA_041736385.1 Rhodoglobus sp. | reverse complement strand
AGCGGTCCGTCTCCCGAGAGCTGGGATGCCACGACTTTGACTTTCGCGACGAACGGGAACGGCGCGCGTTCGGCTATCGTCTCGCGAATGATCGGGAGCAGGTCGACACTCACCCGTGAGAAGCCGCCACCGATGGCCACGAGCTCGAGATCGAGCAGTGCTGTCGCCGAGGCTATGGCTTGGCCGACCGCCCGACCGCAGCGCTGCACAGCAGCGACAGCAATCGCGTCGCCAGACGCGTAGCTCACGGCGAGTTCTTCTCCCGTCGATCCACTCCAGCCTTGAGCCTGCGCCCATGCTGTGGTCTTCGGTCCCGATGCGACGGCCTCAAGACAGCCCCGCCCCCCACAGCCGCACGGATCATCGAAACCGCCGACTTCGACATGGCCGATGTGGCCGGCATTGCCGGTCGGTCCGGCAAACGCAACCCCGCCAAGAATGAATCCACCGCCGACACCGGTCGAGATGACCATACCCATGACGTTGCGCACCCCTTGCGCGGCTCCGACCCAGTGTTCAGCAAGAGTGATGCACTCGCCATCCATCCGCATGGTCACGGGCAGTCCGCCGAGATTGAGCCCATCGAGCTGGTCGGCCACAAGTTGGCGCAGTGGGAAGTCCCGCCAGGCTGGCAGGTTCAACGGCGAGACAAGTCCAGCTTCGAGTGTGATGGGTCCAGCGGTGCCGATGCCTGCCCCGGCGATCGTGCTGCCAGCTTGGAGCGTTGCGAGCGAGCGGCTTACGACGCTGGTTGCTCGCTCCACCAACTGCTCGCTCGTCGCATCGGGCCCGGTCGGGGCACGAAATCTGCTGCCGGCCACAATCGACCCGGTCCCGTCAACAATGGCTGCCTCAATCTTCGTTCCGCCAAGATCGACGGCAAGCGCGAGCGTGGATTCTGCGGCAGTGGCTAGCATCCGCTCAGCCTATTGGGCGGCGTCGCTCGGCCAGATGTCGGTGGCATCGCCGTACAGTTCTCTCGTGGATGTGCGCACGCTGGAGTTTGAGCGAGACTACGAACTACCGCGGGAAATTGTCTGGGACGCCCTCATCGATGAAGACCTCGTCTCCGGATGGCTCGCGGAGGCAGAGGTCGACCCTGAGCCGGGCGGTCGCTACGCCCTCCATTGGACGCATCGCGATCCCGCGGCGAGCACCGAGGGCCACATTATTGCCATGGATGCGCCGAGCAGGCTTCTCATCGAAACGCGCGAGCCAAGCACAATCCGCTTCGAACTGGTTCCGCTTGATGGCGGCAGTCGCGGAACGAGCACTCGTTTGCGCGTAAGTCTCGATGTCTTCATCGACGGGGCCTTCGAGTCGAGACTCATGGCTGACTGGCTCACGAATCTCGACCAGCTCGAAGATCTGCTGCGCGGGCATCCGGTCGACTGGTCCCAGTGGGAACGCGATCGCTACGGTGCGTGGTCGACACATCTGACCGAGGTCGAGAACTCGACGGCCTAGACGGGGTCTGAAGGACGCGCCGTTACAGGCTGCGCCGTTACAGGCTGCGCCATTACAGCCTGCGCCATTACAGCCTGCGGGCCACAACAGAATAGAGCGGATCGCCTCGATACCCCCGCGAGGATGGAGTGCGAAGGCTCAGGTGCGCTTCATCGAATCCTCCGGCTCGACGGAGGTAATCGACCACGATCGCACCACGACCTTCGTCATCCGTCTCGAGCCAACCGCGGATGGCCTTGGTTGGGAAGCATCGATTCGAGAACGTGATGACGATCTGACCTCCGGGTCGCAACACTCGCGCGACCTCCTTGAGAACCTCGACCGGCTGCACCAGATAGTCGATCGAAACGCAGCACAGCACCGCATCGAAAGACTCGCCTGCAAACGGCAGAACGGGGTCGGTATTGAGGTCTTGCACGATGCGCTCAGTGGCCATCGCGTTGGCGGCTAGCTCTGAGGCATTCATCCCCAGTACCACCAGCTCGTCTGGGGCGGTACGAAGATGCGATACCCATGACGACATTAAATCGAGCACTCGCCAGTGGCTCCCTGACGAGCTATCGATGCCGAGTTGGGAGTAAAGCTGCGAGACCGCGTGGATCGCCCCGTTGTCGATGTGGGTGACCAGCCTCGGCGGCAGGTAGAAGATCGCGTCGGGCGCTGGATCGCCCCGCTCGAAGAAACCAGCGGGGTAACCCCGGTCGCTCGCGTTCACGGATCAATGATGCACCCTGTTTTCGCTGGCGGCTCAGTAGACTCAAGCAGTGAACGCAAGACCCTCTGCTACCAGCGGCGCCGAGCGCAACGGAGCCGCCAAGCACGGTAGCGCCCTCGCCCCCGCCGAACGCGCGCTTGACATCATCGGTGGCGATCTCACAGAGAAGAGTCTTCGACTCCATCTCGAGGGCCTTGCGGGCGTCGACGCGGTCGGGCTCGAGGAGCGGGCAGCCTCGCTCGGCACTCGATCGATCAAGACCACCTCGAAGGCGCTGGCACTCGACACGATCATTCGTCTCATTGATCTGACAACGCTCGAGGGTGCCGATACCCCCGGCAAGGTGCGCTCACTCGTGGCCAAAGCCGTAAATCCGGATGCCGCGGACCCAACGACCCCGCAAGTTGCCGCCGTCTGCGTCTACGGTGACATGGTTCCGAGCGCGATCGAGGCGCTCGGCTCGTGGCACGGCGACCCAGACGATGGGCGAATCAGCGTCGCGGCCGTCGCGACCGCGTTTCCGAGCGGCAGGGCTTCGCTCGCCGTCAAGCTTGCCGATACCGCATACGCGGTCGAGGCTGGCGCAGACGAGATCGATATGGTCATCGACCGCGGCGCATTTCTGGCCGGCAATTACGGACTCGTGTTCGACCAGATTGTTGCTGTCAAGGAGGCATGCCGCCGCGCTGACGGCAGTGTTGCCCACCTCAAGGTGATTCTTGAGACCGGAGAGCTCAACACCTACGACAACGTGCGCCGAGCATCCTGGCTGGCGATTCTGGCCGGCGGCGACTTCATCAAGACCTCAACTGGCAAGGTAGCGCCTGCCGCAACCCTCCCGGTAACCCTGCTCATGCTGGAGGTCGTTCGCGACTGGTACCGGCTCACCGGCGAGCGCATTGGCGTCAAGCCTGCTGGAGGCATCCGTTCATCGAAAGATGCGATCAAGTACCTCGTGACCGTGGCAGAGACGGTTGGGGAGGAGTGGCTGCAGCCGCACCTCTTCCGGTTCGGTGCATCAAGCCTGCTCAACGATGTTCTGCTACAACGTCAGAAACTCACCACCGGCCGCTACTCCGGCCCCGACTATGTCACGATCGACTGACGAAGGCGATAATGAACTTTCTCGACTACGCGCCGGCTCCGGAATCCAAGAGCATCCTGAATCTCAAGAAGAGCTACGGGCTGTTTATCGATGGTGAATTCGTCAAGGGCCACGGCAAGCCGTTTCTCAGCGTCTCGCCATCGAGCGAAGAGGCGATCGCCGAGATCGCCAACGCCAATAGCAGTGACGTGGATGCCGCGGTCGCGGCCGCGCGAAAGGCTTACGACCGCACCTGGTCGAAACTCTCGGGCGCCGACCGCGGCAAGTATCTGTTTCGCATCGCGCGGCTCGTGCAGGAGCGCGCTCGCGAATTGGCCGTCGCGGAGAGTCTTGACAACGGCAAGCCCATCAAGGAGGCGCGCGACGTCGACGTTCCCCTCGTGGCGGCGTGGTTCTTCTACTACGCCGGCTGGGCGGACAAGCTCGACTACGCGGGTCTCGGGCCGAACCCGAGGCCGCTCGGGGTTGCCGCCCAGGTAATCCCGTGGAACTTTCCGCTGCTGATGCTGGCATGGAAGATCGCTCCTGCCCTCGCCGCTGGCAACACGGTCGTCATCAAGCCTGCTGAGACGACACCGCTAAGCGCGCTTATCTTTGCCGAGATTCTGCAGCAGGCCGAATTGCCAGCCGGGGTCGTGAACATCATCACGGGTGCTGGCGACACCGGTCACGCGCTGGTCAATCACTCCGATGTCAATAAGGTGGCATTCACCGGGTCGACCGCGGTCGGCCGCGCAATCGCGAAATCTGTTGCTGGCACCGGCAAGAAGCTCACCCTCGAGCTTGGCGGCAAGGCGGCGAACATCGTCTTCGATGACGCGCCAATTGATCAAGCGGTCGAGGGCATCGTGAACGGGATCTTCTTCAATCAGGGGCACGTCTGTTGCGCTGGGTCCCGGTTGCTCGTGCAGGAAAATGTGCACGATGAGGTCGTCGATCGCCTCAAGGCGCGTCTCGCGACCTTGCGCTTGGGCGATCCACTCGACAAAAACACCGACATCGGCGCGATCAACTCCCAAGTGCAACTTGACCGCGTGCGCGAACTCAGTGACATCGGCGAGGCCGAGGGCGCCGAGCGCTGGAGCGCACCGTGTGTCATTCCTGAGAAGGGCTTCTGGTTCGCGCCGACGATCTTCACCAACGTTTCGACCTCGAGCCGAATAGCTCGGGACGAGATTTTCGGCCCAGTGCTCGCCGTGCTGACGTTCCGCACCCCGGCGGAGGCGATCGCCAAAGCGAACAACACCCAATACGGGCTATCAGCGGGAATCTGGAGCGATAAGGGCTCGAAGATTCTTGCGGTCGCCGATCAGTTGCGGGCTGGCGTGATCTGGGCAAACACCTTCAATCGGTTCGACCCGGCAAGCCCGTTCGGCGGCTACAAAGAGAGCGGCTACGGTCGCGAAGGCGGTCGTCACGGTCTCGCCGCCTACTTGAAGGGAGCATCCTGGTGAGCCGGCTCGCTGTGCCCAAGACCTACAAGCTCTACATCGGCGGCAAATTTCCGCGGAGCGAGAGCGGACGAACCTATGAGGTGCTCACAAAGAAAGGTGCCTTCTTGGCCAACGCCGCGCTCGCGAGCCGCAAGGATGCCCGTGACGCGGTCGTCGCCGCCCGCGGTGCTGTTGCCGGCTGGTCGGGTGCCACCGCATACAACCGAGGGCAAGTGCTGTACCGCATCGCCGAGTTGCTCGAGGGTCGCCGCGAACAGTTCGTTGAAGAGCTGATGGCATCAGAAGGCGCATCGAAGTCGGCAGCAATCAAGCAAGTGGATTCCGCGATCGATGCTTGGGTCTGGTACGCCGGTTGGGCTGATAAGTACGTGCAAGTGGCTGGCAACGGCAATCCTGTAAGCGGGCCATACTTCAACCTGTCAACTCCGGAGCCGACCGGGATCGTTGCGATCATCGCGCCGCAGGGTTCCAACGGCTCGCTACTTGGACTCGTCAGCGTCGTCGCCCCCGCCATCCTCACCGGCAACACTGTTGTGGTCGTCGCCAATCAGGTAGCACCGCTCGCGGCGATCAGTCTGAGCGAAGTGCTCGCAACGAGCGACGTGCCAGCGGGAGTCGTGAATATCCTGACCGGTTCGCCTGCCGAGATCGCGCCGTGGCTCGCTGGCCATGCCGACGTCAACGCCCTCGACCTCGCCGGCGCGGAGCAACTCGACTGGGTTGATCTGCAAGTCATCGCCGCTGACACCCTCAAGCGCGTGTTGCCGCCAGAAGCTGGCGTGCCAGCTCCGTCGCTCGAACGCATCGTCGCCCTTACCGAGACCAAGACGGTCTGGCACACCAAGTCGCTCATCTAGGTCGCGCCGTGCACATTCTGGTTACCGGTGCAACTGGCTACATCGGTGGTCGCCTCGCGCCACGGCTCATTGACGCGGGCCACACTGTGCGAGTGCTCGTACGCGACCCACTGCGGTTGCGAGACGTACCATGGTCGGCGAATGCGGAGATCGTGACCGGTGACCTCACGAACGCCGCGACGCTAACGCCAGCGTTCGCCGATATTGACGTGGCCTACTACCTCGTGCACTCGATGGGTACCAGTGGAGACTTCGAGGCGACAGAACTCGCGTCAGCGCGCAACTTTGCAACGGCGGCGAAAGCCGCAGGGGTCAATCGCATCGTGTACTTGGGTGGTTTGCACCCCGATGTCCCGCTGGCCGAACTGAGCCCACACCTTCGCAGCCGCGCCATGGTCGGAAAAATCCTGCTGGCCTCTGGCGTGCCAACGGCCGCATTCCAAGCGGGAACAGTGATCGGTTCCGGCTCGGCATCCTTCGAGATGATTCGCCACCTCACCGAGGTGTTGCCATACATGCCCGCCCCCAAGTGGGTGCGCAATTTCATCCAGCCGATCGCAGTGCGAGACGTGCTCTACTACCTGACCGCGGCCGCGGCGCTGCCGCCGGATGTGAACCGCACCTTCGACATTGGCGGCCCAGACGTGTTCCGCTACGGGCAACTGATGAACGGCTACGCGGTCGAAGCTGGCCTCCGCCAGCGGCCCATCGCATCCCTGCCAGTTCTGACGCCTTGGCTGGCCTCACAGTGGGTGAACCTCGTCACGCCGATCCCACGAAAGCTTGCCGTGCCGATTATCGCGAGTCTGCAGTCCGACTGTGTCGCAAGCGAAAACGACATTGAACAATACATCCCGGCTCCCGCCGGCGGGCTGACTGGCTACCGCCGTGCCGTGCGACTGGCCCTTGCCAAGGTACGCGACGGCGAGGTCGAAACGAGTTGGCAGAACTCGACCGTTGCCGGGGCGCCGAGCAACCTTATCCCGAGTGATCCAGACTGGTCAGGACACACGGTGTACACCGACGAACGTGTGCACCATTCCGAGGCGCCTGTCGACAGACTGTGGAACGTCGTGGAGGGCATCGGCGGCGAGAACGGCTGGTACTCGTTCCCTTTGGCGTGGGCGATTCGTGGCTGGGCGGACAAGCTTGTTGGCGGTGTTGGGCTTCGCCGCGGCCGGCGTGACGCACGGCGACTCGCACCCGGTGACGCCCTGGACTTCTGGCGAGTGGAAACCATCGAACGCGGTCACATGCTGCGCCTCCGGGCTGAGATGAAGGTGCCTGGCAGGGCATGGCTAGAGATGACGACCGAAGCAGACCCGGCCGGCGGCTCGACGTATTACCAGCGAGCGGTCTTCTTCCCGACGGGACTCGGTGGGCGGCTGTACTGGTTCGCAATCCAGCCCTTTCACGGGGTAATCTTCGCGGGCATGGCCGAACGCATTACCCGGCAAGCCGCCCGCACCGAACTCGCCTAAAGCACTTTCGCGAAGCGCTCTGTCTCATGAGCTAGCCGGGCAGTGTGCCTAGCCCGTACCGTTGGGCTCATGAAACGCGCAATGTTGTCGCTCCTCGCCGGGTTCGTAATCGCGTTCTCGTTTGGCGGTGCAGCACCGACGGTCTCGGCCGACGTCAACGATTTTTCCTTCGAGAGCTTCGACGCTGACTACTACCTCGATGTTGACGCCGACGGGCGCTCGACACTAACGACCGTCGAGACCTTTGTCGCCGTCTTCCCCGACTTCGACCAGAACCGCGGCATGCGCAGAGCGATACCCTCCAGATATCAAGGCGTGCCGACGGATGTCGCGATCCAGTCGGTCACGGACGAAACGGGTGCGCCCCGCCCCTTCACGGTTGAGACCGACGAAGATGGCTTCATTCTTGTCACCAGCAGGTCGGACAGTTTTGTTCAGGGCCGCCAGACCTACATTTTCACCTACAGTCAACGAAACGTGACACGCTTCTTCGCCAGCACCAACTCAGACGAGTACTTCTGGGACACCAACGGCACTGGTTGGCAGCAGTCCTTTGGCCAAGTGACGGCACGCGTGCACCTACCGGCGTCGCTCGCGGCTGCGCTTACGGGCCAGAGTGCCTGTTATCGCGGGGTCGAGGGCTCGACTGACCCGTGTGAGCTCACCGTCAGTGAAGACGCTGACGGCACGGTGTTCGCCGTATCGGAGAGTGAGCTGGGCGCATATCAGAACGTGACGATCGCGCTCGGCTTCGCACCAAAGACATTTGTGCCGCGAGATGATTCCTATTTCTCGTCCGTGTTCGGCATCCTGCAATTGCTCACCGTACTCATGAGCGCGCTCGCACTGGTATTGGCCGTCGTGTTGCGTGTGACCCGCCTCGCGGATGGTCGAGGCCGCCCAACAGTCATCGCAGAGTACGCCCCGCCAAAAGACCTGGATCTCATCACGGCAGCCGTGATCATGAAGCGCACGACGCGCGCCGCGGCATCGCAGTTCGTCGAGTTTGCCGTGCGACGGAACATTCGGATCGTCGAAACCGAGGTCAACGGCTGGTTCAGAACCAAAAAGATTTACGAGCTCGAACTGCTCAGTTCAGGTGGGCTCAAGGGCCC
>JBGSTT010000188.1:0-1652 GCA_041736385.1 Rhodoglobus sp. | reverse complement strand
ATCGCTGCTGTCGCGGCAGCGAATCGCAAAACGGTCGTCATTCTCACTAACGGCAGTGTGGTGTCGCTAGAGCCGTGGCACGATTCTGTGCCGGTAATCCTCGAGGCGTGGCTGCTCGGCCAAGCGGGCGGCTCGGCGATCGCAGACGTGCTGCTGGGCACTGTTGCTCCTTCCGGTCGACTCGCGGAGAGCATCCCGTTTCGATTGCAAGACACTCCCGCGTATCTCAACTTTCCCGGCGAAAACGACGTTGTGCGCTACGGCGAAGGCGTGTTCGTCGGGTATCGCTTCTACGAAAGCATTGACCGGCCGGTGCGCTATCCGTTCGGATTCGGGCTTAGCTACTCGAGCTTCGAATACGCCAACTTGTCTGCCAGTGCGACCGAGGCGTCGGTCACCGTCACAAACGCTGGGGCGTGCGCGAGTAAGCATGTCGTTCAGCTGTATATCGCGCCGCCAGTGTCCGAGGTCGCGAGGCCCAAGCGCGAACTTCGTGGATTCAGCAAAATTGACCTCCAGCCAGGCGAAGAGCGTCGCGTTGACTTCAAGTTGGAGTCGCGAGACTTCGCCCATTGGGACAGCCGAACCTCAGACTGGCGAATCACCGGTGGCGACTACGTCGTTGAGATCGGCCACGACTCACATCGCGTTGCGTTGAGCACAACAGTGAGGATCGCTGGACCGCCGCGAGAACGCCTTACTCTCGACTCCAGAATCGTCGACTTTCTCTCGCACCCCGTCACCGGCCCGATTCTTGCCCGCGCTGCTGGCGGCGCTGCCGTCAAAGCGGAGGGCGGCACAAGCATGCTCGATATGGTCGCATCAATGCCGATGCGGCGACTCATGCGGTTTCCCGGTGTCGGCAACTCCCTCGCCCGGTTGCCGTTGCTCATCGCGGTCGCCAACAACCCGGTCGTGCGTGGCGTCGCGACCTGGTGGCAGCGCCGCCGGGCTTAGGGCGCCAGCCATTCCCGATCGAGGATGCCGTAGATGCCGGTGTCCGCCCATTCACCCTTGAACATCATGTGCTCGACAAAGTGCGCTTCGTGTCGCATGCCGAGCCGCAAACACAGGGCGATGGATGCCGCGTTCCGCGGGTCAAGCTCGGCGAACACTCGGTGCAGTCCCATGCCGCGGAACGCCAGGTCGAGCATTGCACTCGCCGCAGCGAAGGCATAACCCCTGCCGTGGTATTCACGCCGCAGCACCCACCCCAGCTCCGCGGTGCAATCGTCGAGGCTCGTAAGTGCCAGGTACATCGCCCCGACGACGGTACCGTCGACGACAATGGCCGGCTGTAGGTAGTCACCTTTGGCCGCGAGCGTCGTGGCTTGGGCGTATTCGGCGACCTTCTCGGCGACCGTTTCTCGGCTGCGGGGTTCGTAGAGTAGGTAACGAACCACTTCCGGGTCACTCATCCACGAGTGCACCGCATCCACGTCGTCCGGGGCAAGCAAACGCAGGGTGACCGCCTCGGTGACGATCGGTTGATCGAAGGTGAACGGTTCGAGTGCCACGGGGCCACAGTACATTCCGCGGGAGGCATAATTCTTTGAGAGTTCGTTGCGGTCGGGGTTAGGGTGGTCGTACCAACCTCGAAACAGAACGGAGCACCACATGAAGGGCAAAATCCTCTTGGTGGTCGGGCTCGG
>JBGSTT010000173.1:0-5026 GCA_041736385.1 Rhodoglobus sp. | reverse complement strand
TCTCGTCATTCCCGGCGTGACGACACCAGCACCGGGTGCGCCATCTCAAGGGTCGAACGTCGCTGGCCTCACCGACGAAATGGCGGGCCACGCGCGCACCATCATCCAAGTCGGCCGCGAACTTGGTGTGCCCGACTACGGCATCGTCATCGCGCTCGCAACAGCGATGCAGGAGTCGAGTCTCAGAAACCTCAACTGGGGCGACCGCGATTCGGTTGGCCTCTTCCAACAACGCCCGAGTTCAGGCTGGGGCTCGGTCGAGCAACTAACCACCCCAACCCATGCGGCCCGCCTGTTCTACGGCGGTCCAAGCAACCCAAACCGTGGCTACACTCGCGGCCTTCTGGACATTCGCGGGTGGGAGTCGATGGCGCTAACTCAGGCAGCCCAAGCCGTGCAAATTTCCGGGCATCCGGATGCCTACGCAAAGTGGGAACAGTCCGCTCGGTCCTGGTTCGCGGCGCTGGCTTAGCGCTAGCTTGCAAGAACGCAGCGCCACCGTGTCGGGCGCCGCGCATCCCCGCACGAACTTTAGAATCAGACGGTGACCGTCAACAGCACCGACCCGATGATCGGACGTCTGCTCGACGGTCGCTATCAGGTGCGATCACGCATCGCTCGAGGCGGCATGGCCACGGTGTACTTGGCTACCGATCTTCGGCTCGAGCGTCGCGTCGCCGTGAAAATCATGCACGCGCATCTTGCTGACGACAGCAAGTTCAAGGAGCGCTTCATCCAGGAGGCGCGCTCGTCGGCGAGGCTGGCGCATCCGAATGTTGTCAATGTTTTCGACCAGGGCCAAGACAGCGACATGGCGTATCTGGTGATGGAGTACTTGTCTGGAATCACCCTGCGTCAACTGCTTGACGAACATCACGTGCTGACAACCGAGCAAACACTCGACATTCTTGAAGCCGTTCTCGGCGGGCTGGCCGCGGCGCACAAGGCCGGTATCGTGCACCGCGACTTAAAGCCAGAGAACGTGTTATTGGCCGACGATGGCCGCATCAAGATCAGCGACTTCGGGCTGGCCCGCGCCGCAACGGCGAACACCGCTACCGGCGCGGCCCTGCTGGGAACCATTGCGTACCTCTCCCCCGAGCTCGTAACCCGCGGCGTTGCTGACACCAGAAGTGACATCTACGCCATCGGCATCATGATGTACGAGATGCTCGTCGGCGAGCAGCCGTTTAAAGGCGAGCAGCCCATGCAGATTGCCTATCAACATGCGAATGACTCGGTTCCCCGGCCGAGCGCGAAGAACCCAAAAGTGCCAGCCGAGCTCGACGAGATCGTGCTGTGGGCAACCGACCGCAACCCAGAAAACCGACCGAAGGACGCTCGGGCTTTGCTCGACCAACTCTTCGAGATCCACACCTCGCTGTTGTCTGCAACACCAACCGGCGGGGCGTCGACACAGCGAACGATGCTGTTGCCCAGCGCGACCGCTGTAGCCGCGGCGAGCGCGACAGCCGAGACCCAGATTCTGGGTTCGCGAGGGCGGGGCGGTGGCTTAGCACCCATCACGGAAACGACAACGACCGGAGCATCAACAGGGGACATCGGGGCGAGTCTCGCCACGAGCTCGCGCCGTCGCGGTCGCGGCGTGCTCATCGCCTTTATCATCGCGGCGATCGTCGGCGGAGCATTCGCAGCCTGGTATTTCTTGGCCGGGCCCGGCGCGGCTGTCAGCATTCCAACATCCATCGCTGGGATGACCGTCGAGGAGGCGACAACGGAACTCGAGAGCCTCGGTTTCACCGTTAGCGCCGAGCTCGGTCAGATTGCATCGACCACGATTGGAGTGGATCTGGTCGCTCAGACCGACCCGCCGCTCGGGTCGGCGGCGCAGACCGGCGCCGAGGTGCAGCTGTTCGTTTCAACCGGTCCGCGACTGATCGCAGTGCCACCGTTTGTCGGTCTGACAGAAGAGCAAGCGACCGCCGCGATCACGGCTGCACCGTTCACCCTCGCGGAGGTCGTTGGGCAGTTCAGCGGGGATGTCGCGAGCGGAATCGTGATCGACGCACTCGCCGGCGACCGCAACGGCACGACGCTGACCGGCGTCGCCGAGTACGGTGAACTCGAGCCGATCACGTTGATTGTGTCGGTAGGACCGTTACCTGATCTGTCAGGCCTGTCGGTTGCGGATGCCACGGTACGTCTTCAGGATGCCGGACTCGGAGCAGGCGCGATCTTCGAGGACGAGTTCAGCGACACGGTGCCGCAGGGGGCGGTGCTTCGCGCCCAAGCCGTTGATGGTGCCTCCGTCGTGCGCAAGGGCGATGTCGTCGATCTCATCACGTCGCGAGGAATAGAGCAGGTCGAAGTGCCTGACGTCACCGGCCAGACCGTCGACGACGCCACTGAGACCCTCGAAGCGGCCGGCTTTATCGTTGCCGATCCCGGCCTGAGCAACGGACTTCGGAAGCAATACCGTGTGACCGGGACTGACCCTCCGGCAGGGCAAGTCGTCGACAAGGGCAGAACGGTGACCTTCACGGGGTTCTTAATCGGCGGTTGAACCATGCACTGGGCTCAGCGCTCGCTAGAACGCGACGAGCTCCTCGGCGACGAGAAACGCCAGCTCAAGAGACTGCATGTGGTTGAGCCGAGGGTCGCACAACGATTCGTACCTCGTCGCCAGTGTCGCTTCGTCGATCTGCTCTGAGCCGCCGAGGCACTCGGTGACATCGTCGCCGGTGAGTTCAATGTGGATGCCGCCGGGATACGTTCCAGCGGCGCGGTGCGACTCGAAGAACCCTTTAACCTCGTCGACGACGTCGTCGAAGCGCCGCGTCTTGTAGCCGTTGGGGGTCGTTAGCCCGTTGCCGTGCATCGGGTCGGTCACCCAGAGTGGCGTGGCATCCATACCCTTGATGGCTTCGAGGAGCGGCGGAAGCGCGTCTCGCACCTTGCCAGCCCCCATGCGGGCGATGAAGGTCAGGCGCCCCGGCTCGCGGTGCGGATCGAGTTTATCGATGAGTTGCTTCATCGTCTCTGGCGTGGTCGTTGGCCCGAGCTTGATGCCGATGGGGTTGCGCACGCGGGAGAAATAATCGACGTGCGCACCGTCAAGATCACGAGTGCGTTCGCCAATCCACAAGAAGTGCGCGCTCGTGTTGTACGGTGTGCCCGTTCGGGAATCGATGCGGGTCATCGGCCGCTCGTAGTCCATGAGCAAGCCCTCGTGGCTCGAGTAGAACTCGACTCGCTTGAGTTCGTCGAAATTGGCGCCAGCCGCCTCCATGAACTTGATGGCTCGGTCGATCTCGTTGGCGACCTTCTCGTAGCGGTGGTTCGCAGGATTCTGAGCGAAGCCCTTATTCCACGAATGAACTTGCCTGAGGTCGGCAAACCCACCCTGGGTGAACGCACGCACAAGATTGAGAGTGGAGACAGCGGTGTGGTACCCCTCGACGAGTCTGGCCGGGTCCGCCTGGCGGGACTCCGGCGTGAAGTCGTACCCGTTGACGATGTCGCCGCGATAGGCCGGCAGCGTGACATCGCCGCGCGTTTCGGTGTCGCTCGAGCGTGGCTTCGCGAACTGTCCAGCCATCCTGCCCATCTTGATGATCGGCTTGGATGCTCCGTAGGTGAGCACAACCGCCATCTGGAGGATCGTCTTCACCCGGTCGCGGATCTGTTGAGCGGTCGCACCGGCGAACGTCTCGGCGCAGTCACCGCCCTGCAGCAAAAACGCGTCCCCCTTGGCGGCCTTGGCGAGTCGCTCACGCAAGACGTCGACCTCGCCAGCAAAGACCAGCGGTGGCAGGCTCGCAATCTTGGCGGATGCCGCGCCCACAGCATCCGGATCTGGCCATGCTGGCTGTTGCTTGATCGGCAGCGTTCGCCAGTGGTCGAGACCGGCGATGACAGCTGGATCTGCGAGCACAACTGGTTCGGATGGGTCAACCACAGCAAATCCTTCTGGATGGGAAAACTCGGAGGGGGAAATCAGGCCAGCCCCCGAGTTTATCGGCTTCGCCTTATCCCGGCTGAACGGGACGCCGCCCACCTCAGTTGGCGCGGCTGGCCGCCTTCTCGCGCAGGCTCGCGGTCTTCTCGCGCACCGAGGACGCGTATACATCGACGTACTCCTGCCCGCTGATGCGACCGAGTTCGTAAATGATCTCGTCCGTGATCGAGCGAAGAATGAAGCGGTCACCCTCGAAGCCCTCGAATCGAGTGAAATCGAGGGGTTCTCCGAACACGATCCCGATGCGCCTAACCTTCGGGAGCTTGCTGCCGATCGGCATGACCTTCTCGGTATCGAACATCGCAACCGGGATGACCGGGGCGTGCGACTCTAGGATCATCCGTGCGACGCCGGTACGTCCTCGATACAGCCGAGCATCCGGGCTGCGGGTGCCCTCGGGATAAATGCCGAGCACGTTGCCGCCAGCGAGCACCCCGAGACCGGTATTCAGGGATGCCTCTGACGCCTTGCCACCGGATCGATCAATTGGCAGCATCCCGGTACCGAGCAAGAAATTTTTGATCGCCCAGCCGCGCAGACCGCGCCCAGAGAAGTAATCACTCTTGGCCAAGAATGAAATGCGCCGGTCGATTACGAGAGGCAGGATGATCGAATCGATGACAGACAGATGGTTGCTGGCCAGGATGACGGGACCGGTCTTCGGGATGTTTTCTGTGCCGGAAACCCAGGGACGAAAGACGGTCTTAAGGAGAGGTCCTGCGACCAGATTCTTCATGAACCAGTAAAACACTCGCGCACCTCCTGAGGTGGACTACTCTAGCGCTCGCCGCGCGCGTGGGTGCGAGCAAGGTCCGCGGCACCGACGACGCCGGCGTTGTTGACGAGCTCCGCAATCACGAACTCGGGTTCTGGATGGTAGCCGCGGGCCGGAACGTGCTGCCGGTACGACTCCCTGATCGGCTCCAGCAACAACTCCCCCGCGACCGCCACGCCACCGCCGAACACGAACCGTTGCGGATCGAGTACCGCTCCAAGGCTTGCGCAAGCCTGCCCGAGCCAGTAGCCGAGCTGCTGAAGGGCGCGTGC
>JBGSTT010000171.1:0-15633 GCA_041736385.1 Rhodoglobus sp. | reverse complement strand
GCTCGTCATTGCTGCCATGACCGGATGCCTTCCGTCTGACCCAGCGCCAGTCCCGACACTGGAGCCAACGGCTGTGCCGCTTTTTGCCTCGGATGAGGAAGCGCTGGCGGCGGCGGAGGAGGCGTATGGGGAGTATCTGGCTGTGTCTGACCAGATACTCAGCGAGGGTGGCGTGGATCCCAATCGAATCGATGAGTTCGTAAGTACGGAGCTCGCGGAGATTGAGAAGGCGGGCTTTGCCGAGCTTCGGGCCGGGGGCCTTCGGGCGGTGGGGAACACCGCTTTCTTTGGAACCGTCCTGCAGCGTTATGACGAGCAGTCATCCGACGGTCTGGAGGTGGTGACCGTGTATCTCTGTTCAGATGTTTCCGGAGTCGATGTACTTGACGTGACTGGCAGTTCGGTGGTTTCCCCGAACCGTCCGAGCTTGACTCCGTTCGAGGTTGCGTTCGATTTGGCGACCGCAGGGTCCTCGACGCTCGTAGTGTCAAGAAAGGAACCGTGGGGGAACGCGGGAGTGTGCTCGTGAAGCTCGTAGAAGCAGCGCCCGCGGCTCTTTTCTGTGCGATTCTCGTGCTGATGTCTACGCCCATAAGTGCACGTGCCGATGGAGGGTGCTCGACATTGCAGGAGGCGACCTCTGGCTGCCCGAACGTCTCGGGGAGTGTTGGTGACGACGACGTGACCCTGATCGGTGATTCGCGGGGGCCCGGATCCGGTGGTGGCGGGGGAGGCTCTGGTGGCAATGGCAATGGCAATGGCTCAGGCGGCGCAGACGAGCCGTGCGTCCCTGTTCAGTTCGGGCCGTTTGAGCGGTGTCGCGGCTTCGGGCCGGATCGGCCTGGTCCGCCCGGGCCAGATGCCGCAACTCCACCGGTGACGCTTGCCGACATCGCGCGGTTTCGGCCAGATCCTGGCCGCAACCTCATGGAGCCAGACGGCTGGATGATCGTGGGTCTCGACACGAACTTCTATTCGATTGCAGGAGTTCAGATTCACGACGGCACATTGCTCGGGCAGCCGGCCTCCGTTCGATTCACACCCGTACAGTGGCGGTGGGCTTACGGTGACGGCGGGTCGGCACGGTACGGTACTCCCGGGTCGACATGGGCGGGGCACGGCATTCTCGAGTTCGATCCGACCCCAACGAGTTACGTCTATCGAACGCCCGGCACGTACCTCATCACATTGACGATTGACTTCCGCGCAGAGTATCGATTCGCTGGCCAGAGTTGGACCCCGATTACCGGGATACTCGCAGTTCCGGCCAACGAACTCGTGGCTACCGTCGGCGATGCGAAGACCGTGCTCGTTGAGCGTGACTGCGCGCAAAATCCGGGCGGGCCGGGCTGTTGACGAGCGGTCGGCGATGACGCAGAGCGCTCCCAGCGGGCGCAAATAAAACGCTCAGGTTGGCGGTGGAAGCTTGCACCGCTGAAAGGAGCACCCATGACCGACGCCACACAGAATCCCGAGGCGGATTCCGCGTCCACCCCAGGCCCCACCCCAGGCCTCACGCCGGACCCCACCTCCGACCTCACCTCGGAGCAGACTCCTCAACCAACTCCCAACCAAACACCCCAACCCGCGCCCGTTGCGCTCGACGCGGCGGCAAACCCAGCGGCAAACCCGGCAGCGAATCCGGCAGGGCCGAAACCGGCAGGGCCGAAACCGGCAGCCAAGCGCTCGGCCTCGGTCGGCGTAATTGCGGCTCTTGCGGTTGGTGCCCTCGTCGGTGGCGTCTCCGGTGCTGGCGTTGCACTCTGGGGTTCAAGCCTCACGGATAACGCTCCGGCCGTGAACAGTTCCACTCCTTCAAGCATCACCGTCAACGACCTTTCCAGCGTCAACCAGATCACGGCCGTCGCAGCAAAGGCTTCACCCTCCGTCGTCAAGATCAACGTGAGTTCCAACGTTGCTGGCGGCAGCGGCTCGGGCGTGATCCTCAGCAACGAGGGCTATGTACTGACTAACTCGCACGTTGTCACACTGGACGGTGCAGCGAACGACGCCACAATCACGGTCGAAACCAACGACGGGCGCCGGTTCCAGGCGACTGTTGTCGGTACTGACCCGATTTCGGATCTCGCCGTCATCAAACTGACGGATGCCACTGGCCTCCAGCCCGCGACGTTCGCCGACTCATCCAAACTGAACGTCGGCGATCTGGCAGTCGCGATCGGCGCCCCGCTCGGGCTCGCTGGGACGGTGACGAACGGCATCGTGAGCGCGCTCAACCGCAGCATCACCGTCGCATCCTCGGCAGTGCCAGATACGACGCCGAACGCGCCAGAGGATGGCCAGCAAGGTGACGGCTCGGCACCCTTCGACTTCTGGAACTTCGACCTCCCAGGCCAAGACGCGCCCCGAGCGACCGGATCATCTTCGGTCATCGCGCTGTCGGTCATCCAGACGGATGCCGCAATCAACCCCGGCAATTCCGGTGGCGCGCTATTGAACTCGGACGGTGAAGTGATCGGAGTCAACGTCGCCATCGCATCCGCTGGCGGAGGTTCGCAGGCTGGCAGCATCGGTGTCGGATTCGCGATCCCATCCAACGTTGCGAAGCGAATCGCCAACGAGCTCATCGACACGGGCACAGCGACTCACGGGCTGCTCGGTGCAACGGTCGCTGACATTGAAGATGTCGAGTCGCTCGCCAACAGCTCTGTTGTTGGCGCTGGCGTCGTCGACCTAACGGCCGGTGGCGCCGCCGCCAGGGCTGGTCTCCGGGTCGGCGACGTGATCACGCAGCTCGGTGGCATCCCGATCACCGGCAAGACCGACCTCACCGCTCAAGTTCGGACATTTGCTGCCGGGGCAACCACGACAGTGACCTTCGTTCGCGACGAAGAGGCATCCACGGTTGACGTGACGCTCGGGGCACTCCAGTAGGTAGGGCAGACCATCAGTGAAATGCGGGGCCCTGACGTTAGTCCGGCCCCGCATCGGTTTCCCGGCTCATTACCCCCGCCTGGGTGCGCTGCCAAACTCGAGGTCGCGTACCGCCCGTGACTAACTACGCACATCACCGTATGTTGCTGGCCTATTCGTGATCTTCGGTCGGCGGCTGCTCTGTGTGCCGCCGCGCGGTGCGCCGCAACAACTGGATCGGTGCCGCGATCGGTATGCGGATGTGACGGCGCGCATTCGGATCGACCCGGGGTTTCTCCGCTCGCGGTGCCCTGCCTGGTTTGGGCTCCTTGGGCGGCTTTGGCTCCTTTGGCAGCTTGATGACGAGCTCTAACCACGCCGGAAACGTCTCCGGCGGCGGCCCAAAACCTGCCCGCGAGGTGCGAACGATCTGTCTACCGAGCAGATGATTGCCGCCACCGCCGATCACTGCGCCGATACCGAACGGAATCAGACGCCCGACAACGTTCGTGCTCTGCGAGACAGCAAACCGCTTGAGAAAGCTTGACTTGATTCGATCTGCGATCGGACCGATGAGGTTGCGGGGGATGCTCTTGGTCACCAGTTCGCCCCAATACGCAGTGCGCACTGGCCCAGAACCGGCCGCTTGACCAGCGAGTTGCCGCACCAGATCGCTGCCAGCCGTGCCGAGCACCATCGTCATGACCAGGGCTCTGGCGCGATCGGGCTCATCCACGACGATGCCGTGGACTTCGGTGATTGACTGAGCGAAGAGTGCGCTCGCCTCAAGAAAAGCGGCAGTTTCGGCGGCCGACAGGGCAAGTGCAGTTCCGGTCCCGATTGCTGGAAAAGCCGAACTAGCCCCCACGACTGCGCCGCTCGTGGTGACCGCTGCGAGGTAACGGCTCTCAAGCGTGCGGATAATCGCGGCCGGCGTCGCGGCGGGCCGACCTCGCCGAATACTGCGGATGTGAGCCAACACCGCTGGTCGCTGCACCGTAAGTACCCGGTCGATTCCGCGCACGACCATCGGACCTGCCGGAATGACGTCGGTCTTCTTAGCCATGCGGCCCACCGTACCCGACGCAGCCAACCAGAGCCCGAGAGACGGTGCACTCAGACGACGATACTGCTGGCGTTTCGCGCGAGTACTTCCTCGATTGGTACGTCGAGCACGAGCTTGCCGCCGTTGAGGTGCAGCCCGCGCGCGGAGAACCTGTAAAAATAATGCTCGTTGTTGGACACGGAGAACAGGGTTCGGCCGCCAGCTAGCAGTTCCGAGATTCGGCCGTAGCACTTCTCACGAAAAGCCGTGTCGCCTACCGCGAGCACCTCGTCAACGAGAATGATCGGCTCCTCCAGGCTCGAGATCACCGGGAAGGCGATCCGAACCTTCATGCCGCTCGACAGATGCTTGTACGGCGTGTCCAGAACGTGACCGATTTCGGCAAAGCTGATGATTTGGTCGAATCGCCAGTCGATCTCTGCGAGTGAGGTCCCATGCAGTCCGGCGGTGAGGTAGTCGTTCTCGCGAACACTCAAATCGTCGACAAAGCCGCCGGTGACTTCGATGAGCGGGGCAACGCCTCGGTGAACACGAACACCGCTCTCATCCGGCAGGATCCCCTCTGCGACGAGCTTCAGATCTCAACTCAGTCGTTCAGCAATGCGCAGGTACCTGTTCGCTTGGCGTTCACGACGCATTGACGATCTGGAGACCACCATGTGCGGCGAGAAGGTATCCAATCGATCTGCGATTCAGTCCTCAGTCCTGGGCTTCGTGGCGGTTTCGTGATCCCGAATCAGCTTGGCGTGGCGCACTTGGTAGGTTGGAACCGTGGACAGCCCTGCAGAGAACGATTTTGGTCGCAAGCCGGCTAAGCGCACAGCCGGGCGGCCGCTCCCCGCTCGAGTGAAGCCATCCCCGACGAAGAAACCCCAAGCGCGCTCAAAACCGGCCAAGGTAAAGCCAGCAGCCTCCCACACGTCAGAGCAGACACCCGAGGTGACACCCGAGGTGACACCAGTGGTGACACCAGTGGTGAGGCTGGCGTTGACGGCACTGCCGCTGCCAGAGCCAGCGCCAGTACCCGAGGTGCTTTCGGTGCGGTCCCTGTCCAAGAGTTTTGACGACACGGTTGCCGTTGCTGACATCAACCTGACGATTACCGCGGGCTCGTTCTACGGCATCGTCGGACCGAATGGCGCAGGCAAAACGACGACGTTGTCGATGATCACCGGTCTGCTCCGTCCGGATAGCGGCTCGGTGGTTGTTCACGGAGCGGACGTCTGGACTGATCCGGCTCAAGCAAAACGGCAGATGGGGGTGCTTCCGGATCGCTTGCGCTTATTTGATCGTCTCACCGGTGCCCAGTTGCTGTACTACACCGGAGTGCTGCGAGGACTTGACGCCGCGACCGCTCGCTCCCGTGCCGCTGATCTCGCAGCAGCCTTTCGCATCGAGGATGCGATGGGTCGCCTTGTCACCGACTACTCATCGGGAATGACCAAGAAGGTCGCACTCGCCTCCGCGATGATCCACTCGCCACGGCTGTTGGTGCTCGACGAACCCTTCGAATCGGTTGACCCCGTGTCTGCGGCAACCGTCACCGAGATTCTCCGCGGGTATGTCGACGCAGGGGGGACCGTGCTGCTTTCCAGTCACAGCATGGACCTTGTGCAGCGCATCTGTGACCACGTCGCGATCGTGGTGAACGGCTCGATCCTCGCGGACGGCACCATGGACGAGGTGCGGGGGGACGGTTCCCTCGAAGAACGCTTCGTCGAACTCGCTCGCGGTGGTCGAACCGTAGAGGAGCTCGAGTGGTTACACACCTTCTCCAACTGAAGCTCGACGTTCTGGCCAATAGTGTTCAGCGCAGCCGTGCGCAAACGATTGGTGCCGTGAGTGGTGCCCTCGTTGCCATCGCGGTTGTCGCTGTCGTTCTCACGCTAGTCAGCCCGCTGCAAGCGACAACCCCTGAGATCGCGCGCGTTGTCGTTGTGTGCGCCGGCAGCTTCGCGAGCCTCTTGTTCTTTCTCCTGCCGCTCGCGTTCGGGGCGGATGATCCGCTCGACCCCCGCCGATTTGTGCTGTTCGGACTCCGGCCGGCACCACTGGCAGTAGCGATCGTCGTTGCCGGGCTCGTAAGCACCCCGCTGGCTCTGTTGGCAATAGGAGCAATCGTCAGCGTCTCGGTCTGGATCGCGAACCCGACTGCCGCCGTGGTCGCCGTCGTCAGCGGCATCCTGATTATCGTGACTGCGCTTCTTGCCGGACGAGTCAGCGCGGCCGTCGCGGGCTTTGTTCTATCCTCGCGCAGGGCACGAGATGCGGCCGGCATCGTGGTGTCGCTCGCCATCGCTGTCTCAGCCCCAGCACTCGTCCTTATCGGCATGAGCGATTGGGAAAGCCAAGTACTGCCGGCAGCCCGACGTATCACCGCGTTCGCTGCATGGACTCCTTGGGGAGCGCCCTGGAGTGCAGCCGGCGATATTGCGATTGGTCGACCGGTCGACGCTGCACTAAAGATCCTGATCGCCGTGCTAACGATCGCGGCACTGGCGGCAGCGTGGTTTGTGATCGTGCGCGCACTGAGTGCACGCAAGGCTCGCCAGGTGATCGTTGTTGAACGCACCGCGCTCGGTTGGTTCGCTCGCGTGCCAGCATCACCCGGCTGGGCTGTTGCCTCACGCAGCCTCAGCTACTGGGGCCGTGATCCGAGATACGGGCTTGCCGTCGCCGCCATTCCCGTGGTTCCCATCGTCATTGTCGTGTCGCTTCTCGGGGTTGGGGTGCCAGCGATCTTCGTATCGTGGATCCCGGTACCGATCATGTGTCTCTTCCTTGGTTGGCTCGTTCACAACGACATCGCTCACGACAACACGGCGTTCTGGACTCACATCGTCGCCGAAGTTCCTGGCGTTGCCGATCGATGGGGGCGGAGCGTTCCCGCCCTGCTCCTTGGTGTGCCACTGATTTTCGTCGGCAGCTACGTCACCGCACTCATTTCAGGCTATTGGTCGACAATCCCCGGCCTCATCGGCCTTAGCACGTGTCTGCTGCTCGCCTCTCTCGGCATCTCGAGCGTGCTCTCTGCCACATCGCCATACCCAACCGTGCATCCTGGCGATAATGCCTTTGCGCAACCACAGCCACAATCGGATGGCTCAAGCGGCTCAGGGGCGCAAGCCATCGCGTTCTTCGGAGCGATCGTCCTGTCGAGCCCGGTTGTGTACTTCATGATCCTCGGCAACGCCACCTCTGAGACTTGGTATCGCTCGGCCCTCGGTGCTGGCCTTGCCATCGGCGTCGCGTCATTCATCGGGGGAGTGCAACTTGGCGGCCGACTGCTAGCGAAGCGGGCCCCCGAGCTTCTCGCATTCGCCTTGCGGAATTAGGATCGGTTCATGGCTGACAGCGACACCGTAGGCGGCGGCATTTCCACCCTTGACCGCGAACTTGAAGAACTTCTCAATCGCGAGCAGGTCGAAGAGGGGGACCACGAGCGGTTCTCGCACTATGCGCCGAAGAACAAGATCATGGAGTCCGCGCTGAGTGGCAAGCCGGTTCGGGCCCTCTGCGGCAAACTGTGGGTGCCAGGGCGCGATCCCGAAAAGTTTCCGGTGTGCCCGACGTGCAAAGAAATCTTCGAGAAGCTCAAGTAGCAGGGCTTAAGCTTCAGACAAACACCGTCGGTATTGCCGGTTCGCCCTTACTCAGGCGGAAGGCGGCATCCGGCAGTTCACGAATCGCGATCTCGTGATGTGCGCGTGCCGCCGCGGTGCCTGCCGATCCCATGAATGCCGCTGCTGCCGTGCCATCGGTTACGAAGTCGACCAACAGATCGCGCGCGCCAGCGGTTGCCGACTGGGCACCAATACTGATCTCTTCACGCTCCGCGGTGCCGCCGTCGGTAAGCACACGCGCGGCAAACTTGCGGCCGCCAACGCTCGCTTTGTCTGGCGACTTCTTGGCAACAGACACCCACTGTCCGTCGTCGTCGGTGCGTGCGACGAGCTTGTAGACGAATCCGGCGGCCGGACTCCCCGAGCCGGTCACCACAGAAGTTCCGACCCCGTACGAGTCAACGGGCGCCGCGCGAAGTGCCGCAATCGTGTACTCATCGAGGTCGTTCGTGACGGTGATGCGGGTCTTAGTGGCGCCAAGGGAATCGAGTTGCACTCGCACAGCCGCAACGACCGCTGGGAGGTCGCCAGAATCGATGCGAACGGCGCCAAGTTCGGTTCCGGCAACCTCCACAGCGAGGGCGACAGCCGCGTGAACGTCATAGGTGTCAACGAGGAGCGTCGTCGAAGAGCCAAGCGCGGCCACCTGCGCCTCGAATGCCTCGCGCTCAGTGTCGTGTAGCAGCGTGAATGAATGCGCCGCGGTTCCCATGGTCGGCACGCCCCAACGGCGGCCAGCCTCCAGATTGCTGGTAGCGGCGAAGCCAACGATGAACGCTGAACGGGCCGCAGCCACCGCCGCGTGCTCTCCCGTGCGGCGCGATCCCATCTCAGCGAGCGGTCTTCCGTCGGCAGCTGCCCGCATTCTTGCGGCGGCGGATGCCACGGCCGAGTCGTAATTCAGCACGCTCAAGATCAGCGTCTCGAGAATCACCGCCTCGGCAAAGCTGCCTTCGACGATGAGGATCGGTGAGCCTGGAAAGTACAACTCGCCCTCGCGATAGCCCGAGATCGAGCCGCGGAAACGGTAGTCAGCAAGCCAGTCGAGCGCGTCGTCGCTGACAACCTCGTTGTCGCGCAACCACGCAAGCTCGCTATCGCCGAACTGAAAATCTTGGATCAATTCAAGCAAGCGGCCGGTGCCGGCCACCACACCGAAGCGGCGGCCATCCGGCAATCGGCGTGCGAACACTTCAAACACCGACTCGCGGTCGTGCCGTCCGCTGCGAAGCGCGGCATCAAGCATCGTGAGCTCGTAGCGGTCGGTGTAGAGCGCACTTGACATGTCAGCAAGCCTAGCCAGCGCCGCCACTCGCAACGGGGCGGTAAGTTGGCTGTCGTGAGTGACGCGCCGATCGGAGTCTTCGACAGTGGTGTTGGCGGCCTCACCGTAGCTCGCGCCATCATCGACCAGTTGCCTCGCGAGTCAATTGTTTATGTCGGGGACACCGCCCACTCGCCGTACGGCCCGAAGTCGATTGCTGAGGTTCGTGGATACGCGCTCGCGGTGATGGATGGGCTCGTCGCAGAGGGTGTAAAGGTGCTCGTGATTGCCTGCAATACGGCGTCAGCGGCAATGCTTCGTGATGCTCGTGAACGATTTACCGGCGGGTATGGAATTCCGGTGGTTGAAGTGATTCAGCCAGCCGTGCGGGCGGCGGTTCGCCAGACCAGAAACCGGCGGGTCGGGGTCATTGGTACCGTCGGGACGATCAACTCACTGGCATACGAGGATGCGTTCGCCGCGGCATCCGAGCTGCAATTGTTTACGCGCGCGTGCCCACGATTCGTCGAGTTCGTCGAGGCCGGGGTGACCAGCGGCACCGAGTTATTCGCGGTTGCGAAAGAATACCTTGAACCGCTCAAGGCCGCCGATATCGACACCCTCGTGCTCGGGTGCACGCACTACCCGCTCATGTCTGCTGCGATCCAATATGTGATGGGGGATGCTGTGACGCTCGTTTCCAGCGCCGGGGAGACCGCGTTCGACGTGTACCGCACGCTCGTCGCCCACGATCTCGAACGAACGGCAGTGGATGCCCCGAGCTACCGCTTCGAGGCCACCGGCGACGATAAAGCCGCATTCAAGCAACTCGCAAGACGCTTTCTTGGGCCAGAAGTCGTGCGAGTTGACACCTTCGATACTGGCGCGATTCACCTGCCAGCCCCTACCCGCCAAATTCAACAGGAGAGTAACTAGATGACCCGTCACGATGGCCGCGAAGCCGATGAATTGCGTCCCGTCACGATTGAGCGTGGCTGGAGCGATCAAGCCGAGGGCTCTGCACTGATCTCCTTCGGTCGCACGAAGGTGCTGTGCACCGCATCGTTCACGAACGGGGTACCGCGCTGGCTCACCGGCAAAGGTCGGGGTTGGGTCACCGCGGAATATGCGATGCTCCCGCGATCAACGAATGACCGGATGGACCGCGAGTCCGTCAAGGGAAAGATCGGCGGACGTACTCATGAGATCTCGCGATTGATTGGCCGCTCGCTGCGCGCGGTGATCGACACCAAAGCGCTCGGCGAGAACACCATCGTGATCGACTGCGACGTGCTTCAAGCCGATGGCGGCACGCGCACCGCGGCCATCACGGGCGCCTACGTCGCGCTCGCCGATGCCATCGAGTGGGGGCGCGAGAAGAACTTCATTGGCAAGAACGCCAAGGCGCTACACGACAGTGTCGCGGGCGTGAGCGTTGGCATCATCGACGGGGCACCAATGCTCGACCTGGCCTACGTTGAAGATGTGCGCGCCGAAACCGACATGAACGTCGTCGTAACAGGCAAGGGACTGTTCGTCGAGGTGCAGGGCACCGCTGAAGCGGCTCCCTTTGACCGGCGCGAATTGGATGCCCTCCTCGACCTTGCCGTCGGCGGGGTTGCCGAGCTCACCGCGATTCAGACCGCGACCCTGGCGCAGCAGCGAACCGCGTAGCGATGGCCACTGTCGCTCCGATCCGCGTCGTCCTGGCGACGCACAACGCCCATAAGGTCGCCGAACTGCGTGCGATCCTCGGCACGACCCTCGACGGCATCGAGCTCATTGCGTATGACGGACCGGAGCCCGTTGAAGACGGTGCGACCTTCGAGGCGAACGCGCTGATCAAAGCGCGCGCGGCATGCGCCTACACCGGCTTGCCCGCCCTTGCTGACGACTCTGGCATCTGCGTGGATGCGCTCGGTGGGGCGCCCGGCATCCATTCGGCTCGCTACGCCGGCACTCGGAATGACGCCGATAATGTCGCGAAGTTGCTCCTCAAGTTGGGGATCGAGGCAAACCGGGCGGCGCAGTTCGTGTGTGCGGCGGCGTTAGTCATCCCGGGCGAGTCTGGTGCGTCAGAGTTCGTGGAGCGCGGGACTTGGCACGGGACGGTGCTGCACGAGCGCAGCGGCGCGAACGGCTTCGGCTACGACCCGATCTTCAAGCCGGCTGGCCTCTCGGTGAGTTCTGCCGAGCTCCTGGCCGACGAAAAGAACGCAATCAGCCACCGAAAACTCGCCTTCTCTGCCTTGTTGGCCACGCGGGGCGAACTGCTGCGATAACAAGAGTGTTGCGGGAAAAGAGCGTTGGGTTAGAAGCCGAGCCCATTCAGTGAGGCTCGCAGCGCGGCGGCGGATGCCTCGAGCAGCTTCATCTCGTCGTCGGAGTACGGTACGTCAATCACGCGCGCGACTCCCGCAGCATTCACGACGCTGGGCACCGAGAGCGCGACCCCGGATATTCCGCGATAGTTGTCGAGCACTGAACTCACCGGAAGGATGCGATTCTCGTCGCGGAGGATCGCCTCGACGATCCGTGTTCCTGACAGTCCAATCGCGAAGTTGGTCGCACCTTTTCCGGCAATCACCCGGTAGGCCGCAGTCTTGACATCCTCGGCGATGCGAGCGAGATCTTCGCGATCAAGCGGCTTGCCGTTGTCGAGCGCCCATTCGAGAATCGGCACCGGGCCAATTCTGGCTTGAGACCACATCGCGAACTCGGAGTCACCGTGTTCTCCGACGATCATGGCGTGCACGCTAGACGTGGCGACGCCGACCCGTTGAGCGAGCAACCAGCGCAAACGCGACGAGTCGAGCACCGTGCCAGAGGCGAAGACACGTGAACTCGGCAGCCCGCTGATCTGTTGGGCTGCGACCGCGAGTACGTCGCACGGATTCGACACCAGAATATAGACCGCCTCCGGAGCGCGCTCGAGAAGTTTTGGCAGGAGATCCCGCAGTATCTCGACGTTCTCGCCGGCAAGATCGAGCCTAGTTTGGCCTGGGTTTTGCTTGGCGCCAGCGGTGATCACCACCACGTTCGCGTCGGTCACCACGTCGAGATCGGATGATCCAATCACTTGCGAAACCCCGGTGAACTGAGACCCGTGCGCAAGATCGAGCACCTCGGCCTGCACCTTCGCGGTGTTCGTGTCGTAGAGCGCAACCTCTCTGGCCGACTCCCGAATCATTGCCGCGTATGCCAGGGATGTGCCAACGGCACCGGCACCGACGATGGCTAGCTTGGACTGCTCGATGACGTTCATGTGTCGAGCATGCCCGGTCGCAGCGCCACGCGGAAGTGACTTTCGTCCTGACACTCGATCGAGCTAGAGTTTCGGTATGCCGAAAAATCGGAGGGTGGCGGCAGTCAACACCGATCAGCCGGTGCGTGCGAGGGCGACACTGCTCATGCTCGGCCCAGCCTTCGTTGCGGCTATCGCCTACGTTGACCCCGGCAACGTCGCCGCCAACCTCACCGCCGGTGCCCGCTACGGCTACCTGCTGCTGTGGGTGCTGATCCTCGCCAATGCGGTTGCGGTGCTCGTGCAGTACCAGTCAGCCAAACTCGGCATCGTCACCGGCCAGAGCCTCTCCGAGATCCTCGGTGAGCGGCTGCCGACGACACCCCGGCGCCTCTACTGGTTGCAGGCCGAGCTTGTTGCGGCTGCGACCGACATCGCCGAGGTGCTTGGCGGAGCGATCGCCCTGTACCTACTGTTTGGCCTTCCACTGCCGATCGGCGGTCTGATCGTCGGCATCGCGTCGATGGCGCTCCTGTCGCTGCAATCGAGGCGCGGGCAACGCTCGTTCGAGATCGTCATCGTCACCCTGCTCGGGGTCATCGTGGTCGGGTTTGTTTCCGGCCTCTTCTTTGCCGGACTCGACCCGGCAGAGGCGGTCGCCGGCATCATCCCTCGCTTCGAGGGCACCGACTCGGTGCTGCTCGCGACGAGCATGCTCGGGGCAACCGTCATGCCGCACGTCATCTACCTACACTCCGCGCTAGCGCGGGACCGCTTCGGCGTAACGAAGGACCCCGTTCGCATTCGGGCTCTTCTGAAGGGCACTCGTTGGGATGTCGGTGGCGCCCTTCTGGTCGCTGGGGCTGTCAACATCTCAATGCTGCTGCTCGCGGCATCCGCGCTTCGAGGAATCGATGGAACTGACTCGATCGAGGGTGCGCACGCGGCGATTGTCGGAGCCTTGGGGCCAGTGGTCGGGGTCGTGTTCGCGATCGGGCTTCTCGCCTCTGGCCTGGCATCGACGAGCGTTGGAACCTACGCCGGGTCATCCATCATGGGCGGCTTGCTGAAAGTGCGTGTGCCGCTACTGCTGCGCCGGGTGATCACTCTCGTGCCAGCTTTGGTCATTTTGCTGATCGGCTTCGACCCAACGCAGGCGCTCATCCTGAGTCAGGTGGTGCTGAGCTTCGGAATACCGTTCGCGCTCATTCCTCTGGTGTGGCTGGCAAGTTCGAAGCGCGAACTGGGTGAGTTCGCCAATGCCGCCTGGCTCAAGTGGGCCGGCTGGGTGTCGACGGGCGCCATCGTCGCCATCAACGTGTTGCTCATCGTGCTCGTGATTGCGGGTTGACCCGTGGCTTTGCACGGCACTGCAATCGAGGACTACGTCAAGGTCATCTACTCTCACACCGAGTGGCAACCGACGAAAATCACGACCTCGGTGCTGGCTGCGCGGTTGGGCTTGGCTGCGTCATCCGTCACCGAAATGGTCAAGAAGCTCGTCGCGCAAGGCCTCGTGGAGCATGAACCGTACGGCGCCGTCGAGTTGACCCCGGCGGGAACGAGGCTGGCCCTCCGGATGATTCGTCGGCACCGCCTCGTCGAAACGTGGCTCGTCGAGAAGTTCGGCTACAGCTGGGATGAAGTGCACGACGAGGCCGAAGTGCTTGAGCACGCGCTGAGCGACCGGCTGCTCGAGGCCATCGACGCTGAACTCGGCCACCCGAGCCGCGACCCGCATGGCGACCTGATTCCGGGAGTCGACGGCACGATTATCCGGCCAGCCGCAGCTGCGCTGACCGAGTCGGATGGCGGGCCGGTGGTTCGCATCAGCGACCGAGATCCGCTGCTGCTGCGCCACCTCAAAGCAGAAGGCGTCGCTCTGGATGCTGTCGTCAGGGTGAGCAAGCGCGACGCGACCGGTGCGTCGGTTGTGCTGTCTGGCGAGCCGATCAGGCTGAGTCACGATGCGCTCGCCTCGATCTGGGTTCGGCTGGACTGAACGCGCTGAGACGGTTCGGCGTGATGAATCGGGCTCGCGTTCTGAATGGAATAGCCGCGCTGCGTAGAGTGGCAAGGTGAATCCGGATGCAACACCCAACGCCGAACACGGCGTCGCGCTCGACGACTCGACTGAAGAACGCCTTGCAACGGCCGTAACCAAGTTGGGCGAAGCCGAGGTCGTGACTCGTGCGATCGCCCTTGTCGGCGGCTTCAATTCCGGCGAAGAGTTTCTGCTGGTTGTTGGTGGGCGTCACGCCCAAGGGATCCTTGGGGGTGCGCCGCCGTTGTACTGGCCAGAGCTGTGGGGCATGCGTGCCTTGCTCTATGTCTGGGATGACTCCGCTGCACCCGCTGTGACTGCTGCGCTCAGCAATCAGGCCTGGCGAGTGAGGGAAATGGCGACTCGTGTCGCTGCCACGCGTTCACTGCCAGTCGCCGAGACCCTGATAGCGCTGACGGCGGACGAGGTCGCACGCGTTCGAGCATCCGCCGCTAGGGCGCTCGGAGCTGTTGGCGATGCATCCGCCAGTGAAGCCTTGCGACCGTTGCTCAAAGACCCCGAGATCGACGTGCGCCGTGGAGCCCAGCAGGGCATCGATGCGCTCCGGTCACGGCATCCGCTTAAGGATGCGCCAGCCTAGTGCTCGTCGCTCGTCTCGAGAGCTGGCAGCCCCGCCTCTTCGCGGCGTTGCTCAGCTCGCATCTTGACGCGCTCAGAGATCAGGTGGTACGCGATGCCGATCAGAGCGATGGAGATCACGGAAATGAGCACAATGTCGATGTACTGAGTCACGATCTCGGCGACACCGGGAATGTGCGCAACGCCCCAGCCGAGCAGTGTCAAGCCGACGCCCCAGAGGAATGCCCCGAGAATGTTGAAGAACACGAACTTGCGATACGGCATCTTGCCGACTCCGGCGGCAACCGGCGCGATCGTGCGTACAACACCGATGAAGCGTGCGATCGTGACCGCCCAGCCGCCGTACTTGTCGAAGAAGTGCTGGGTGCGCGCGACCGACTTCTTGGAGAAGAAGCCGCTCGACCGTTTCTCGAAGATGGCCGGGCCCGATTTGTGGCCTATGTAGTAGCCGAGCTGGTCGCCGAGCACCGCCGAGATGAAGATGCACAACACGACAAACCAGATCGGGAAGGGGATCACTCCGGTGTAGGTCAGTACGCCGGTGATGATGAGCAAAGTGTCGCCGGGCAAGAGGAAGCCGATCAGCAGTCCGGTTTCGACAAAGACGATCGCGCAGACCAGAACGAGCCCCCATACTCCGGCATTCGTAATGGCTGATTCAACGTCGAACAGTCCGCTCGCTGGTAGCACGTTCACGCAAGGCCTTTCATCGAGTACGGCACGATCGGGTCGGACGCTACGGAGTTGTCACGGTTGGTAACGGTGCCGTTATGATACTGGCTCCCGCTGTAAATTGCCGATAACTCGCGTGTGCGGAAGGCGGGACTTGAACCCGCACGCTCGAAAGCACAGGAACCTAAATCCTGCGTGTCTGCCAATTTCACCACTCCCGCTGGCGACCACGATTCTATGCCGATG
>JBGSTT010000157.1:0-2755 GCA_041736385.1 Rhodoglobus sp. | reverse complement strand
CCCGCCACTCGGGTCAGCAGGCGCCGGATGCGACCGCGGCTGGCAGAGGCCGTTGCGGTCGCGTGCGGGTCAGTCTATCGGGTGGGGTGCCGTGCGGGTGGGGTGAGCGTGGGGCGGGCCTAGTAGTGGAAGCGGCACTGCCACACGATGAGCTGCTCGCTGTCGAAGGAGTACACGAGGCGATGCTCCTGAGTGATCCGTCGCGACCACGGCGAGCCGTCGATGTACCGAAGCCGCTCAGGCTTTCCGGTGCCGCTTAGCGGCGTGCGAACCGCCTCGGCGATCAGGGCGTTGACGCGCTTGAGGATGCGTCGATCGGTGGCGACCCAGTATTGATAGTCATCCCAACCCTCGTCGGTGAACGCGAGTTGAAGGGTCACGGGGTGGCGGGTTCGGCCTCGATCAGCTCACGGACCGTCACCCGACCCTCGCGCACCTGATTTGCAGAACTCGCCAGTCGAACGGCGTTGGCGGGGGAGCGCAGGAGATGCGCTGACTCCTTCAGCGCCCGATACTCGTGGGCAGACACCAAGTAGGCGGATCCGCTCTTGGACGTGATCTCGATCTCGTCATGATCGGTGTTGACTTCGTCGAGGAGCCGATAGAGGTCCTTGCGCGCGGCTGTTGCGGTGATCGCCATGATGCTCCTAACGTACGTTATTGCGTACGTTATCACTTTCGACTCGACCACTGGTGCAACTCACAGAGAGTTTTCAGGTTCGCGGGACCAAATCCCAGCGGACCTTGGTTGCAATCACCGATGCCGCACCCAGCGGCGCACTCTCAAAGGAGTCATCGTGACCGACCAGAAGTCCACGTTCGTAAAAAGCCCAGAGGCGCTTGCCAAGCTCACCCCCAACCAGTTTCGCGTGACGCAGGAGGATGCCACCGAGCCCGCCTTCCGAAACGAGTACTGGAATAACCATGCCGACGGCATTTACGTAGACGTCGTCTCGGGCGAGCCGCTGTTCTCGTCGACCGACAAGTTCGACAGCGGAACCGGGTGGCCGAGCTCCACAAAGCCGATCGACCCGGGATTCGTTGCCACCAAGACCGACAAGACACTGTGGATGTCGCGTACCGAGGTGCGCTCGGCATCCGCTGACAGCCATCTTGGTCACGTCTTCAACGACGGGCCGCGCGAGGCGGGCGGGCTGCGCTACTGCATGAACTCGGCGGCGATGCGCTTCGTGCCCGTCGACCAGCTTGAGACCGAGGGATATGGCGCCTACCGCACCCTGTTCGAAGCGGCGGTAGAGAACTAGCGGCCCTCTGGGACGCACCCCGCTACGCTGGGGTCGCAGCGGCGTGTCGGACCGCCGCGGTATCGTCTGGCTCCGATGGATCTTGGGAGTGTGCGGAGGTGATTGCGATGACTACACAATTCGAGTTCCGCCTCATCGGCGGGGAAGCGCCTGAAGGTGAGTTGGATGCTGACCAGCTTCTGGCCATCGTGCAGAGCCTCAAAGATATTGCGACGAAGCTCGGCCGCCCCGAGACTGATGCTGAAGCCCTGGGTCGGCCCCCGAAGCGTGTTGAGAGAGTCGCGCGCCTGACGATCGGTCTGGCGCCTGGCAGCACCCGGGTGCTTGCGCGTCGGGCGAATGTCGATGAGCACGCCCTCGACTTCGATCTTGCAGAAGAGGAAAGCTTCGACGAGAAGTTCGAGGCGCTGGTGCAGAGCATCGCGCTCGACACCCGCCCCGAGTGGGTAAGCGACACACTGGCCGGGAGCGCAGCTGACCTGACGGTGGCGCTGCAAAAGGCCGCTCCCGAGGTTGAGTTCAAAGTCGGCGGGTTGGTGCGACGGGTATTCAAGACTGCCGAAACACACCGCGAGACATGGCGAGCGCCGTCAACGGATTCATCTGCGGACGCCGTTACCGTCGTCGGTCGGCTCTTTGCCGTGAACCTCAAGAGCCATCGACTCTTGGTGCAAGACGATGTGGGCAACGAATTTGCTCTTCCTAAGGTGGAGAATGACCTCGAAGTTGGGCAGCTGATTGGCGCATACGTGTCAGTGACGGGCGCCCCCGAGCGTGACTCACGAGGCCGGGTTGCAGAGATCCATGGCGCATCGATTGGGCTGGCTTCTGTGGGAGCAACGGCCGGGATTCGCGATTCAGTGCCGCTCGATGAGATTCTTGCGACCGCCCCTGGCCCCGTGGCCGGTGGCATTCCCGGCCTTACCGAAGGCGAGGCAAGTGCCTTCCTAGAGGCGCTGAGGTCCTGAGCGTGGGGTCGCAGGGTGTCCTGCTGGACACGGATGCCTTCAGTGCGATCTTTGTGACGCCCAAGGAAATTGCCGAGAAGTAGGGTCATCCTGTCGAGACTTGGATTGGGTTGCTTGCAGGTAAGCGGACGGTGATTTCCTTCCAGACCCGCGCCGAGATTCTTGCCGGTGCCTTTTCGGCCGGATGGGGCGACCGGAGGTTGGCCGCGACTCGCGAGCGATTGGATGCGACGCCTACCATCGACGTGGATCGGGGCGTAGTGGAGGCGTATGCGCACCTCACTGCCGACTGCCGGAAAGTCGGCCACGCACTTTCAGACAAGGTGCACACTGGAGATCGGTGGATTGCAGCCAGCGCCATTGCGAAGGACTTGCCCATCCTCACTGGAGACCTGATCTACGCACGCGCCCCGGGGCTTGAGCTTCTGGCGGAGTAGTGCTTGTCGGTAGGTCTCGACTTCGCTCGACCACCGGGATGCCGCCGGCATCATTCATGCGTTCGCCACCTCGCGCTGAGCGGCG
>JBGSTT010000126.1:0-8630 GCA_041736385.1 Rhodoglobus sp. | reverse complement strand
TCCTTCGCGAACGCGATGAAGGTGTTCGCCTCGTTCTGCGCATCGGTGTGGTCGGCGATGAACGCGCTGCGTACGTCGGAGGGCAGATCGGTGATCAACGGGTAGTCGTACGAGGCCAACAAGACTTCGCGGTCCTCGACGATTCCGAGATAGGTCTGGGCCGCGGATTGCCACTCAAGCGGGGCGGCGTCCACGAACACCGTCGTCCACTCGACCTTGAGGTCCCAACCCTCCTTCGTGGTCGGATCGGACCCGGTCGCACCGGCTGCGATCTGGGCGAACGCGTCGCACATCGCGGCGGTGTCGCTCGACGCCGCCGATCCACTGTCGGCGGGAGCCGTCGGGTTTGCCTGGGTCGAGGAATCCCCGGCCGGGGCATTTGTGCTGGAGCAGCCAGTGGCCGCCCCCATGAGAACTACCGCCACCGCTACTGCGGCCCATCGTTGAGCGTGTGCCTTTGCCATGTGAATCCTCCGGATGCTCGGGCCGGACGTCCCGGCTCTTCAACTCACGGTATTTTCCGACCCTATGTGCTGGCTGTAGGCCAGCTATGAGCTTCAGACGACCGCGGGCAGTCTCTGCGCCTCACGCCGAGGATGCCCCGGTGACACTAGCTAGCGAGGTGAAGAAGGCCGCCCATTCGGATTGCACACGCTCGAATTGGGCGGATACTTTGGCGGGAACCCCTCAAGTCGGGAGACCCAGCGCCCGACCTCGAGCTCACGGACCACTCCGGGCAGCCCCGCCGACTGTCGACATTCTGGCAGGATGGCGCGGCCCTAATCCTGTTCTGGCGACACTTCGGATGCAGTTGCGGAGTCGATCGAGCCGCGCGCCTCAACACCGAGTATCGGGACTACCTCGATGCCGGCGCGTCAGTAGTTGTAGTCGGGCAGGCGAGTCCCGCGCGGTCGTCCGAATACCGCGACCGGAACAAGATCGACTGCCCGGTCTTGTCCGACCCTGAGCGAGTCGCCTACAGCGAATTCGACATTCTGGAAGACACGGTCGGGTGCAGCTCGCCTATCGATATCAGTACTGCGAAGACTGGCCGGACCCACGTGTACTCGTGGCCGCACTCAGATTCGGAGGCGCTCCCAGCTAGAGGGTGCGCTTGACTACTGGGCCACAACGCACAAAACGGGCGGTCATTTCGACCACCTGTCAGCGCCGACTGAAAACAGGGCTAGCGAGGCGCACTCCTCGGTCGCCAGCGCGACCCGCGTGATGGATGTCGAGATCGTGAAGGTACCCGTCACCGACAACGGCTCGCTGCACGGCGACCAGATGCGCTCCGCCCTCAAAGACGAGTTCGACTTCTGGCTGCACATCGACGGCGCCTTCGGCCTCGCCGCGGCCCTCACCGAGACCGCCCGCCACCGGTTCGCGGGGATCCACCGCGCCGACTCGCTCATCGTCGACCCGCACAAGTGGCTGTTCACGCCCTTCGACGCCTGCGCACTCATCTACCGCAACCCCGAGACCGCGCGCCTCGCGCACACCCAGCACGCCGAGTATCTGGATACCCTCACCGAGTCGAGCGACTTCAACCCCTCTGACTACTCCGTGCAGCTCACGCGCCGCGCCCGCGGCCTGCCCCTGTGGTTCTCGCTGGCGACCTATGGGGCGGATGCCTATCGTCGCGCCATCACGGCATCCATCGAACTCGCCCACGAGGCCGCAACCGAGATCGCGGCCCGTGACTACCTCCAGCTGGTGCGCGAACCGCAATTATCGGTCGTCGTATTCGAACGCATCGGTTGGGATGCCGCGGACTACGCAACCTGGTCGAAGCACCTCCTCGACGAACAACACTCCTTCGTCGTGCCAAGCTCACACGCCGGCCGCGTCAACACCCGCTTCGCCATCGTCAACCCCCGCACCACCATGGATGACCTGCGCTCGGTCCTCGACTCGATGGCGTAGCCCGCCCGTTTTGTCGCCGATCCGGGCGAGCTGCTCATCCGCGGACGGCAGGTGTTCAGCGGCTACTGGAACCGCCCAGACGACACCCGAGAAACCCTCGTCGACGGCGGCTGGCTGCGCACCGGCGACATCGTGAAGATGGATGCCGACGGCTTCATCACCATCGTCGACCGCATCAAAGAGCTGATCATTAGCGGCGGCTTCAACATCGCCCCCTCCGAGGTCGAAGCCGTGCTCCTGAGCCACCCCCCGATCGCGGATGCCGCCGTCGTCGGCCTCCCCAGCCCCCGCGGCGGCGAGAAAGTCGTCGCCGCAGTCGTGCTCAAACCCGCCGCCAAACTCGACGCCGACGCCATCCGCTCCCACGCCCGCTCCCGCCTCGCCGCCTACAAAGTGCCAGCCAGCATCGTCGAGGTCGACGAGCTGGGAAGTCACTCATCGGCAAGGTGCTGCGACGGCAGGTTCGGGAGGAGTTGGGGCGGAGGGCTAGAGCGTTCGCAGTTCCTCCTGCCGCATTGGAAGTTACTAGCTCGGCACGGGACGTTGAGGGGTTGCCGTGTCAACCGCGTCGGAAAAGATAGAGTCCCATCGGGCGACTAGCCGAGTCGATACTCGACAACTGTCCAGTGCCGTTCGGGTACGAAGTGAGCTTAAGGTCAAATGCGAAGGCAACGGACTGTAACTGCCATCCGATCGCTTCGATCTGAGAGATGGCGTGCGATCCGTCGTCGTCAACCGGAAGAATTAGCTGCAACACGGTCGCACCCGCGGCTAGCGCGGTCGCCGCTCGACCCAGCGGCGAGCTGCGGTAGCGGGCTTCCTGAGCCAGCTTTTCTTTTCGCAGAACTCGTTGCGCCGCGGCCTCCCTTGCGGCGGATTTCTCCTCTGCCGTCTTGAACATGCCCACGGTGCTCCTCCATCCCGGATCAGAGTCGGCGAATTGAGTACTTCGGTCGGAGATCCATAAAGAATTCACTAGCTGAATGCTTCTCAATGCTACAGAATCAGAGCTGTTTGCGCCGATCGCCAACTAGGTACGAAAAGGACAGTTATGGAAATCTCATTCGAGGTGAACGACTCTCGCTTAGGCAAGCTCGCACCGACAATCGCTGCCAAGTTGCGAACCGACCCTGACTCGGCGAACGCGCTCGCGGAGTTCGCCCTGAGCGAGATGCTTGAGTGGATGAGTGGCGAGACAACTTATCAATCCTTGACTCAGCAATACACGGATTGGGTAACTGAGCTTCTTCCGCGATTCTTCGAGGATCGCCCGCCTACTCCGAATCAGATCTACAACGCGTTCTCGGTGCCTTATGGTCGGGCTGCATACATTTCGAGAGTTCTCGTCGAGAAGGAGCAATCGGTCTGGAGATTGCGAGGTCGCCAATATCTCCTTGCAGCCCTCCGGGCCGTCGCCGGTGACGCGGCAACTAACGTCGCCAACGGCGAGCCAGACCGCGGTTTGGGACTACACCTAGAGGCAGTGGCGTACCGGGAGCTCACTGTTCTGCTTGATGAGTTGTACGAACTGGACCCTCTAGCGATCCCAGCAAGCAGGCGCCCATCTATCCCCGGACGATTTCTCGTCGAGCTCCCATCGGAGCACGTTCAGAAGCTAATTGAGCGGCTGGCATGAGCGATTCCATCGAGCCCACGACCGTAACGAGTCTGACGGGCGCCCTTATCACCATGGTCGGATTGTTGATCAGTCTGTTCAACGTTCAGCTGGGAAACTGGCTGTCGAAACTGCAAGGGCTGCGCACGAAGTGGGGCATGAACTCGTCGAGAACTGACGAGAAGGAGCGTCAGGCGCGGCGAGAGTGTCGATACACTTTGGCTGAAATCTTCAACTGGCAACCCGCGGTGATGACCACCATAATTGTGCTTTTTGCCGCTGGTGTAGTTTTCTTCTTCAACGACTTTAGACTGTCCGCCGGAGTTGCATTCCCCAGCATTTTTGTCTACCTGTACAACGGATTCTTCGCAATAATGATGGGCCTCCAGATCTTCCTGGTCATCAGCGGCTATGTAGTGGGCTATCGGCTGAAGCGAGAAATTGATCAGGCCACAGAAACCGCCAAGGCGAGGGGTGGAGTCCCACAAGAATCTGAACATTGACAAACCGCGCGGTTGCCGAACGTTACCTCCGGCGAATTTTATTGTCAGGCGCGAAGCTCAACGGATATGAGCCACGGGCGTACCAAATATCTGCCGCGCATCGATGCGCAGACCAGCTGGTTGCGGGCAAGAATGCAGTGTTGACTCTGCCGACAGGGACGGGCAAGACACTCATCTGTGGGATGAGTGCTGCAATGTTTCTGCGAGAGCGCGGCGGAGACGATCGAGTGTTGGTAACCGCCCCGCGCGTTGGCCTGTTGGGGCAATTACGTGAGCGCTCTCGGTGGCTTAGCCCGACATATTCAGTCGTCGATCTTGGAATGAACAGCTCGCACGACGATCACCACCTGCTGCCACTATTCCAGCGCGGGAAGATCATTTTTGGCATGGCGGGATGGCTTGCCAATCGAGCGAACGACGGACGGCTCCCTGTAAAATTATTGAGTTCAGTTCGACTATTGATCGTTGATGAGTTTGACGCATACCTCACCCTCGATTACGCAGAGGGAGGCGTTCGTTTCCACGAACCCTTACAGCGCCTTCGTCAGCACTTGGATCCAACTTGCGTCCTGCTCTTGGTGAGCGCAACGACGCCCCTCAAGTCAACCGAGGTCGGTGCGTCAAACATAGAGGCCATGATCACCGCGGGACAGGAAGCCGCGTTCCGCGACTTCCTCGACAAGAGCCTTTCGCCCTCTTTCATAACGATGCCCGAGTCCTCTTATCGCCGATATATTCCTCATGCCGAGATCCGCGCCGTCGGGGTGATTGATCGCTGGGTCGAGGGAATGGATGCTGCGATCGAGGACGAGATTGACCTACACCTAAATTGGATTGTCGGTGAGATCAAGGCTCCGATCGACGCGTCGTATGTCTTTCCGCGAATTTCTGGAATACTGTCCGGCCGACTACCCCTAGTGCAAGGCAGAAGTACGGTGCTAACCCCGCGATTGAGGTTTCTCTTGCGGCGACTTCAGTGGGCCAGCCACCTCGGCGACTTTCTGTTCGAAGACATGGCGGCAAATTTCTGGGCAGAGCACCGCTTGATCTCGAAGTTCAGCTTGATCGAGAGAAGGTGGTACCCCGCCTCAGTTCTTCGGATCGAGACCAGAACCGTCGGGGGATCTCGAATGCCGGAGCCGCGCGCGAAACTGCAGTCGTTGTTCGCGATTCTTGGGAAACATGTCGGCGAGAAGGGTGTCGTCTTCTTCAGAAACGTTCGGATCCTTGAGGAGGTTGCCACGCGATTGCTGGACGCAGGCATTACCCTCGTCACGTATCACGGGGATCAAACCCCTGAGGCAAGAAGTCAAGGATTGGCGCGTTTCCGAGCCGGCAAGGTGGCCTTGCTGCTCATCACTCGCGACTCAGGGAAGCGTGGTCTTGACCTGCCCGAGGGAGACTTCGCAGTGTTTTACAGTCCAAAATCTCGAGATGACGTGACGTGGCAAGAAGTGAGCCGCATCAGAGGCACAATTCACAACAAGAAACCCACATATGTTCTGTACTACGCGAACACGGCGGAGCAGCGAAAGTGGGAAGACTTGGCTGCAGCCTTGCGCCGCTCACAACGATCGATAACGATCGAGGATCACCGGATCGAGATCCCGTAGCGCCGCTCGCTAACCCAACCCAAAGTACCGCTCGAAGAACTCGCCCAGCCGGTCGAGCACTCGCTGCTTCTTCTCGCCGTGACCGCCGCCGGGCGCGAAGCGCGAGGCCGGGGGCAGCACGCGAGTGATCGCGACTCCGGTGGACTGGAGGGCGCCATCGCGGAAGGCTCGGTCGATGAACTCCCGGGTGGCGTCGGGCTGCAAGTTCTCGTCGGTGATGAGCTGCTTGAGCTCAGCATCCCGTCGGGCGGCGACGTAGGCCGACCACTCCTCGTCGACCTGACCCGCGACGGAGACGCGGTCGACGAAGGCCTCGATGAGGTCCTTCTTGTTGCGCAGCGAGGGGCTCGCGTCGATCGCGCGCGTGATCTCGGCGCGGATCTCTTTGTCGTCGCCGTCTCCGCGCTCGTCGCGATACTTCTGCACCAGCAGCAGGATGTAGTCGACCGTGATCTCGACCTGCTTGATGAGCTCGATCTCGAAGACGATGTCGTCGTTGATCGCCTCCTTCTCGTCGGTCGGGCGACGCAGCGAGGCGTAGAGGTCGAGATACTTCGACTTGTAGTCCTGCAGTTGGCGCGGCGTCAGAATCTCGTTGCCCGCGAAGTCGTCGAACGACGTGAGAATGTTCTGCAGTCGAAGAATTGCGCCAAGCAAGGCGATGAAGTCTTTCTGCGCCTGCTCCCCCACGATCTGCTGCCCAGGCGGGAACGTGTCGAGCAGCTCAGTGACCCGCGCCGCGTACTGGTCGTAGTACTCGCCGTACGGCTTCAGCAGCACCACGCCCTGCGCGTTCTTGTTTCCAAACAGCGCGATCGCGTCGTTGGTCTGCTGCTCGAGGTCGCGGAAGGTGACGATGTTGCCGTAGGTCTTCACCGAGTTCAGGATGCGGTTGGTACGCGAGTAGGCCTGGATCAGCCCGTGCGACCGCAGGTTCTTGTCGACCCACAGGGTGTTGAGCGTCGTCGCGTCGAAGCCGGTGAGGAACATGTTGACAACGATGACGATGTCGATTTCTTGGCTCTTGAGCCGCTTCGAGAGGTCGGTGTAGTAGCCGGCGAAGCCGTCAGACGAGGTGCTCCACGTCGTGCCGAACATCGCGTTGTAGTCGGCGATCGCTCCCTCGAGAAACTCCCGCGAGGGCAGGTCGAGGCCGGTGGGGTCGAAGCCCTCTTCGTCGAGAAAACCATCGACTTCGGCCTCGTTGGCGGCGAACGAGTAGATGATTCCGACCTTCAGCCGACGGTCTGACGGAATCGTCGACTGCATCGACTGGAACGCCGCGTAATAACGCTTCGCCGCCTCGATTGAGGCCGTGGCGAAGAGCGAATTAAAGCCGCGAACGTGTCCCCCACGAACCGCATACGACTCGCTTCGCCGGGTCTTCTGGTCGAAGTGCTCGAGGATGTACTCGACGACCATGCCGATGCGCGTCGGGTCGAGCAGTGCCTTCTCGGTGTCGATCGCCGACACCTGCTTGTCGGTAAGCCCTTCATCCACCTTGATGGTGTTGACGTAGTCGATGCGGAAGGGCAGCACGTTCTTGTCGGTGATGGCATCGACGATCGTGTACGTGTGCAGCTTCTCGCCGAACGCCTGCTCCGTCGTCTTCAGCGAAGGGTTGCCGCCCGTGCCAGCGTTCTCGGCGAAGATCGGCGTGCCGGTGAATCCGAACAGGTTGTAGCGCTTGAACGCCTTCGTGATCGAGGCGTGCATGTCGCCGAACTGCGTGCGGTGGCACTCGTCGAAGATCAGCACGACGTGGCCGTCGTAGACCGAGTGGCCCGTCTCCGACTGCACGAGCCGCGCCAGCTTCTGAATCGTCGTAATGACGATGCGCCGCTCCGGGTCCGCGAGATTCGCAGACAGCGCAGCGGTCGAGGTCGACGCGTTGGCCGCACCCTTCTCGAACCGGTCGTACTCCTTCTGCGTCTGCCAGTCCAAGTCTTTGCGGTCAACGACGAACAGCACCTTGTCGACGCTCGGCAGGCGCGAGGCGAGCTGCGCGGTCTTGAACGACGTGAGCGTCTTGCCCGACCCGGTGGTGTGCCAGATATAACCGCCGGCATCCGTCGTGCCCAGCTTCTTGTAGTTGGTGGCGATCTCGATGCGCTGCAGAATGCGCTCCGTCGCAACGATCTGGTACGGCCGCATCACCATCAGCTCGCGGTCGGCCGTCAGCACGCAGTAGCGGGTCAGAATCGCGAGCAGCGCGTGCTTGGCGAAGAACGTCTTCGTGAAGCCGACGAGGTCGCGAATCGGGGCGTTCGAGGCATCCGCCCACCACGACGTGAACTCGAACGAGTTGCTCATCTTCTTCACCCGCTGCCGACCATCCGAAGAATCAAGGTGCTGGCGCCGCGTGGTGTTCGAGTAGTACTTCGTCAGCGTTCCGTTGCTGATCACAAACAGCTGCACGTAGTCGAACAGGCCCGAGCCGGCCCAGAAGCTGTGCCGCTGGTACCGGTCGATCTGGTTGAACGCCTCGCGAATGTCGACGCCGCGCCGCTTCAGCTCCACATGCACGAGCGGCAGACCGTTGACCAGAATCGTCACGTCGTAGCGGTTCGCATACGCGCCGCCGCCCTCGCCACCCTGGGCGACCTCGTACTGGTTGATCACCTGTAGGCGGTTGTTGTGGATGCTCTTCTTGTCAATCAGCGCGATGTTCTTGGTGCTGCCGTCGTCACGCCGAAAGGCGTGCACGTGGTCTTCTTGAATGCGCACCGTCTTCTGCACCGCGCCATCGTTGGCGCCCACTACGTACTCGTTCAGCAGCCGCTGCCACTCGCCGTCGGTGAACGTCAGCGCGTTGTGCGCCTCGAGCTGAACGCGCAGGTTCGCGAGCATCTCAGCCTCAGACCGAATCGTCACGTACTCATACGCCTGGCCTTGCAGCAACCGGATGAACTCCCGCTCGAGCGCCGCCTCAGACTGGTAGGCATCCGCCGTGGAAGGGTCGGGCGTGAACTC
>JBGSTT010000117.1:0-5699 GCA_041736385.1 Rhodoglobus sp. | reverse complement strand
TTGCTGTGTTGATTGGCCTCGGATTCGCCACCGAATTCTGGGTCGCAGTGGCACTGGTTGCGCTGTGGGGAATCGTCTCGGCAATTGACGACCCGGTTCAGCGTGCTTACCTCAACGACATGATTCCGTCGAAGCAGCGGGCAACGGTGCTCTCGTTCAACTCGCTCCTCGGAAGCGGCGGCGGCGTTGTCTTCCAGCCGGTGCTCGGTCGCACGGCCGACATCGGCGGATACCCAGCCTCGCTGCTAGTCAGCGGCGTGGTCTCCGCGTTGGCGATACCGTTCTTGCTGCTCAGCCGGGCCGTGCATGACCCGGCCGATACCGTCCAAACAGTCGATAAGGTCGAAACCGTCTCCTAGGCCGGGCTCGCAGCTCGGCAGAATAGGCTGGCCCAGTGACGAGTCTTGCCGATCTTCCCATCCGTGATGATCTTCGCGGGCAGGTGCCGTACGGCGCTCCGCAGAAGCACGTACGACTGCAGTTGAACGTCAACGAGAACACGCATCCCATTCCCGAGGATGTCGCGACCGACATCGTCACGGCGCTTGCGCGCGCGGTGCTCGGGGTCAACCGGTATCCGGATCGGGAGTTCACCGAGCTTCGCGAGTCACTGGCGCAGTACCTCGGCCATGGCCTTACGCGCGAGAACCTGTGGGCCGCAAACGGTTCGAACGAAGTGATTCAGCAGGTGCTTCAGGCCTTCGGCGGTTCAGGCCGGCGAGCCCTCGGCTTCCCCCCGACCTATTCGATGCACTCGATCATCTCCAAGGGCACCGGTACAACGTGGGTCACCGCCGAGCGCGACGCCGACTATCGCGTGAGCCCAGCCACGGTCGTCGCTGCGATCGAGCGCGAGCAACCCGATGTCATTTTCTTGTGCTCGCCGAACAACCCCACCGGTACCGCACTCGAGCTCGACGCCATCGAGGCCGCATACGACGCAACCGAGGGAATTGTTCTCGTCGACGAGGCATACGCCGAGTTCGACGATGGCCCCAGTGCGCTGAGCCTGCTAGGCGATCGGCCCAGACTCCTCGTCAGCCGCACCATGAGTAAGGCCTTTGCGTTCGCCGGTGTTCGACTGGGGTACCTCGCCGCGGATCCCGCCGTGATTGACGCCATTAGGCTCGTCCGCTTGCCCTATCACTTGTCTGCGCTAACCCAAGCGGCTGCGGTCGCGGCACTGGCACACGCACCGGCGATGCTGGCGATGGTCGACGACATCAAGCGTCAGCGTGACCGCATGATTATCGCGCTCCCCGAACTCGGATACATCCCCCTCCCGAGCGCAGCCAACTTCGTGCTGTTCGGGGGCGTCGCCGACCCGAACGCAACCTTCGAGGCGCTGCTGGCAGAGGACATCCTGATTCGGGATGTCGGCATCCCGCATCACCTGCGTGTCACTGCCGGCAGCGAGGCCGAGACCACGGTGTTTCTGGATGCACTGAGCCGACTACCCGGCGTCGGTAGGATGACCCCATGACGACTTCGCGCACCGCGAGCATTGCGCGCAGCACGAGCGAATCGACGGTCAAGCTTGTCGTGGACCTCGACGGTACTGGGGCATCCGTCATCGATTCGAGTGTGCCGTTCTTCGATCACTTGCTCACCGCATTCTCGAAGCACTCGCTTATCGACCTCACGGTGCACGCGACGGGGGACACCAACATCGACGTGCACCACACGGTCGAAGACATCGGCATTTCGCTTGGCCAAGCGATCAAGGAAGCGCTTGGCGATAAGGCGGGGATCTCGCGGTTCGGCCATGCCTTTGTGCCGCTGGATGAAGCGCTCGTGCGAGCGGTCGTCGATGTTTCCGGGCGGCCGTATCTCGTGCACGAAGGCGAGCCTGCCGGGTTCGAGCACCACCTCATCGGCGGTCACTTTACGGGCTCACTCGTGCGCCACGTCTTCGAGGCGATCGCCTTCAACGCTGGCCTTACCGTGCACGTCAAGGTGCTCGGGGGTCGGGATCCGCATCACATCGCGGAGGCCGAGTTCAAGGCGTTCGCTCGCGCGCTGCGATCCGCGATCGAGCGCGACGACCGCGTTAGCGGGATCCCATCAACGAAGGGCGCCCTGTAGCGGTGACGGCGCCATCGGTCGTCGTTCTCGACTACGGGTCCGGCAACATCCACTCGGCCGCCAAGGCGCTCGAGTTGGCGGGAGCCCGCGTCTCGATCTCGGCAGACAAAGCCGTTGCCGAGGCTGCCGACGGTTTGGTCGTGCCCGGCGTCGGTGCCTTCGCCGCGGTCATGGCCGCTCTCGACGCGGTGCGCGGAGGGGCTGCGATCGAGAAGCGACTCACCGGCGGCAGGCCAGTACTCGGCATTTGCGTTGGGATGCAAGTGCTGTTCGAACGCGGAGTGGAGCGCGGGCACGACACGGTGGGCCTAGCGGAGTGGCCAGGCACGGTGACCCGATTGGACGCTCCGATCCTGCCCCACATGGGTTGGAACACGGTGGATGCGCCAGCCAACTCGAAGCTGTTCGCCGGTATTCGCGACGAGCGGTTCTATTTCGTGCACTCGTATGCTGCTCAAGAGTTTCCGCTCGAGGTTCACGATCCGTTTCCGAAACCCATCCTGACCTGGGCGGAACACGGCAGTCGGTTCCTTGCGGCCGTTGAAAACGGACCGCTATCCGCAACGCAGTTTCACCCAGAGAAGTCCGGCAAGGCTGGCATTCAGCTGCTTCGAAACTGGCTTGGGACGCTGTGATCGCTGTCCAACTTGTCGTCGGCTAGGATCAGATGCTTGTGCGCGGAAGCTCCGCGTTTCTGTGTAATTGCAGTCCTGTGCAACTACAGTCCTGTGCAACAACAGGCATCGGTAATGAAAGTCGGCAATGAGCGAGTTCGCCACCACTCCCCGGTTGGTTCTGTTGCCGGCGGTCGACGTCGCTGGCGGGAAAGCCGTGCGCTTGACCCAGGGTGAAGCCGGCACGGAAACCAGCTACGGTGACGCGGTGGATGCCGCCAACGCGTGGGCAAATCAGGGTGCCGACTGGATCCACTTGGTTGACCTTGATGCGGCGTTTGGGCGCGGCAACAATCAGGCCGTGATCAAGAAGGTCATCAAGAACACGCCGCGTCGGGTCAACATCGAGCTTTCCGGGGGCATCCGCGACGACGCAAGCCTTGAAGCCGCGCTCGGCTCGGGCGCCAAGCGGATCAATCTCGGAACTGCCGCGCTCGAAAACCCCGAGTGGGCCGCCCATGTCATTGCTGAGTACGGGGAGGCGATCGCGGTCGGCCTCGACGTTCGTGGAACGACGCTCGCAGCCCGCGGCTGGACCAAAGACGGCGGCGATCTTTGGGCGGTGCTCGACCGTCTTGAAGAAGCTGGATGCTGTCGCTACGTCGTGACGGATGTCACCAAGGACGGCACCCTCAAAGGCCCAAATCTCGAGTTACTACAAGACGTCATGAGCCGCACGCACCGTCCCGTGATCGCCTCCGGCGGCATCGCGGACCTTGATGACATCGCCGCACTGCGCGAGCTTGTTCCGCACGGGCTTGAGGGCGCAATCGTCGGCAAGGCGCTCTATGCGAAAGCCTTCACGCTCGCTGAGGCCCTCGACGTCGCATCCGACTAAACATGTCGGATATTGCTGATGGGCCAGCAGATTCTGCGGGCCGGCCGTGGGCGGGTCGTGAGTTTCTACCGAACCCCTCAGCTAATGACGACGGTTCTGCCCCAGCAGAACTGATGGCCGCAATCGACGGATTTCATTCGGGAGCGCTGACCGAAGTTGACGTGATCGACGCGGTTCGCCGGGTGCGTTTGCTGATTCCGTTGCTGGCTCAGCTCGATGAGTCGGCGGCGGCAGATTCTGAGAGCGGCGCAGCGACAAGCTCAGAGTTCTCGATCGTCCTCGTCTCGGCTCCCGACGGTCGACGGGTGCTGCCCGTGTTCAGTTCCGTCGAAACGATGGCCCACTGGAACCCGGCTGCTCGGCCGTCCCCTGCGAGCGGGCCACGCGTAGCCCTTGCCGCCGCGAGCGAGCAAACCGACCTGGTCGTCATCGACCCTGGCAGCAGCACCGAGTTCGCAGTCCGTCGGCCCGCCCTGTGGGCGATTGCCCAAGAGCAACCATGGACGCCAAGTTTTCGGGATCAGGTCGTGCTGGAAGAGTTTCTGCGACTCTGCGCCGGTGAAGACTCGGTGAATGCGCTCCAACTTGCACCGGCCGACCCCAACGCCCGCCTCGCCGGGCCCGAGTTGCTAGTGCAGTTGACCCTCAGCCCCGGGCTCGATCGAGAAGCACTCGACGCGCTCCTCGCGCGCCTTCAAGAGCGTTGGGCAACGAGTGAGGTCATCGCCGAGCGCGTTGACTCGCTCACCCTCAAGCTTGCTTCTGACTGACGGCTGCTGACCGCTTGCTACTGCGTGATCGTTACTGCGTGATCGCAGCGTTCAGATCACGGCGTTCAGATCACGGCGTTCCGATCGCAGCGTTCAGATCACCGAACCGGTGAGCTTCTCGCCAGGGCCAGCGCCGGGCGCATCCTGAATGGCGGATGCCTCGCGGAACGCGAGTTGCAGCGAACGCAGGCCATCCCGCAGTGGGCGCGCGTGGCTGTCGGAGATTTCCGGGGCTGCCGCCGTAACAAGGCCTGCTAGTGCGGTGATGAGTTTGCGAGCCTCGTCGAGGTCGATGTCCGACGCGGCATCCGGGTCATCAGCGAGACCCAGCTTCACGGCCGCGGCACTCATGAGGTGAACGCTGACGGTGTTGATCAGCTCAACCGCTGGCACTTCGGCAATGTCACGAATGTCCTCTTCGATTGCGTCCGACGGTGGAGTGTTGAGACCAGTCACAGGCTTCCTTCGTGATTTGCGCGGCGCTCTGCTACTCTTTACGAGGCTCCGGGGTGAAAACGCCGGTGCGAAAGTGGAGCTTCTCCCACCTGTTAGCCGATTCTCAAGGCTACCGGGTAGTTACACCCCGCCAGCGCTGGTCCTTCCAGCTCGGTAGTACTTCAAGGGTGTTTGGCGTTCTCGTCGTGAAAATCCTCTCTCGTTTGCGTGCATTCGCAGCTCTGTGTTCATGCGACACAGCAACCGAAGAAAGAGGAGAACCCGCATCAGCGATCCCCGTACCAATGACCGAATCCGCGTTCCCGAGGTAAGACTCGTTGGTCCCGCCGGAGAACAGGTCGGCGTTGTCTCCATCGACGTTGCCCTTCGACTGGCCCAAGAGGCTGATCTGGATTTGGTTGAGGTTGCTCCCAACTCCAAGCCCCCTGTCGCCAAGATCATGGACTACGGCAAGTTCAAGTACGAAGAGGCGCAGAAGGCCAAGGAGGCCAGACGCAACCAAGCGAACACGATCCTCAAAGAGGTGCGTTTTCGCCTCAAGATCGACACCCATGACTACGAAACGAAGCGCAAGCGCGCCGAGGGATTCTTATCTGCCGGCGACAAGGTCAAAGCCATGATCCTGTTCCGCGGCCGCGAGCAGTCCCGCCCAGAACAGGGCGTTCGACTTCTCCAGCGCTTTGCCGAGGATGTCGCGGAGTTCGGTTCCGTTGAATCCACCCCGATGATCGATGGCCGCAACATGGTCATGGTGATCGGGCCCCACAAGACCAAAGCAGCGGCGAAAGCCGAGGCGGATGCGCGCAAGGCGGCAAACAAGCCGGCTCGCGCAGCGGCACCGGTTGCAGCGGCTGCACCTGCGGCTGCACCCGCCGC
>JBGSTT010000114.1:0-9309 GCA_041736385.1 Rhodoglobus sp. | reverse complement strand
TCGTGTTCAGCTTCATTGCCGTAGCCCCATCCGACGAAGATCGTCGGGACACCGTTCGCGGCCGCACCCTCAACGTCGTGCACGCGATCGCCGACGAGCACGGGTTGCGAGACGTCGACCCCGATCATGCGAAACCTCGTGAGCGCTTCGGCAACGATGTCGCTCTTGGCGCTGCGAATCTCGTCGATCGATGCTCCCGCGAGCACGCGGAAGTACTGGGTGAGGTTCGCGTTGTCGAGAATCACGGATGCCGGAAACTCGGGCTTCGAGGTCGCCAGGCCCAGCGGGATGCCGCGGTCATGGATCGACCGAATCAGCGCGGCAACACCCGGAAAGATCGGTGACTCTTTGGCCACCGAATCAAGGTAGTGGCGTCGGTAGATCGAAAGTGCCTGCGCAGACTCGACCTCGGTCATCCCGGAACGATCCCGGAACGAGTCGAGCAACGGGGGGCCGACCCATTTCAGCAACTCCTCGCCCGACGGCACTTCGCGCCCGAGCTCCTCGAACATCAGGCCAAGCGAGGCAGTGATGCCCGGAGCCGAGTCGGCGATCGTGCCATCCAGATCGAACAGGATGCACGTCCAGTTGGGTTTGCTCACGAGCCAAGACTAGGCGGCGAGCTGAAGGTGCGCTCGTGCGAGCAGCGGGACAGCTTAGAACAGCCGCAAGTGCGAGTCGTCGAGGCCTCGCATGGCGTCGTAGTCGAGCAGCACGCAGCGGATGCCGCGGTCGGTCGCGAGCGTTCTGGCCTGCGGCTTGATCTCTTGAGCGGCGAAGACTCCCGCCACCGGCGCGAGACGCGGGTCGCGGTTCATGAGTTCGAGGTAGCGGGTGAGCTGTTCGACGCCGTCGATGTCGCCGCGCCGCTTGATCTCGACTGCGACACTGGCGCCCGCGGCATCCGTCGCCAGAATATCCACTGGGCCGATCGCGGTCATATACTCGCGTCGCACCAGCCGATAGCCATCGCCGAGCAGTTCGATTTGGTCGGCAAGCAGGGCCTGCAGGTGCGCTTCGACGCCGTCTTTCTGGAGGCCGGGGTCAACGCCGAGTTCATGGCTGCTGTCGTGCAGCAACTCGTGAATGGAGACCACCAGTAGATCGGCGGTCTTCGCTCCGGCGACCTTCCAGATCTCGGTGACACCGGCATCCGCCTGCTCGGTATCTGGCTCGATTAGGGCGAAGGTGCATGGCGGGCTCATCCAGTTGAGCGGCTTGTAGCTGAGCGAGTCGGAGTGCACGAGCACGCTCCCGTCGGCTTTCACCAAGAGCAAGCGAGTCGCGAGCGGCAGGTGTGCGCTCAGCCGACCGGCGTAGTCAACCGAACACTTGGCTATAACGAGTCGCACGAACGATCGCTAGCGGGAGGTACGGGCGGATGCCGCAGTGGATACCCGTGAAGGCTCGCGCGCGGCACTCGCGACCAGCGAACCCACCGCACACAAGACGAGCACCACCAGGAGCGCACCGAGCAGGCCGACCTGCTGGCCGAGAATGCCGATGACCGGGGGACCGACGAGGAAGGCGAAGTATCCGATGGTTGCCACGGCACTCACTCGTGCTGCAGCGGTCTTTGGGTCGTCGGCGGCGGCGGACATTCCGACCGGGAAACCGAGTGCTGACCCAAGCCCCCACGCAACAACGCCGATAATTGCCGCTACGGGGTTCGGCACGAAGATGATGATGATGAGCCCGGATGCTGCCAACACGAACGATGCTCGCAGTACTGGAACACGACCGAAGCGGTCGAGCAAGAACACGCCGCCAAGGCGCGCGACCGTCATGGCGGTTACAAAGACCCCGAAGATGAGAGCGCCGCCGCTGTTGTCGAAACCGTGTCCGTCGACCATGGCCAGAGCGAGCCAGTCGTTGGCTGAGCCTTCGCTGAAGGCAGCCGCGAGAACGAGCAAGCCGATCAGCAGCGTTCGCGGATCGCGCCAGATCGACAAGCGGCCCCGCCATGATCGCGAGTGGTCGTCGTCGGCGACCGCTGAGCCGTCTGCCTCCACCACGGTATCGACCTGAATGGACCGGTAGGCGCCAATGGCTGCAGCGACGAGAATGACCGCGATGACCCCGAGATGCATAGCAATCGACACTTGGAGAAACTCGGCAAGCGCTCCGATGCCAGCCCCGAACATGGTGCCGAAACTGAAGAACGCATGAAAAACCGGCATGATCGTTCGCTTCAGGGCGCGCTCGTTCGCGGCTCCGGATACGTTCATAGCGACATCCGTGATGCCCAAGGACGCCCCGAGAAAGACGAGGCCGACGAAGGCAAGCCAGAAGTTTGGCCCAACCGTTGCCCCGACTCCGGCGACGGTGAGCCCCGTGGCGATGACCAACACTCCCGCCAGCATTGTCGGCTTGGCCCCGATTCGCGCGATCAGGTGACTCGAGCCGACGAGGCCCGCGATCGAGCCAGCAGCGATTGCGAAGATGAGGATGCCGACTTCGTCAATGCGCAACTCCAGGGCGTCGCGAACGGCGGGAAGGCGCGACACCCAGCTCGCGAGCGCTATCCCCGACAACGCGAAGATGACGAAGAGCGCGTTGCGCCATGCGGTGATGCCGGGTTCGACGAAAGCGCGACCGGACGAGGTAGTGGATGGCGCAGTCACCGGTCAAGATTACCTGCAGCGCGTGGTTTGAGGAGGCTTAGGCTTGGTTTCCATGAGTGCTGACAATGTTTTTGGCTCGGGTATCGCGATCGAGGAACTTGACTCCGAGATTCGCCCGCAGGATGATCTGTTTCGCCACGTCAACGGCAAGTGGATCGAGCGCACCGAGATCCCGAGCGATAAGGCACGGTACGGGTCCTTTTACCTGCTCGCCGAGGAAGCCGAGAAGGCCGTTCGCGACATCATCGTCGAATCACAGTCGGCCGCTCCGGGCACCGAGGAACGGAAGATTGGCGATCTCTACGCGAGCTTCATGGATGAAGCGCGCATTCAAGCTCTCGGTTCTGAGCCGATCCGCAAACTTCTCGCCGAAGCGGAGGGGGTCGATTCGATGGAGACCTTCTTCAGCACCCTCGGACGTCTCGAGCGCGGCGGGGCTGGCGGGTTCGCGCAACTCTTCGTTGACAACGACCCCGGCCAACCGGAACGCTATCTGGTCTTCGTCGAGCAGGGCGGAATCGGCCTTCCAGACGAGTCGTACTACGCGCAAGAGAAATTTGCAGAGGTGCGCACCAAATACGTCGCATTTCTGCAGCGGATGTTCGAGTTGGCCGGTCTTGATCGCGCGGCGAGCCGCGCGACGCGGGTGTTTGCTCTTGAGACGGAGCTCGCCTCCCACCACTGGGACAACGTGGCAACCCGCGACAGCGAGAAGACCTACAACCCCCTCAGTTGGGCGGCCGCCGCCGCGCTAGCCGAGCCGGTGAATCTGGATGTCTGGCTGACCGCGCTTGACGTTCCTGCCGGCTCCTTCGACGAGGTGGTTGTGCGGCAACCGAGCTTCATCACCGGGCTTGCGAGCGTGTTTCGGGGCGACAACCTCGAGGCCTGCCGTGACTGGCTTGCCTGGCAGGTCATCCGCTCGAACGCTGCATATCTCTCCAATGACTTCGTCGAGGCGAATTTCGACTTCTACGGCAAGACCCTGACGGGGACGCCAGAGTTGCGCGCTCGCTGGAAGCGTGGTGTTTCGCTTGTCGAAGGCGCACTCGGTGAGGCGGTCGGTCGCAGCTACGTCGAGCGACACTTTCCTGCTGCAGCCAAAGTGGCAATGGATGTATTGGTCGAGAACTTGGTCGAGGCATACCGCCAATCCATTACGACGCTCGAGTGGATGGGGGAAGCGACCCGCGAGCGTGCCCTCGACAAGCTCAGCAAGTTCACCCCGAAGATCGGCTACCCGGTGCGCTGGCGAGACTATTCAACCCTGAAGATCAGCGGCACCGACTTGATCGGCAACGTGCGCGCTGCCGGGGAGTTCGAGTTTCAACGCGAGCTTGGCAAGATCGGGAAGCCGCTAGATCGAGACGAGTGGTTCATGACACCGCAGACCATCAACGCTTACTACAACCCGGGCTTCAACGAGATCGTGTTTCCGGCAGCGATTCTGCAGGACCCGTTCTTTGATGAAACTCGGGATGCCGCTGCGAACTACGGCGCCATCGGTGCGGTCATCGGGCACGAGATCGGGCACGGCTTCGACGATCAGGGCTCGAAGTACGACGGCGACGGCCGACTTACAGACTGGTGGACGGTTGAGGATCGCGCCGCGTTCGAGAAGCGCACCGATGCGCTGATCGAGCAGTACGACGGGCTGGTCCCGCGGCAAGTGCCGGATCATCACGTCAACGGTGCTCTCACGATCGGCGAGAACATCGGAGATCTCGGTGGACTGGCGATTGCTTGGAAGGCTTACCTGATCTCTCTTGCTGGCGCCGAACCGCCCGAGATCGACGGGCTCACCGGCGCGGAGCGATTCTTCCTCTCGTGGGCGCAGGCATGGCAGATCAAGGCGCGCGACGAAGAGGTTGTTCGACTGTTGTCGATCGACCCGCATTCGCCAAACGAGTTCCGCTGCAACCAGATTGTTCGCAACATTGGCGAGTTCTACGCCGCCTTTGGCGTTGTCGAGTCGGATGCGCTCTGGCTCGATCCGAAGGATCGCGTCGCCATTTGGTAGAAATCGAGCGCACCCAAGAGCGCCGGGATCGCACGCGCAACCCTGTTGGCGGGCGTCACCGGCGGACCGGCGACACGGAAAACTTCGCCGGTACGTTCAGCGCGCTCGGGAAGCTCGCGTATGACGGGGCGAACGTGTCTGCGAGCGTTGCGGACATCACGACCGGCAAGACACTCGTTGCCATCGATGACCGCATCGTCTTGCCGACGGCAAGCATCGGCAAGATTTTGTTGCTCATCGAGGTGTCTGCACGACTGACAGCGCGGGACTCGACGGGGCTTGGCATCCTCGACAAGACAGCCAAGTATGCCGTTGGGGATTCTGGAATCTGGCAGCACCTTCAAGCCCCGTCGTTACCTGTCGCCGATCTCGCAACCATTGTTGGTGCGACGAGCGACAATATTGCGACGAACGTGTTGTTGTCACAAGTGGGCCTTGACGCAGTGCGAGCACGCACCGAGTCCCTCGGACTCATGCGCACGGCGCTACTCGATCTGGTGCGCGACAGCCGCGGCCCGGATGACGCTCCGCAGCTTTCGGTCGGGTCAACCGCAGAGCTGAGCTGGTTGTTCGGAGCACTGGCAAGAAGCGAAGTCGTTGACCCCGTTACGAGTCAACGGGTGATGGGGTGGCTGTCGCTCAACAGCGATCTCTCGCTTGTCGCGAGCGCTTTCGGGCTTGACCCGCTTGCACACCGTGGAATCGATCACGGCACGCTACTCGTCAACAAGACCGGAACCGATAAAGGGGTGCGCGCTGAAGCGGGTGCGTTGCGCGGGGTGCGCCGTTCGCTGACCTATGCCGTGTCCGTGCAATTCAATGACGATGAACTGGCTTCGCGACTCAGAGTCGTGGATGCGATGAGAACCGTGGGTTTCGACCTCTTGGAGTACGTGCACTAGGCCGGGAAGCGTCGTCCCCCGAACTGGAGTCTTGTCCGCATTCAGGGGGACACTCTACATTTGGCAAATGCCGCGGGGCGTTCCCGAAAACCCCCCGCGCGCTTACCCCATTTGCTCAGGAGCAACCCGTGCTTAAGACGTTTCTTGCTGCACTCGCGACAGTAGCGCTCACGGTAGGACTCTCAACGGTGGTGGTCGCTTCGGCTTCTGCTGAGGACACTGAAGCAACGGTCGCGCCGGTGGTGGCCGAGACGGAAGCTATCCCGCCGGTCGTACCAATAGTTGATGAGGTCGTCAAGATCGCACTCACGTACATCAGCGGCTGCGCGGAAGACACCACAAACACTTGGCGGGTGCGCAACCCAAGCAGTGCCGAGGTCCTCGGCAATGACAACAATGGCGGCGTGCAGAGCAACAGTCCGAGTTGCGCGATCATCACGCCGAGCGCAACGATCGCGGTTACCGAGTGCGTTTACGACTCGAACGGCAAGGCCGCGTTTCGCGAGGTGCGCATCACCTTCGACAACAGCAAGAGCAACGTTCCCGTCGCCTTCACGGTTCCGTGGTTCGCCTCATTCGATAGGACCGTTGCCGCGGGAGAGACGGTCGCTTTTCGAGCCTCCAATATCTGGCCCACCGGCGGCGGCTACTCCGTCGTTGCCAACGGACAGACCTTCACCTTGCCAATCGCTCGCTGCTCCGAACCGGTGAAACCCGCAGACGAAGTCGTCACCGTGGCGAACGTGCCGAAGAGTTTCGACTGCGCGGCCGGGATGGTGAACTTCACGACGACGACCTACACAACGTCGCATGTATTTGACGCCCGAACCGTGACCTGGGTTCAGGGAAAGACCGTCGAGGGGCCGACGGTGCCTTCGACTCGAGGGTTCACGCAGAAGGAAACCGCCGAGCACTGCGCGACCGCCGCTTCTGAGACGCCGCGCGCTTCTTCGTGCTCGACGACGGATGACCAGAGCCCGTATACGCGCTGGATTCACCTTGTGCTCGACCCGGCTCTTGAGTACTCGATTGCCAATGACCAGACCGATGTCAAGACGGTTGCCACGAGCAACTACGTTGAGCTCGCGGTCGGCAACTATACGGTTCGGGTAGCCGCGGCATCCGGCTATCTGCTTAGTCCGGGCGCGATTGACAGCTGGTCTCTCACGGTTGCTGACTCGGCGTCTTGCGCACCAACCCCAAGCCCGACGCCAACCCCAAGCCCGACGCCATCCCCAAGCCCGACGACAGGCGGCTCGAACACGCCGGCTCAGGGGGCAAGTAGCGGTGGAGACGAGATCATCGCGGCAGCTGCGGTATCAACGCTGCCAACGCCCGACGTCACAACTGATGGCGCCGCCGGTGGCTCTGGCGCCAACCCCGCTTCCGGCAGCCCCGCTCCCGGCAGCCGAGTCGACGCGGTACTCAAGACTGAGAACCCAATGTTTGTGAGTATCGGGCACGCAGCGATCGCCGCACTCACTGTGCTGCTGTTGTGTGCGCTGATTCTGCTCGTCCGTCGGTACCGCGCTGCCGGAAACCAGTAAGTTTTGCTCTTGCGGATTCCGCGCTGATCAACCACAGTCGAACCACGATGACGTCAACCCAGTCAACCCAGTCAACCCAGTCAACCCAGTCAACCCAGTCAACCCAGTCAGGTTTCACCGCCCTCTACGCTGTCGGTTACGTTGGTGCGTACATCGCCCTGATCACCCCCGTTGCGACGACACTGGCACTGAAAGTCGCAGAACTCGACCCGGCGGGCAAGGAAGCCAGCCTCGGCGCCATCAGCGCCATCGGCGCCCTCGTCGCAATCGTGTCGAACGCGTTCACCGGTGCGCTCAGCGATCGAACCCAGTCGAGACTCGGTCGTCGGCGACCCTGGATCGTCGGCGGCGCAATTGGCGGTGTTGTAGCTCTCGCGATCGTCGGCTTCGCGCCGACCCTCGTTATCGCCACCATTGGCTGGGTCTTGGCCCAACTCACTCTGAACATGGTGCTTGCCGCGCTGCAGGCCCTATTGCCGGATCAAATTCCCTTGGAAAAGCGCGCCAGGGTGAGCGCTGTCCTCGGAATCTCCCAACAGGTATCTCCATTGCTTGGAATTGGTATCGCCTTCGGGGTTCAGGCCGCGGGTGGAGGCATCGGCCTGATGTTCCTGGTGCCCGGTGTTGTCGGCGCGATCATGTTGCTCTTTCTTGTCGCGCGCATCCGGGATGTACCGCACGATGCTCCAGAGCCGTTCACTTGGCGAGAGTTCATTGCAGGATTCCGAATCGAGAAGGGCAAGCGCTACGACTTCGGTTGGGCATGGTTCGGCCGCTTCTTCGTCATTCTCGGCTTCGCCGTCTACACGACGTATCAGGTGTACTTCATCGCCGATCGGCTTGGCGTGAGCGGTCCGGATGTCTTGCTCACGCAGCTCTACGCCCTCATCGTCTTCTCGATCGTGCTTACCGGCAGCGCACTCGTCTCTGGACGGCTCTCGGATCGAACCGGACGCCGCAAGCCGTTTGTGTTTGCGGCAGCGGCGATCGTTGGTGTCGGCTTGAGCCTGTTAGCGTTCACGGACTCGTTGCTGATGTTCTTCATTGCTGCGGCCGTCATGGGTGTCGGAATCGGGGCATTCTTTGCGGTCGACCTTGCCCTCATCACGGATGTGCTGCCTGACAAAGAACACAAGGCGGCTAAGGACATGGGCATCTTCAATATCGCTAACTCGTTGCCACAATCGGTCGCCCCGGCGATCGCACCACTGTTTCTGGCCATCGGTGGTTCTTCGAACTACACGGCCCTGTTTCTGGCGGGCGGCGTATTCGCGGTCATCGGCGCAATTCTGATCGCCCCGATCCGGGTCGTGAAATAGTCGGATGCCGCCGCTCGAGCCGCTCACCACGCAACAGAAGGCGGCTCTCGTTGTCGGAGCCGGGTTCTGGCGCACGGCTTCAGCTCCTGGCATCCCGGCGATCACGATGTCCGACGGCCCGCACGGACTTCGAGTGCAGGCGGACGGTGGCGACCAGCTCGGTCTCGGCAATAGCCTGCCGGCCACGTGCTTTCCGCCGGCGGCCGGAATCGCCTCGAGCTGGAATTCGGACCTGCTCGAGCGTGTTGGCGCTGCCCTCGCGGTGGAAGCACGCGAACAGGGTGTCGACTTGGTGCTCGGCCCGGGAGTCAACATCAAGCGTTCGCCCCTGTGCGGACGCAACTTCGAGTACTTCTCCGAGGATCCACTCATCAGTGGAGTGCTCGGCGCCGCTTGGGTACGCGGTCTGCAGTCAGGCGGAGTCGGCGCGAGCCTCAAGCACTTCGCGGCCAATAATCAGGAAACCAACCGTATGACGGTGAGCGTCGAGGTCGATGAGCGCACGTTGCGGGAGCTTTACCTACCCGCCTTCGAGCGCATCGTTCGGCGAGAGCAACCCTGGACCGTGATGTGTTCGTACAACAGAATCAACGGCACCTATGCCGCAGAGGATCGCTGGTTGCTGACGGAGGTATTGCGCGAAGAGTGGGGCTTCGACGGACTGGTCGTTTCAGACTGGGGCGCCGTCGAGCGGCGGGTGCCGGCCATTGCCGCCGGTCTCGACCTCGAAATGCCGGGCCCCCAGCGGGACAGCACCGATGCCGTTCTTGCGGCCGTGAACTCGGGCGAGCTCGGTGAAGTGCTCCTGGATGCGGCGGTGGCGCGCATTGCGAACCTGGCCGAGAAAATACGGGCGTCTCAGCGCGGCGCTCAGGTGCATTCGGCCGAGCATGTTGA
>JBGSTT010000107.1:0-3366 GCA_041736385.1 Rhodoglobus sp. | reverse complement strand
AATGAGCAACGCCGGCCAGCGCGGCTTCAATGCCGCGGGTCTCAGCCCCGATGCTGCCGCGGTGGAACTGCTCACCCGCGTCGCTTCGATGTACTACCTCGGCGACATGACACAGGAGACGATCGCCGCCAGCCTCGGACTCTCGCGCCCGAAGGTGGGGAGACTGCTCACTCAGGCAAAGGAGGCGGGTATCGTCGAGATCTCGGTCAACCTCCATCCGTCGCTTGCTGTGCCCGTCGAGACCGAGATGACGGCGCGGTTCGGGCTAGCCCGCACGATCCTGATTGTCGACCAGGGTGACGAAGACAGCGTCCGCGCGCAAGCCGGCCGCGCCGCGGTCAATCTGCTCGACCGATCGATGCGCGACGGCAGCATCGTCACGATCGGCATGGGGCGCAACGCTCGCGCTGTCGGAGCCGCCGCCGGAATCGCCGCAGAAGAACTAAGCCAGCGCAAGGCCACCATCATCAGCGCGATGGGCGGGGCCGCGCTCATCGGCGACGGTCTCAACTCGAACGACATCGCATCCCGGTTGGGGCAGAGCTTCGGTTCGTCAACCCAAGGCATCTACGCACCCGCCTATGCCGCCAGCGAAGAGATCCGCGATGCCTACCTCAGCAGCGAAGACGTGCGGGACACGATCGAGCGCGCCCGCAAGGCTGACATCGCGATTGTTGGAATTGGTGACGCCAACGATGACTCGCTGGTTGTCAAGCTCGGTCTCATCACGAGCGCCGAGATGGGCCGCATGCGGGCGGACGGCGCAGTAGGGGATATTCTCGGCAGCTTCTTCAATCGCGACGGCGCACCCATCGCCTCCTGGATCGAAGACCGTGTTGTCGGGCTCACCGGCGCGCGCGACCTGCGCAAGATTGCCACGGTTGTCGCGGTTGCCCCGGAACCTTCGAAGGCTGAAGCGATCCTCGGCGCACTCAACTCTGGGATCGTGCACACCCTGATCACGTCACTGTCGGCGGCTCGTCGAGTGATCGAGCTGGCGGATGCGGCGAGCTGAGTGGCACGATGATGACCGTGCCACTTGAACTTCTTGCCGATGGCGCCACGGTCGAGAGGGTATTCACTGGAACGATCTGGGCCGAAGGTCCGGTCTGGATGCCGCAGAGTCGGAGCGTCCGCTGGAGCGACATCCCGAACGACCGTATCCTCGATTTCGATTCGGTCAGCGGCGAAACCCGAGTGCACCGCCAACGTGTTGAATTCACGAATGGTCGCACCATCGACCTCGATGGCCACGTCGTTCAGTGCTCCCACGGTCGGCGCTCGGTTGAGCGCGAGCTCGATGGTGTTCCGCACACGCTTATCGATCACTTCGGCGAGCACCGCCTCAACTCCCCCAACGACGTCGTCGTCGCTTCCGACGGGTCCATCTGGTTCACCGATCCGCCGTACGGGATCTTCGAAGCCCGTGAAGGTCATCCCGGGAATATGGAGTACGGGGGATGCTTTGTCTTCCGTCTGACTCCCGTCGGCGAGCTGACGGCCGTAATTACCGATCGCGATCGTCCGAACGGCCTCGCCTTCTCGCCTGACGAGCGCATTCTGTACGTTTCTGACACGGCAGAAGGCGACGGCGACATCCACGCCTATGACGTCGATGTGAATGCGGGCACCGCCACAAACGGTCGGCTGTTCGCGTCTCCGCGACCCGGCGTCGCGGACGGTTTCCGGGTGGATGTTGGTGGTCGCGTATGGACCTCCGCCGCAGACGCGGTGCACGTGTATTCGCCTGATGGCAACGAGTTGCGCCGGATTGCCGTGCCGGAGACGATCGCGAATCTGTGCTTCGGTGGCGACGACGGGAGCGACTTGTACGTCACCGCTTCGACGAGCCTCTATCGCATCCGAACGGCAACGACGCAGGCTAAGCGCCCCGCGCGCTAGACGGACAAACGGCGCCTCAGATCCCTACCGTCAGCATGACCCGGAACATCGGTCGGCGCTAGCCTGTCATCCATGGACTATCGAACCCTCGGAAACTCTGGCGCGATCGTGTCGGAACTCACGCTCGGAACGATGACGTTTGGCGCCGAAGCCGACGAACTCGCCTCGCACGCCATCCTCGACGCCTTCGTTGAGCACGGCGGAACCTTCATCGATACGGCTGACGTGTACTCGTCTGGCCTGTCCGAGACAATCATCGGCCACTGGCTCGCCACCCACCCGCTCGAAGCGAAGCAAATGGTGATCGCGACGAAGGGTCGATTCCCCATGGGCACGGGGCCGAACGACCTCGGCCTCTCTCGGCGCCATCTGCGCACGGCGCTGGACGCCTCCCTCACTCGTCTTGGCGTCGATCACATTGACCTGTACCAAGTGCACGCGTGGGATGCCCTGACACCAATAGACGAAACCATCACCTTCCTGCACGACGCCATCACCGCCGGCAAGATCGGGTACTACGGATTCTCCAACTACCTCGGCTGGCAACTGACCAAGGCGGTGCACCGCGCTACCGCCCTGCACCTCGCCCCGCCGGTCACGCTGCAACCGCAGTACAGTCTGCTGGTGCGCGACATCGAGCACGAAGTCGTGCCAGCCGCCCTCGACGCAAACATGGGACTCCTGCCGTGGTCACCCCTCGGCGGAGGCTGGCTGAGCGGCAAGTACAAGCGCGATGTAGCACCGACCGGCGCGTCCCGTCTCGGAGAAAACCCGGAGCGCGGCATGGAGGCGTGGGAGGGGCGCAATCGCGACGAGCGCACGTGGCGCGTGCTCGATCTTGTGCAGTCCACCGCCGGCGCTCACGAAGCGACAGCCTCGCAAGTTGCCATCACGTGGCTGCTGGCTCAGCCGGCGGTGACCAGCGTCATTCTGGGTGCACGCACTGTTGCGCAACTCGTCGACAACCTCGGCGCAACGGACGTCAAACTGACCGCCGAGGAGGTCGCTGGGCTCAGCGCGGTGAGTGCCCCGCGCGTTGACGACTACCCGTACGGCTCTGGCGGCGTGGCGCAGCGTCGACGCAAGATCGAAGGCGGCCGCTGAGGGCGAGCGGGGGATGGGTCAGGTTGCCTAGCGGCAGTTACGCCGGCTCGATTCAGCCAGACATCCGGGGGGCTTCGTGAAAGTGAAAACGTCGCCCGCTTCACCCATTCCGGCAGCCGGGCACGTTGGCCGGCGCGCAAGTTCGCTCCAGCTGGATAGATGTCGCGCGGGACACCGGCTCACTCGGGGGTTGAGCTGTCACCGTCACGGCAGGCGCTGGGTCAGCGGTGTTGCGTCCGACAACCGAGCCAAGAAGTGCCCCGAGGAACGGGAGGATCACAACAGTCAACCCAGCCCAAGTCAACATCGTTCGCGTTGCTGGTGGGGCGGGTTCACGGGCTTCGGTCAGTTCTGGAGAGT
>JBGSTT010000092.1:0-5472 GCA_041736385.1 Rhodoglobus sp. | reverse complement strand
GCTTGGCGCTGCGGCCGGCGCGCACGCAGAGAGCCCGATCAGCGCGAGGCTTGCAAGCGCGGCGGTCGTGACGAGGCGGGACGGGTACGACATCGAGATTCCTTTGTTTGGCGCACCTCGTGTGACCGGTGAGGCCCGTGCGGCGCGGGTTCTTCATTTTTCTGGACTATTCGCTTGACCCCGATGGTAGCGACTCCAGAAGTTGGTAGCACCGAGCGAGTCGCAACATCCACCACGCGGCCCGGTCAGGTGAGGCGGCGTGCGCCTCGAGCAGAGCGGGATCTGGAGTGACGCGACGGGGCGAGAGCTGACCGTGCGTTGCCAACAAGGGTTCGCGAGTCACATCCGCCGCGAGTAGGGCTGCCGTACCAAGCCCGCAGTCGTAGACCAGCTCTGGCAACGCCGCGGCGAGGTACAGTCCCATCGAGATTCCGACGGAGCTCTCGAGGGCACTCGACACGACAACCGGCACCCGGGCGGATGCCGCGAGCCCAAGGGTGCGCCAGACACCGCCGAGCGGGGCAGCCTTGACAATCAGCAAGTCCGCGGCGCCCGCTCCAACCACGGCAAGCGGATCCTCCGCCTTGCGCACACTCTCGTCTGCAGCGATCGGCACGTCCATGTAGGCGATCCGCGCGCGCAGCTGAGCCAACTCTGTGACGGTGGCACAGGGTTGCTCAACATACTCGAGGTCGTACGCGGCAAGTGCGTGGATGGCTCGTTCGGCAGCGTCAACGGACCATGCCCCGTTGGCATCAATGCGGATGCGACCCTCGGCGCCCAACTCTTGTCGCGCGGCGGCCAGGCGCGCTACGTCATCGACCAGCGTCTGCCCTGGCTCTGCGACCTTGATCTTGACGGTGCGGCATCCGGGAAACAGCGCAAGGACGGTCGGCACCGCCGAGGCGGGAACTGCTGGCAATGTTGCATTGATGCCGATCGTCGGGCGGTGCAGCGGGGGAGTCGCTGTCCAGCCGAAGTCGATGGCCGCAGCCAGCCATGCGGACGCCTCCGCGTCGCCGTACTCGGGAAACGGCGAGAACTCGGTCCAACCTCGTGGCCCCTCGAGGAGCATGATCTCGCGCTCGCTGATGTTGCGAAATCGCGTCATTAGGGGAAGAGAAACGACGCGAGCGGTCGCCGTCAACTCGGCGAGGGTCGGGTGCATGGTTCCAGTCTGGCAAAGCACCCGTCAGCTAGGGTGATTTCGTGTCGAACCAGTCGTGGGGAGCCCAACCGCCTAGCGATAGTGCTCGCGATGCTGCTGGTGAAGCCGAGCTTGCAGAAGCCGAGCTTGGCGAAGCCGAGCTTCTAGAAGCCGAGCTTGGCGAAGCGGAGCTTGTCGAAGCGGAGACGGTCGAAACCATCATCGACGTTGAGGTGCTTGATGCCGAGGTGTTCGAAGATATTCAGCCTGGCGAGGTGGTTCCGGCACCGAGTCCGGTGCTCGGTGCCGCGGCACTCGGACTCGCGGCGGTCACCGCGATCGTGCACATCATCGCCATCGTGGTCTCGTCGGCCAACGATTTCAGTCTGGGAACCACGCTCGGCTACATCGCCATCGGGCTGTCGGTGCTAGCCGTGGTGCTTGGCGCGCTCGCCGTGGTGCTGGATCGTGGTCGACGGCTCGGGGTCGCATCCGTCGCGCTGGGTCTCGTGGCAAACCCGTACATCCTCTTGCTGCTCTTGCAACTGGTCGGCGGCTCGGTGGCAGCCTGAGCGATTGCCGTCGATCTCAGTAGGCTGGCCGCATGGCCTCGTCGAACGCGGAACACCCCGTCTCAGAACTCTTCGATGCGAAGCTCTGGCGCGAGGTGCCCGGCTTCGGCGACCTTAGTGATCTCACCTATCACCTGGATGTGACGGGTCGCGTTGCGCGCATCGCGTTCGATCGGCCGGAGGTGCGAAACGCGTTCCGCCCGCACACAGTGGACGAGTTGTACCGCGCGCTCGACGACGCGAGGCAGAACCCGAACGTCGGGGTCGTGATGCTCACCGGGAATGGACCGAGCGAGAAAGACGGTGGTTGGGCGTTCTGCTCTGGCGGTGACCAGCGCATCCGGGGGAAGTTCGGGTATGAATATGAACCGACGCCCGAGACGGGCGTCGGCGCTGGCGTCGCGGGCGAGGTCTCGGCAGGCTCGACCTCCGGTGATCGAGCGGAGCCGAGATCCCAGAGCGCGCGACTCCATATTCTCGAGGTGCAGCGGCTCATTCGATTCATGCCGAAAGTCGTCATCGCGGTCATCCCCGGCTGGGCGGCTGGCGGCGGGCACTCGCTTCACGTGGTGTGCGACCTGTCGATCGCGAGCATCGAACACGGTCGGTTCAAGCAGACGGATGCCGATGTCGGCTCATTCGACGCCGGGTACGGCAGCGCATACTTCGCCCGCCAGGTCGGGCAGAAGTTCGCCCGCGAGGTCTTCTTTCTCGCGCGAGAGTACGACGCTCAGCGGGCGCTTGAAGCCGGAGCGATCAACGCGGCGGTGCCGCACGCTGAGCTCGAAGTCGTTGCCTACGAGTGGGCGACCGAGATTCTCGGCAAGTCGCCGACCGCCATCCGCATGCTCAAGTTCGCCTTCAACGCCGTCGACGACGGTCTGGTCGGCCAGCAGGTGTTCGCCGGAGAGGCAACGCGCCTCGCCTACGGCACCGACGAGGCCGTCGAAGGGCGGGATGCGTTCCTTGAGAAGCGCGCACCGGACTGGGCGCCGTACCCCTGGCAGTACTAGAGCGCGCGCACCGGTTGCCGCAGTATGGTGCGCAGTTTCTCGGGTGCCGTGCGGCGGGTGTCGTTGAGGTAGATCTCGTGGTGGCGGCCGGTCATCGTCATGCCGTGCGATGGGATGACCTCGTCGTGCATCCGCGCGAGCACTGGCGCCTCCTCGTCGTACGTTCCGAGGTGCAGGGTCTGCACGCACTGCCCCTCGTCAAGCGACTCGAGCCGGAGAGAGTCGAGGCTGGGGGCGCCTGCCTTCGCGCCAACCGTCGTGATCGCGGCATCCACGTCGTCTGAGTTCAGCCAATCTGGAACCAAGTTGAGCACCGTCCAATTCCACTGCGACTTGTCGCGGGTGGTCGTGAAGGAGTCCATGTCGTTGGCCGACCAGAGGGCCTCGACTGGCATCACGGTGTAGTCCCGCTCGAGCGTTCGCTTGCTGAGGAACTTCAGCGCGTAGGCGACGGGGAAGATTGTCGCAATGGCGTCCCGGTATGCCGCCGCGGTGTTCGGATCGCCGTGGCCGTCGATCATCAGGTACTGGAGCGGTGGCACGGTCACGAGATCGAACCGGCCTACCTGCGCTGAATAGGTCGGGATGTCGCGCTTGAGATCGATCTTCGTCGTCACCCTGCCCAGTGTTGCACGATGCGGCGGGGCGGGAATAGCCGCGCTAGTCCATGCGTTCGCATAGATAGCGAACTTCGAAAGGGGGTCTTCATGACGGTCATGACCCAAGGACTGCACCACGTCACCGCGATCGCGGGGGCGCCACAGCGCAACATCGACTTCTACGTTTCCGGGCTCGGGCTGCGATTGGTGAAGAAGACCGTCAACTTCGACGATCCCGGCACCTACCACCTCTACTACGGTGACGAAGCTGGCCGCCCTGGATCCCTCATCACCTTCTTCCCGTGGCGCGGCATCCGACAAGGCCAAGTCGGCGCAGGCCAGTCGACTTCGACCGCGTTCTCGGTGCCAGCCGGAAGTCTCGGCTGGTGGACGGAGCACTTCGCTGGGCTCGGTGCTGAGTCGCGCGTGAGTTCGTATTCGAGCACCGAGGAACGACTTCTCGTGAGCGATCCCGACGGCTTGCGGATCGAGCTTGTCGCCACCTCGGTAAGCGACCCGCGCGAGCCGTGGGACTCGGCGAGCGTTCCAGCTGAGTACGCCATTCGAGGGCAGCACTCGTCGGTGCTGACGGTGCGCAGGCCTCAGCAGACTATCGCCGTGCTGACCGACGATCTCGGGCTGCGTGTCGTCGAGGAGCATGCCGGTCGCACGCGACTTGCCGCCGGTGACGGTTCACCAGGAACGATCGTGGATGTGATCGGCTCGTCTATTGCGCCGGAGGGGCTTGGTGCAGGCGGAACCGTGCACCACATCGCGTTTCGAGTGCCCGACCGCGCAACGCAAGCGGCGTGGCGCGAAGAACTGGTCGGGCGCGGGCACCAAGTCACGGGCATCCTCGACCGGCAGTATTTCACCTCGATCTACTTTCGCGAGCCAGGCGGTGTGCTGCTGGAGATTGCCACGGATACCCCGGGCTTTGACATCGACGAGCCTCTCCTAGAACTTGGCCGCGCGCTCAAGCTGCCACCGTGGTTGGAGCCGAACCGCGAGCAGATCGAGCACGCCGTCGCCAAGATCACGGTGCCGCCGGAGAACAACCCGCCGGAGAACAACCCGCCGGCGCAACCATCCGTCAAATCGGTAGAGGATCAGGCGTGACCGGCCCGCGAGACTCCCGATGACCGTTGACCTTGCGGCGTGGCCGCACGTGTATCGGCCAGCAGCGCCTGGCGCACCGCTGTTGCTGCTGCTGCACGGCACAGGGGGCAATGAGCAGCAGATCACAACGCTCGCTGCGAACCTTGACCCGGATGCCGGCGTGCTCGCCCCACGCGGACGCGTGACCGAGCACGGCATGAATCGCTGGTTTCGACGGCTTGCAGAGGGCGTCTTCGATCTCGACGATGTCGAAGTGCGCGCCGACGAGCTCGCCGAGTTCGTAACGGCGGCGCTCGCCGAGTACGGCGTTTCTGGGGGTGCTGCGAGTCCGCTCGTTGCCGTCGGCTTCTCGAACGGGGCGAACATCGCCCTCGCGACGGCCATTCGGCATCCCGAGGTCGTGCCGAGCGTGATCGCCTTCTCCGGCATGTACCCGTTTGGAGATCGCGAACCCGTCACGGAGCTCTCAGGTCTGTCCGTGTTGCTGCTCAACGGTTCGAGCGATCCGATGGCCCCGCGGTCGAGCGTAGACCGGCTGGTCGGCGTGCTCCTTGGCGGCGAGGCCCGCGTCAGTAGAATCGAGCGGGAAGGTGGCCACGGCATCGCTGAGAGCGACCTCGTCGAGGCTCGGCGATGGCTTGACGCACGGCCGTTGCCTGAGGGGTAGCGGAGGCTTGAGGCGAAGCGGCGGCTTGAGGTGTAGCGGCGGCTCGAGGCATCCGCCGAGGACGCAAAAGGGGTGCAGCGTGCGAGAACTCATTGAGGTGGATGGCACGAATCCGAGGTCTGTGCTGAAGGCACTGAGAGCCGCGCTCGATCTCAGCGGCCCTGCGGTGTTGCCGGTGCTGCCGGCGCAGAACGGTCACGGCGCCGACAGTGAAGTTGTTTCCTCGCCGCGCGCGGAATCCCCGCACACTGTCGATCAGCGTGTCGCCGTCGTTGTCGAAACGAGCGGCTCAACCGGCAGGCCGAAGCGAGTGGCGCTGAGCGCTGACGCGGTGCTGGCGAGCGCCGCGGCATCC
>JBGSTT010000165.1:0-2217 GCA_041736385.1 Rhodoglobus sp. | reverse complement strand
TTGTCGAGTCATCGAATACTGCAACGGCCGGGTTCTCAGAATTGCTTGCGCCGGAGGCACGACACGACTATCTCGCGGGCTTCGGATTCGGCGAGTACACCGAGGTCGGCTTCAACGGTGAATCCAGCGGAACGCTCTACCCCGCAGCCGAATGGGATCGACGCACCAACTACACCGTGCAATTCGGCCAGGGGATGACCGCGACGTCGGTGCAAATGGCAAGCGCGTACCAGGCACTCGCCAACGGGGGAGTGCGCATGCCCGTTAGCCTCGTCGAAGGCTGCGAATGGCCGGATGGCACCGTGACCGAAGTGCCACCGACCGAAGGAACGCGCGTGGTTTCCGAGGCGGCTTCGCGCCAGACTCTCGAGATGATGGAGATGGTTGCAACCTCAAGTGGCTCGGCTCCCAACCTGCAGATTCCCGGCTACCGGGTCGGGGTCAAGAGCGGCACGGCTGAAGTCGCAGAGGGCGGGGGCTACGCAGATAACAAGGTCGTGCTGTCGTACGCGGGAATGGCGCCAGCAGAGGATCCGCAGTATGTCGTGGTGGTTACCGCTGGGGTCAACGATCGAGTCTTCTCGGGTAGAATCGCATCGACGTTTCGGGATGTCATGGCGCAGACACTCACGACCTTCCGGGTACCGCCCTCGACGACACCCTCGCCTGATCTTCCCCTGACGTGGTGAGGAACGCACAACAGAAACGAGGATCGCGGTGATCGGGCTGAGCCTTCTGGACATCGCGAAAGCCATCGACGGTCGACTCGCGGTGAGTGCCGATCCCAGCCCGGCTGTATCGGGGGCCGTCGCGACAGACTCCCGGCTGGTGGTGCCCGGTGGCATCTTTTTCGCGCTGCCCGGCGAAGTCACCGACGGTCATCTCTTCGTCAACCAAGCGCTCAACGCGGGCGCGGCCGTTGCCGTTGTTGAGCGTGAACTGGCTGTCGCGATTCCTCAAATCGTTGTCGCGAACTCACTTGACGCGCTTTCCGCGTTGGCCAAAGACGTGCTGGAACGGGTCCGGGGCGCTGGCGAGGCGAACGGTTCAGCGATTCGCGTAGTCGCGGTCACCGGCTCGAATGGCAAGACCACCACTAAGAACATGCTTCGCGGCATCTTCGAGGCCGAGGGACCGACGGTCGCTCCGCGTGGATCCTTTAACAACGAGGTCGGCGCTCCGATCTCGATTCTCGAAGTCGACTACGGCACCCGATTTCTCGTGGTCGAAATGGGAGCAGACTCCGTCGGCGATGTTCGGAAGCTCGTCTCGGTCGCGCGACCAGACGTCGGGATCGTGCTGACCGTTGGAATGGCCCACATCGGCAAGTTTGGTGATCAGGATGCGATCGCCCGCGCGAAATCCGAGATGGTCACCGATCTGCCGGAGTCTGCGATCGCGGTACTCAACCTCGACGACGGGCGCGTTGCGGCGATGGCTGAGCAGACGAGAGCGAGCGTGCAGTGGTTCGGACTCGGGGAAGGCGCAGACGTGCGCGCCGAGGACCTCGAAGTGACGGCATCCGGAACCCGCTTCACGCTGACCGCAAACGGGAAGTCGTTGCCTGTCACCCTGCGAATTCTCGGCGAGCACCACGTGTCGAACGCGATCGCCGCAATCACAGCAGCGCGCGCGGTCGGCGTACCGGTCGAGCGCTCCGTTGCCGCGCTCGAACGCATGACGCTTGCCGAACGTTGGCGAATGCAGCTATTGGATGGCGGATACGGGGTCACCATCATCAATGACGCGTACAACGCCAGTCCCGAATCTGTTGTCGCAGCGCTCAAGACGCTCGCCCAACTCGGCCGAGGTGGAAGGCGCTCAGTCGCGGTGCTCGGGGAGATGGCAGAACTCGGGGATTTCGCAGACGACGAACACGACCGGATCGGTCGACTGGTGGTGCGACTCAATATCGAGAAGCTCATCGTCGTCGGTCACGCGGCGCGGCACATCCACAATGCCGCCGGACTCGAAGGCTCGTGGGATGGAGAGTCGGTGCTCGTTGCCGACGTCGACGAAGCATACGATGTGGTTCGTGATGAGTTGCGCGAGGGGGACATCGTGCTCATAAAGTCCTCAAACTCGGCAGGCCTCCGGCTGCTCGGAGATCGACTCGCTGGGCTCAACTCGTGATTGCGATCCTGATCGGCGGGGGTGTATCCCTCGCATTCACACTGCTGCTGACTCCGCTGTTCATTCGGCTGTTCCGCCATCTCA
>JBGSTT010000086.1:0-6672 GCA_041736385.1 Rhodoglobus sp. | reverse complement strand
ACTTCGACTTCGATCGTCGGGTTGCCCCGCGAGTCAAGAATTTCGCGGGCGCCGACTGCCTCGATCAAGGCCATGGGGAACTCCTTTTAAGAGCACAGTGTTTATGCGAACAGTGTGGTGGGATGCAGTCAGTCGCTGCGCCTAAAGCCTAGCGCTGGGCCCAGCGCTGAGCCCAACGTCAGGCGATGGGGCGGAACTCCAAGGACTCGACGGTCAGCTCGACGGTCAGCTCGATCTTCGAGTCCTCGCTCACTAGGGCGTACTCCGAGAATCCGGATGCCGCGAGCTGAGCCAGCAGCGGTGCCATGTTGCGCGGCTTCCGCTCCAGGCGCACCCGCCGACCGCTCGAAATGAGCGCCGCTTTGAGTGCGAACAGTGTGGCTGGGGCGACGGTGCCGTCGTGGACGAGCGCCGAGGCATCCGCCCGCTGTTCTTCACGCAGCTCGACCAGATCGACGAGTCGTTCGAAGCCCAGCGAGAACCCGGCCGCTGGCACATCGGTACCGAGAAAGCGCCCGATCATGCCGTCGTAGCGGCCGCCGCCGCCGAGCGCGTAGCCGAGGGTCGGGTGGGCGACCTCGAAGATTGCGCCGGTGTAGTAGCCCATGCCTCGCACGAGATTTGGGGAGAACACAAGTCTGGCGCGACTGCCGACGGCCTCACGAATGGCGAGCAGCTCGGCGTACGTGGAGTGATCGAGCCACGCCGGTGGAGCTTCGAGGAGCGACCAGCCGTCGTCATCGAGCATGCCGAGGGCATCCAAGGTCAAGGCTGTGCTCGCGGGGTGGCCCAGGCCGAGCTCGGCAAGCTCGGCAACGACCCCGGCTACCCCGATCTTGTCCTCCTTGTCGATCACGATGAGGGCACGGTCGAATGACTCGGTTGGAACGTCGAGGAAGGCGAGGAGCCCGTGCAGGATTCGACGATCATTGACACGGATCGTGGCATCCACGATGCCGAGAGCAGCGAGCGTGTCTGCGGTCGCCGTGATCAGCTCGATCTCGGCGAGCGGGCCTGGCTCGCCAATCACATCGATGTCGCACTGCACGAACTGGCGGTAGCGCCCCTTCTGTGGGCGTTCGGCGCGCCAGACCGGCGCGATCTGAATCGCACGGAAGACGGTCGGAAGCTCGGCTCGGTGGGTGGCGTAGAACCGAGCAAGCGGAACCGTCAGATCATAGCGAAGGCCAAGGTCGGCGAGCTCGATGGGGCCGGTCGCTGCGCGAAGGTCATCGACGGTCAGACCCCGCTTCAGCACCGCGTAAGCGAGCTTTTCGTTGTCACCGCCGAGCCCGGCGTGAAGGCGATCGCTGTCTTCGACGACCGGCGTTTCAATCTCGTCGAACCCGTGTGCTCGATAGCGTTCCCGGATGATGCCGAGGACGCGTTCACGGTGCGCCTTCTCGGCAGGAAGAAAATCACGCATCCCGCGGGGAGGATTGACCGATGACGCCATGCGTCGATTGTCGCAGGTCAGCGGGCGTGGGTCGGCCCAGAATCAGCTTCGCGTCCCGATGATTCCGGCGTCGCTTGACCCGGCCACCTCGTGTTCGCGGATCTCGCTTTGCAGCTCGCGCAGAGCGGCGCGCAGTGCCCGTTCTGAGTCGAGCCCGTTCGCCTTTGCGGATGCCACGATCGCGAGAAGCAACGGACCGAGTTCGTTCTCGTCGGTGACGTTCACCGCCCCGGGCTGCGTGGCGTCGAGCAGTCCGACCTTATGCGCTCGGCCCAGAAGCTTGTCAGCGAGCGCGAGGGCGGGCATCCCTTGGGGAATCCCGTCGAGGGCACTGGTGCGATGCGGCTTCTCGACCTTCTTGACGTCGTCCCAGACCGCGATGACGTCGGCTGCCGTCTCGGCTGTTGCGTCTCCGAAGACGTGCGGATGGCGGCCGATCATCTTCGCGGTCATGTTGGCCGCGACATCCTCGAGGGTGAACAGGCCGGCTTCTGCGGCGATGTCACTGTGGAAAATCACCTGGTACAGCACGTCGCCGAGTTCCTCGATGAGTTCTTCGGTGCCGCCAGCCGACGATCGGGTCTCGATCGCGTCGACCAATTCGTAGGTCTCCTCGATCAGGTATTGCACGAGCGATTCGTGCGTCTGTTCGCGATCCCAGGCGCAGCCGCGCGGGGCTCGCAGTTGCGCAAGCACAGCGATGAGCTCGTCGAGCTTAGGATGCGACGGATGGACTTCGTCGTTAGCGGGCTCGGTCATGCGGTCAAGTCTTGCACTCGCCGGAATGGCGGACGGAATCGTGCCAGGGTTGCTACTCTGGCGGGCATCCCAGACCCTGGATCACGCGCGCCCAGTAGTTCACTTGGGCTGCCGTGGTGGCGAGGACCACGATCTCGCGCTCGGTGAAGGTTTCGTTCAGTCGGTTGCCGAAACCCGCGTCGAAGTTCAGCGGGGTCTCTGATGCCCGGCGCGCGTACTCGATGGCGAGCCGCTCGACCTCGGTGAAGTCATCGAGATCTCGAAGGCCCTGCACGGCTTCACGCTCGTCGGCGGTCATGAGTTTCTCCCAGCCCTCGGAGTTCAGTCCGACACAGAACGGGCAGCTGACCGCGAACGAAACCGCCATACGCACCAGCTTGAGCGTGCGCTCGGTCAGACGTCCGTCGTCGTGGGCGATGAGCGACTCGAGCAGCGCCGAGCCGATTGCGGCTTTGGGATACCACGCGAGCAACTGTGCAGGGAGAAGCTCGGTACCGGTGCGACGTTGGGCGATTCGCAGTCCCCAGCGCAAGTAGAAGGGCATGCGTGACGGCGGCGCGATGTAGGCGGTGCTCATGAGGTAAGGCTAGGCGCGGTCGCCGGGCGCGGTCCTAATTGGTGGCAACTGGCATACTGCTCGCGTGCGGAAAGTCTGGCTCATGGTGATCGTCGTGGTCGCGGCGGTCGCGGTTGTCGGCGCCACTCTGTGGTGGGTCGGCCGGGGTGATGTGCCGACCGCAAGCGACACCGCAAGCGACACCGCCAGCACGAGCAACTCCGGCAGCACCGACGGAACGCCAGAAGCCAGCGCTACCGAGGCAGGCGAGCCGGGCATCCCGAGGGCAGCAACACCGGCGACTATCGAGTTCGTCGTCGACGGCGACACCGTGTTTCTGGACGACGGCCGCAAGGTGCGCTTGCTCGGCATCGACACGCCAGAGGTGGGCGACAACCTCGAGTGCTACGGCGACGAGGCGACCGCCATGCTGCGCCAGCTGCTGCCAGAGGGAGCGCCCGTGTGGGTGCTGCCCGACATCGACCCGCTCGACCAGTACGGTCGCTCACTGCTGTTTATTTACACGGATGCCGCAACCAATGTGAACCTCGAACTCGTTCGCCGGGGCGCCGCCGAGGTGGTGCAGTACGATCCGAACGTCCTGCTGCAAGACGAACTGCGTGCAGCAGAGCGTGAGGCGCAATCGGTCGGGGCTGGTCTTTGGGGCAGCTGCTGACTTTCGCGGCCGCTCAGCCCGGTTAGAGCCCAGTTAGCGTGCGGCCACCGGCACCGGCGTCTTGGGCATCGCAAAGGCGGCGACACCCGTTGCCAGCACCACGAGCACCACACCGACAAACACCGCCGCCGTTCCGGCAGCAATCGCCTCTGGCGGGATGGATGCCGCATCGCCAGGACCAAAGAACGAATTCGCGACGGCGCCGAAGATTGCGACGCCCACCGCGCTACCGATCGTGCGGGCGAACAAGTTGGTGCCGGTAACGACGCCACGCTCGTTCCATTCGACACTCGACTGGGCCGCGATGAGGCTCGGCGTGGCGGCCAAGCCCATACCGAGCCCCATGATGAAGCAGAACAGCGCCACGATCCAGACTGTCGGCGTGAGAGCAAAGGCCGCGAGACCGAGCGCGGCAACGAACACGATCGCAAGGCCAACCAGCGCGGTCGACCGGAACCCAATCCGCAAATAGAACCGGCCGGCGACGGCGGCGGAGATCGGCCAGCCAATCGAGAACGTCGCGAGCGCGAGCCCTGCGACCAAGGGCGCGACCCCGAGGGTGCCTTCGAGGTAGGTGGGAACGAACGAGGTGATACCGATCAGAATTGCGCCGAGACCTAGACCGAGCAGGGTCGTCGTGAGCAGCAGGCGTCGCGAGAATACCCAGAGCGGAAGAATCGGTTCGGCCGCTCGCGTCTGCCACCAGACGAATGCCGCGAGCAAGATCGCGCCGAGCGCGAACGCTCCGATCGACTGCGGCGAGTTCCACGCCCAGGCTTGTCCGCCCTCGAGGATCGCGAGAATGAGCAGCGTTAGTGCCCCGGTGAGCAACCCGGCGCCGAGAAAATCGACTCGGTGTTTGCGCTTCTCGACTTTCTCGTCGAAGTTGCGCACGAGCATCCACGCCGACGCAATGCACAGCGGAATGTTGACGAAGAAGATCGCGCGCCACAGATCAAACTGCGAAAAGATCCCGCCAAGACTCGGGCCGACGACGGATGCGATGGCCCAAACACTCGCAAGGTAGCCCTGCACTTTGGCGCGCTCCTGCACCGTGTAGATGTCGCCAGCGATGGTGATCGCCATCGGCAGGATCGCGCCAGCGCCAAGCCCCTGGATGGCACGGAAGGCGATGAGCGCCGGCATGTTCCACGCGAGGCCGCACAAAATCGAGCCGACCAAGAACACCGCGATACCGAAAAGCACAACGGGCTTTCGACCGATCATGTCTGACAACTTCGAGTAGATCGGCACGGTCACCGCTTGGGTGAGCAGGTACACCGAGAACAACCAGGGAAACTCGGAGAAGCCGCCGATGTCGGCGACGATCGACGGGATCGCGGTCGACAGCACAGTCGCCTCAATCGCCACGAGGAAGGTCGTAACCATGAGTGCGATCAGCACGGGCCCGCGCTCGGAACGGAAGCCGACATCGATACTCACTGTGGTCTCAAGTCTGCCGGGCTGCTTGGCATTCCCGAACCCGCATAAGGTGGCAGAGTCGGCACTCAGCGCCGTGTGACAGGCTTGGCGGATGCTCGACCCGGCCGATCCTCTGACGCGCGTCTGGCTCTGGCTCGGGCTCGCCGCTGTGCTCGTAGTGCTGGTGGTGCGCGCGATCCGGCGCGACCGGCGTGAGTTCCAGCGCTTCAAGCGCTATCGCACAACCCGCCGCCGGCAGGCCACCTACCGCAAGTGGCTTCTGGACTCGTTCCTGACGTTCGGCGGTCTTGCGGCGGCCGGGATGCTGCTAGCCGGGGCTTTCGTGACACCGCTGTTGGCCGAGATTCAGGCATGGGGTTTCATCAGTGCGAACCGCGCTTTCGTGACTGGCTTCCCCCTCGTTGCGGCCGCAATTATTGTCGTCGTGGTTCTCGCGGCGACCGTTTTGACGGTGGTCGGCATTCGGGCCGCTCGGGAAGAGGGCGAGGTTCCGGCGATCGGGGACATCCACGCAATGCTCCCCCGCAACGCCCAAGAGTTGCGGCTCGGCGCAGTGCTATCGCTGAACGCTGGGATTGTCGAGGAACTGCTGTTTAGGCTGGCGATGCCTGCGCTCATCTTTGGTGCCAGCGGCAGCGCCACTGCCGCGGTCGTTGGCAGCCTCGTGGTGTTCGGGGCCTTGCACGCGTACCAAGGGTTGGCCGGAGTCGTCGGGACCTTCTTCGTCGGCGCTGCCTTCATGCTCGCCTATGCCATCAGCGGTTCGATCCTGCTCGCAATGGTGCTGCATGCGCTCGTCGACTTGCGCACGCTCGTGCTGATCCCGGCAGCGGTGTTTGGGGCGCACCGGGTTGATGGGGTTGCCACGCCGATGGTGGGACCGCTGCGGGTGGTGGCGCCCGCGGCCGCTACCGAGCGGAACGCTCAGATGGAATGAGCCAGCGCTGCGAGAACTGAGTCATCACGCTGGCGATAAAAGCGATCGCCTCAAGTTGCTTCTGACGGCGCGCCAGGCGCGCCCAGCCACGATCTGTTAGTGCGCTTGGCGCCGGGGCTGCGACGCTACTCAACCAACGCGGCGGGCGTCGCACCAAAGATCGCGACCAGCAACTCCCCCGCCCAAGCGATCAGCTGGGCGTCCGTCGGCTCAGACGGCACCGGCACCAGCACGGCCGATGCGGCAGCCAGATACCGCGCGCCCGGGTACATGCGCTGCAGCCTCACCTGCACCGAATCTGCGAGCGCCGCCGGGGCCACCCGCAGCTTCTCCCCCATGACGACGACCTCGCTCAAGCCGGCCTTCTGTGCCATCCGCCGCAGCCGCGAGACCGCCACGAGATTGAGTACTTGCTCCGGCGGATCGCCGTAACGGTCGGTGAGCTCCTCCAGCACGCGATCGATCGCGTCATCCGTCGCGGCCGGCGCGCTCGCGGTCGAGAGCTTCTGGTACGCCTCGAGGCGCAGCCGCTCGCTCTCGATGTATTCCTCCGGCAGGTGCGCATCCACCGGCAACTCGAGCCGCAGCTCGGTCTGACCTTCTGCGATATCACCTCGGAACAGCGAGACCGCTTCGCCGATCATCCGGAGGTACAAATCGAAGCCGACCCCGGCGATGTGACCGGATTGCTCGCCGCCGAGCAGGTTGCCAGCGCCGCGGATCTCGAGGTCCTTGAGCGCGATCTGCATGCCGGCGCCGAGCTCATTATTGGCGGCGATCGTGTTGAGGCGGTCGTGCGCGGTCTCGCTCAACGGCTTGAGTTCGTCGTAGAGGAAGTAGGCGTA
>JBGSTT010000056.1:0-3682 GCA_041736385.1 Rhodoglobus sp. | reverse complement strand
AGCGCCCTCACCGTGCTGCTGGATCGGGGTCACGTCACCGTGACCGAGAGCGTGGACAACGGCCGCAGCAAGAAGACCTACGCCATCACCGACGCTGGTCTCGCCGCCTTTAACGAGTGGATGCTCGCGCCGATCACAGCCGGAAACCCCGAGACCATCGCGCTCTCGAAGCTCTATTTGCTCGGTCTCCTTCCGGCGGATGCCCGTGCCAGGATCCTCGACGACATCACGGCCCGCACCGCGCGAGACCTCGCCCAGCTCGAGCAACTGGCCGGGATGCTCGACAGCCTTGAGATCCCAGCCCAGTATCGCGAGATCTTCCGCTACCAGCGCCTCACGCTGGACTACGGGCTGATGAGTCACCGGGCCGCGCGCGAGTTCTTTGCTCAAGTGAGCGCGGGGGAAGTGTCGCCAGCCCCGCCTACCCAGACAGCCCCGCCAACCCCGTCAACCCCGCTCCGGTAGAATTACCCGCATGGCCAAGGCACCCCTGATGGACTTCGATAAGGCCCTCGAACTGTTCGAGCCGGTGCTCGGGTTTGAGGTGCACGTCGAGCTCAACACGCAGACGAAGATGTTCTCGGATGCCCCCAACCCCGCCGCGCTCGGCAACGTGCACGCCGAGCCGAACACGTACATCACGCCGGTCGACCTTGGGCTGCCGGGCAGCCTCCCGGTCGTCAACGAACAGGCTGTGAAGTACTCGATCAGCCTCGGTCTTGCGCTCGGCTGCCAGATCGCGCCGACGAGCCGCTTCTCGCGTAAGAACTACTTCTACCCCGACCTCGCGAAGAACTATCAGATCAGCCAATACGACGAGCCGATCGCTTTCGATGGGCAGGTCGAGGTCGAACTGGCCAACGGCAAGACCTTCACGATCGAGATCGAGCGCGCGCACATGGAGGAGGACGCCGGCAAGCTGACGCACGTCGGTGGCGCGACCGGTCGCATCCAAGGGGCTGAGTATTCGCTCGTCGACTACAACCGCGCGGGCGTTCCGCTCGTGGAGATCGTCACCAAGATGATCACCGGTGCAGAGTCGGATGCCCCGGAGCTCGCCAAGGCCTACGTCAGCGCCATTCGCGACATCGTGGTTTCGCTCGGCATCAGCGAGGCCAAGATGGAGCGCGGCAACCTGCGCTGCGACGCCAACATCTCGCTAAGCCCGCGCGGCTCCGGCAAACTCGGCACGCGCACCGAGACCAAGAACGTTAACAGCCTGCGATCCGTTGAGCGCGCGATCCGTTACGAAATCCAGCGACAGGCCGCGATTCTGGATGCCGGTGGCACGATCATCCAGGAAACCCGCCACTGGCACGAAGACACCGGTGTTACCTCGGCCGGCCGCCCGAAGAGCGATGCTGATGATTATCGGTATTTTCCCGAGCCCGACCTCCTTCCTGTTGAGCCGTCTGCCGAGCTGATCGCCGAGCTTCGCGCCGCCCTCCCAGAGGCGCCAGCCCTGCGTCGCAAGAGGTTACAAGCCGCGTGGGGCTTCACTGACCTCGAGTTTCAGGATGTGGTGAACTCAGGGCTGCTGGTCGAGGTGGAGGAGACGGTGGCCGCCGGTGCCGCCCCAGCCCAAGCCCGCAAGTGGTGGACGGGCGAGATCGCGCGGCTGGCGAACGCGTCATCCGTCGACCCGTCGACCCTCATCTCGCCCGCGCACGTCGCGTCGGTGGTCGAGCTTGTCGAGACCGGATCCCTAACCGATCGACTCGCCCGCCAAGTCATCGAGGGTGTGATCGCCGGCGAAGGTACGCCCGCCGAGGTCGTGCAGTCGCGTGGCCTCGAGGTGGTGTCGGATGACACTGCGCTCATCGCCGCGATCGATGAGGCCTTGGCCGCTCAGCCCGACGTGCTCGAGAAGATCCGCGAGGGCAAGGTGCAGGCCGCCGGTGCCGTCATCGGCGCAGTGATGAAGGCGATGCAGGGCAAGGCGGATGCGGCGCGCGTGCGCGAGTTGGTGCTGGAGCGGGCGCAGGCGTGATTGCACGTGTCTCGATTTCGGATCAGGCGATCGGGCCTTACTTTGGAAAGGCCCCTCCTGGTCGCGACTGGATCTGAGCCCGAGATCAAGAAGTCGGCTTCCACCCATCGAACGACTCCGCCTTGCCTCGCGTAACGTCCTTCTCATAACTCGCGACGATTCGGGCCGCGAGTTCCGACGCTTGAACTGGACTCTTAAGGACGCTCTTGTAGTCGAAGTCTGCAGATTGAGATGACTCGAAGCTCAGATCAACAACGAGTGTCTTGAGGATCTCGCCGCAATGCTTGACGAAATCCTGAAGGCCCCCCAATGAAAGCCTCGCAGGGTCTTTCACGTATTGGTGCGCCGTGTCGTTGGCTCGAAGGACGTCTGCCAGGACGTGCAGCAGAAAGTAACGAGTAAGCGCGTAAGACGCCATTGGCTTGTTCTTGAGCCCTGCCAGCGCTTCGGCAACTTCAGCTGACAAGAGGCGCATGAAGACGACCCGATGAGCGTTCACTTCAGGTCGACCGAAGATGTCCGAGTACTTCTCATCGAAAACCTTGTAGACCTGGTGCGCAGACCAGGGCTCAGACAGGTCGAACGCAAGTAGCGCCCGCCCAACCTCATCATTCGTGACCGTGGTGCGACCAGCCGGAGTTGGCTCGCCCCGCTTAATCTCGAAGAAGTAGTCCGGGTAGGAAGAGTCGACTTCTTTCTGAAGCCGAACCATGATCGAGTGGTTCGATCGGAGATCGCGAGGCCGGATGGCGTTCTGGTTGTTGCTGTTGCGCGTGATCGTGCTCGCCAAATCATCGTCCTGTACCGCGATAACTCGGACAAGGACTCTCAGTTCTTCCGTTAACTTTCCCTTGTTGTTGTAGAAGCTCGTGAGGCTTTGTGCTCCATTGACCACGGAGTAGTCCTTGATTGTCAACTCACCCTGGATCGATGCGTCAACCGAGGAGCAAAGGATGATGATGCCGTTGTGGAAGAGAACGAACTTTCCGTGAGTGGCCTTTTCGGAAATTGACTGCCGGATCGACTTGTTTACAGACGTGTTGCCAAGCGTGTATCTCACGTTGGCGTCGAACAGGGTTCCGTCCGCGATGCCCTCCATGTGCACGAGCTGCAGAGCCCTTGCCGGGAAGACATACATCGCGGCCTCGTTCTTGCCAGTGCCAGACTTCATCTCGAGCGGCTCAACGTAAGACGTATCGAAGGTGAAGGCCGTCTTCTGAGAGCCCGGCCTTCCCAACTCAATCACGCGCGACGCGATCTCAGCGCGGTCATACACACGCAGAGCTGGGGTGACCTTCCCATACTCAATCGAGTCTTGGTTGTGTCGTTCGTTGGTGACGTATACCCCGACGATCGAGTAGCCGTTGCTGACCAGGTCTCGGGCGCCCGTGCGGGTGAGTAGCCGCTTTAGCTCACCGTCGGCATTGCCCGCCAGCACCGATTCGATCTTCTTTGGATCATCGAACTGTGCGAGTGAGCCGACAAAACTCTTCAATCCGACATCGCCGATGCTTGCCTTTACGGCTTGACGAATCTTCGACTGGAAGAAATTGGCTATGTCAAGGTGAATTGGCCCCGGTGTGACGGCTTGATTTGGCCCCGCCGTCATCTGTGACGTTAGCTCTGGGATGATGGCGGGATGAGTAGTGAGCCTGTTGATCCGGACCCGCGGGATGTGGAGATCGAGGCGTT
>JBGSTT010000300.1:0-2844 GCA_041736385.1 Rhodoglobus sp. | reverse complement strand
GGGTAACGTCTACCGCGCTGAACTGTGCTTTCTGCGCGGAGTGCTCCCCACCCGCCCGGTCGGCGAAGTCAGGGAACTCGAGAAGATGATCGAGTTGGCCTGGCGACTCATCAATGCGAACAAGGATCGCCCAGAACGCGTGACTACTGGCAACCTTCGACGCGATCGACTGTGGGTGTACGGGCGGGTTGGGCAGCCGTGTCGACGCTGTGGAACGACCATCGAAGGTGGCGAGTTGGGCGACAGTGCGTTGCAGTTGCGCGTCACATCGTGGTGCCCGAACTGTCAGACCTAGAAGTCCAGCACCAGCTCGGTACTGCGTGCTCGGCTCACGCACGGATACATGATGTGCAGTCGGTCTTTCTCGGTGTCATCCATCACGGAGTCCAGGTGCTCTGGCGTGCCAGCCACAACCTTGACTTCGCAGGTGCCACACACGCCAGTGCGGCACGAGCCGAGCACAGGCAGGCCAACGCGTTCGAGCACATCAAGCACGCTCTCCTGAGCACCGACGATGAGCTGCGCGAGGTTACGGCTAAAACTGAGCTGCAGGGATTGATCCGGGATGCTGGGCGCTCGCTGCATTGGAACGAATCGCTCAACATGTAGGCGCGTATGCGGCACGGCCTTTGCCACCTCGCTCATGAGCGACTCCGGACCGCAGCAGTACACCTCGGTAGATTCCGGAGTGACGAGTCTTGCGAAATCAACGCGCCCTGGAGACTGGTCAGCGGCATGAATTCGAACCCGTTCTGGGTACCGAGACTCCAGCTCTTGAGCAAAGGCCATCGCATTGCGGCTACGCCCAACATAAATGAGTCGCCAATCTCGCTGAGCAGGGAGCGACTCGATCATGGCCTTGATTGGCGTGATGCCGATTCCTGCAGCGATGAACAGGTAGTCCCGCGCCGGCTCGAGCTCGAAGTGGTTCAAGGGTCCGGAGACCTCGATCGCGGTTCCAGGCTCGACCGACTCGTGAATCCAGCGGCTTCCGCCTCCAGAGTCGTCGGTCTGCAGCACTGCGAGGTCGTAGTGGTGGCGGTCCGCGGGATCCCCGCACAGCGAGTATTGACGCTCGAGACCGTTGCTGAGGTGCAACGTGACGTGAGCTCCTGGGTACCAGATCGGCAGCAGTCCGCCGCCGAGCGCGACAAGCCGGACACCGAGAACGCGGTCGGCCATGAGCGTTGCCGTTGTCACAACCATCGTGCGTGTTGCGATTCTGGGCGGCGAGATGTGAGGCGCGGTATCGCGCGGCGGTTGCCATACTTCGGCGTTCGCTGCAGCACGGGTGCGATTACTCACAGCGATGCGTACGACGGTCGCCGCGGCGGTCAACCCAATGAGCGTGAATGCGAGTATCCGGTACCCGAGTGACCCGACATCTGTTCCAGAGAGGCCCGCGTGAAACGACACCAACAGCACGACCGCGTAACTTGCGTAGTGAAGACCCTTCCAGAATTTGCGGGGAAGCCGGTTCATGATCATCGACGATCCCTGCACGGCGACAAGCAAGTAGAACGAGAGTATGCCGAGCGCCGTCGCGATCGGTTTGAAATCGGTGGCAAACGGCACAAGAAGTTCGGTCGGGGTGAACTTGAGCCAGCCGTCAAGCATGAGAGTCACCATGTGCAACAGCACCATGACGACTGACAGACCGCCGAGGAAGCGGTGCAGATCCTGAAGCCAGCCGGGATTGTCTATCCTGCGAAGGATGCGCGTCGACAACAGAATGCCCCACACGACCGACAGGGTCATGAGCGCCCACGCAATCAGCGCGCTAGCGCGCGTGACGTACCACCAGATGTGCGGATCGTTGAGTGTCACGCGTAGCGCCCCCAGTTTGTTGTCGTGTGTTGATGGCCCGTGGCATCCACGAGCAGTCCGGCGGCACCAACGTCCGGAAGCCAAGCGAGATAATCGGGGAGACTCCACATGAAGCCCGGCTTGGTGAGGGCTTCTGCGCGTGCTCCGGTCGCCGCGATCACGGTCACGGTCTCGATAGTTGTGAGTGCACTGACGCCAGAGGCGGGATCGATGAGGTGGTGCCGGCCGCCATCGAAGCGACGCTTTCGCTGGCTCGAGGTCACGATGGCTCCCCTCGCGATGCGCACACTGGACACGAGCTCAGTCGTGTCGAACGGATTCTCCACTCCCAGGAGCCAGGCAACGCCGTCGGGCGCCTGGCCGGCCACGACGATGTCGCCGCCGATCTCAGCCATGATTCCCCACGCACCCTGAGCCAGGGCAAACTTGCACAGCACGTCAGCGGCGAGCCCTTTGCCAATTCCACCGGCGTCGAGTGAGGTGCCCAGCGGCATCCTGACTTGGGTGCCGTCGACCGTTACTCGATGAAGCTGGCCGGGTGACTGGGCAGAGGCGGGGATTGTCGTGACGAGAGCGGGGGTGGTGACCGATGCGACGTACCCTGCCGCCAGAACGTTCGGCAGGACGGTGGGATCAAACGTCCCCCGAGTGATCATGACACCCTCGCGCATGGCCTCAATCAGGCCAACTGTCAGGGGGTCGACTTCGATCGACTCACCCTCGGCCCAGTTCAAGCGAGTGATGTCGCTGGCCGGCAAGAACCGGCTCCAGAGCGCCTCGCAGCGGTTTGCAAGATCGAAGACCGCGTCAAGTAGCACCGAGGATGCGCCGACAAGACTGATCGTCGCGTGGCCCCCCATGAGAGGCCGCCGATCCGAAACCACTTCTGGGCGAGTGCCGGTACCTGTGTACACGGCGCTGATCGCGTTACGGGCAATCGAGTCCCGCATCGCCTAGCCTCCAGACCCGCCTGTTGTGCCACTTGGTGCCGGGGCGGGTGCGGGAGCCGGTGCGGGA
>JBGSTT010000079.1:0-2269 GCA_041736385.1 Rhodoglobus sp. | reverse complement strand
GGGTCGACGATGAGGCAGATAATCTCACGGTCGCCGCTTGCCCAGCTTTGTGGCGTCGGGTAGAAGTACGAGAACGAGAACACGGACTCGGCATAGCTGATGCCGACGAACGCCTCAAACCTTGCCTCGCAGCCGCGGTCTGCTTCAGCGAAGATCGCATCTTCGCCGGGGTACTCGCCGTCCGACATCTCGATGCTCGCGAATGCCTCGCTATCGTGTGGTTCTGAACAGTCGACCTTGGGTACAGAACTAATCTCGCCCTCAACTCCATCGTCGTTGAGGCAGTCGCCGACCGCGACGGTGAAGACGTCAGAGTCGATTCCGTCCTCGGGGTTCGAGTCGACGACATTGAAGGGAATCGAGCTACAAGCGGCGAGGGCCACTCCAGCTACGGCGGCGAGTAGGACGGCGAGCGCTGGGCGGCGAAGGCTGCGGTCGATGTCAGACATGAATTCGCTCTTCTCAGGTCAGCGCAGGAATGGCGGTTTTCTCCATTCGACAGGCAACGTGACCGGTCGATAGAGCTTATCGAACGCTACGCTCTGACCCCTACGACTTTGAGGATGGCGTCATGGAGCGCGCCATTGGTTGCCAGTGCCGTGCCGTGCCACGGCCCTGCGGCACCGTCGATCGAAGTGAATCGCCCGCCGGCTTCTTGGATGATGGGGATGAGCGCCGCCATGTCGTATGGCTGCAGGTCGAACTCTCCGACGGCATCGATGGAGCCTTCCGCCAACATCATGTACGACCACAGGTCTCCGATGGCACGAGCTCGCCAGACCAGCCGCGTCAGTGCGACGAGCCTGTCCAGGCGGCCAGCGCCATCCCACCCGGCGAGATTGTTGTAGCTCAGTGATGCGTCTGCGAGATCGTTGACGCTACTGACCCGGATGCCCCGTGGTTCCTGCCCCAGTTCCTGCACCCAGGCACCGTGGCCGCGGCCAGCCCACCACCGTTTGCCCAGCGCTGGCGAGCTCGCGACGCCAACAAGCGGCACGCCATCAATCGCGAGGGCGATGAGGGTGCCCCAAATCGGCACGCCACGCAGAAAGTTCGCCGTACCGTCAATCGGGTCGATGATCCACTGTCGCGCTGAGGAGCCGGCCACGCCGTACTCTTCCCCGAGGATTGAGTCGTTTGGCCGCTCGGCGCCGAGGCGATTGCGAATTGCTCGCTCGACGGCCTGGTCGGCATCCGTCACCGGGGTGCGGTCCGGCTTGGTTGTGACAACGAGGTCGAGCGCACGGAACCGTTCCAGCGAGATCAGGTCTGCGTCGGCCGCGAGTGATCGTGCGAGTGCAAGGTCATCGGCAACGCTGTAGTCGGTCACGCGCCAACGCTAGCCGAGTTGTCACGCACGTACCGCGTCATCAAAAGACCTTCGCACTCGAGTACGTGAGCAAGACGAAGCCGGTGCGGCTCGGTTGCCGCGTCAGACGCGGTGATACGCGGACCAAAGCCGCCCTCGAGCGTCGGGCTCAGACTTATGCAGAGTTCGTCGACCGTGTCTGCGGCAATCATGCTCGCAAGGAGCCGCGGCCCACCCTCGCACAGCACTCCAGCGAGGCCCCTCGCGTCGAGCGCGTCGAGCGCGAGCCTTGCGTCAAAGGCATGGCGTCCGCAGCTGACAACATCAGCAACCTCTGACAGGCGTTCACGCGCTGCCTGGTCCGCTTGGGTGATGGTGAGCACGATCGGCCGAGTCGGCGCATCCGCGAAAACAGCGCTCGAGGAATCGAGTTCCAGAGAAGCAGACACAATTGCCAGCGTCGGATGCTCGGCTCGCCCGTTGGCTCGACGCCACGCCGTCGCATCCGCCCCCAATCGCAGGGCGCCGTACCCTTCGGCGCGCAGCGTTCCGGCACCGACGAGCACGGCGTCGCTCAGTTGCCTGAGCACGTCGAAGACGCGCTTATCGGCTGCGGTACCGAGCCCGCCAGAGAGCCCGTCGAGCGTTGCGGAGCCGTCGACACTGGAGATCATGTTCGCGCGGACCCAGCGTGACCGGGCGGAAAGCTCCGGAGTGGTGGACGCCGCCGAATCTGCTGTGGACTCTGCGGCGGGTGCCGTGCCTGACGTCGCGTACAGCGCCAGGAGCGTGTCGTCGTCGAGCGCAGCCTGCGCACGCGGGTAGACCAAGTTGATCGGCCCAGCGCTCACGCGTTCGCCTCGCCGAGATTGTGGATGGGGTTTGGCGGCTCGCGCCACCCAAGAATCGCTTCGACCATGCGCATGGCATCAACGGACTCAGGAATATTGTGCATTCGCA
>JBGSTT010000228.1:0-3900 GCA_041736385.1 Rhodoglobus sp. | reverse complement strand
GCGAGCGCCAGTCTCGCCGCCAGTGTCGCGTTCGGTCTGATCGGCCTCATCGCCGTGCTGCCGGGGGCGGCTGTGGTGTGGGTGACTGCGCGCGAGCGAGCTACTCGCTAGCTTCACCGAGTTTCCGTATCGACACCGGGGCCAGGGTGTAGTCCCTACCCCAATCCCAACTCCCGCGCGGCCCCGGCGCGCATCTGCTCCCGCAACGCAACCAGCTCGGGATACTGCGTGAAGAACTCCAGCTTGGCCCCGGTCGGCGAATCGGCCGACCAGTCGTCTTCAATCACGAAGGTCATGAAGCTCTCGGCGAAGTCTTCGGTGGGGTTCGTCGCGGCATAGTCGCTCACGAAGTCATCCTCGTTCGCGAGATAGAAGTCGTATGCAATGTCCGGATCAACATTCTCCAAATCCGGACGCTCGGCGTATCCGGCCCAAAACGCTTCGTAGAACGCCCAGAGGTACGAACTGGCATCGGCGCATCCCTCGGCCAAGGCGATCGTGTCGCACGACGAGGCCGTCGGGTCGAACTCGCCGGGCGCGAAGGAGAACACGTGGGCATACTCGTGAATGAGCGTCGAGACCAACAGTTGCTCATCATCCGCTGTTGCCAGGTTGACGGCGAGTGCGAAGTACTGCGGATCCTCGTCTTGATACACGTAGGCGAGCGTGTCACTCGTCGGCGCGTCGCCCGCGCGAAACTGGGTGATCGACTGACCGGCCGTCTCGGCACCGATAAGCCGTACCCACAACTCCCACACCTCGGCCGTCACGCCATCGGCCTGGGGGTCAAGCGTGCCATCGGCTAGCACGTCGTACACCGCAACCTCCCCGAAATCCTCGTCAACTTCAAAGTTGTCGAGGCTCGGATCGGTGGCCCGATCGTTGTATGAATCGACGCCGTCAATAAAGCTGCCTGACAGGACGGCTGCACCGACGCCAACGAACAGTCCAACAAGCGCGAGAGAAATCAATAACGGGGCAAGAAAGCGGCGCATCCGATCACGCTACCGTGACCGCGACCGTGACCATGACCGTGACTGTTACCGAGACCGAGACTGGTGACTAGACCGTCGGCGTCCTCCGGAGTCGGCCGGAGTTGGCCGGCTTCTTCGCCACCGCCGCACGGGTGCGCGGGTCGATTTGTGTCACGGTGCCAGCCGCCCGCTTCAACTCCTCGGCGACGGTTCTGGCAGCACTTCGCTGCTGGATGCTGTCGAAGGGATAGCCAGGGGCGAGCGGCGAGTTGACATCGATTCCTTCGTAGCCGCGTCCGTAGTGCTCAAGGAATGGAAGGAGCACGTTCAACAGCGCCCGGAACCGGATCCACCGATGGTTGTCCCATCCCGTCGCCGTCTTGCGTCGGTTGCCCGGCGGGTACCGCAACTCGGAGAACTGAGACATGATCCCCTGCGCGGCGCGGGAACCCTTGGAGGCGAGAGCGTCGACCGCCGACTTCGTCATGAACATGTTCAGTCCGCCCTCCTCCTTGGTCTGGAGGACCTCGACGATGCGGTCTCGATGGCCAGGGATTTCGAGATGGACGTTGTCGTTCCAGTTGCGGGCGGCGGAGACCATCGCTCCGCCGAATCCGGTCAGCGCGTCGATGCCCGTCTCGTCGATGGGAATGTATGGCGGGTACATGCCCTCGTTGTTGTTCTGCGCCAGGCGATAGACGCGCTGGCCGGACTCGCTCGACCGGTCGGCAAAGCCGAGGTTGAGGGCGAAAGTCGGTCGCATTGGCAGTGGGGCGTCAAACATCGTCACCGGGAAGTTGCTGCACAGCCCGCCGTCACTGAACCAGAGTCTTTCTAGAAACCTGCCGCGCACCTCGGCGTCTTCTGGCCGGATGCGCTCGTTGCCTACTGGCGGCAATGTGGATGGCCGGACTCGCAGATTTCTGCCATACATCGGCACGGCCGAGATGAGCAACGGGAAGCTGAGCGACAGGCGCATGGCCACCACGACCGGGAGTTCGTCGGTCGGCGGCAACCGGTGCAGCTGACGTCGCGAATCGAAGTGCCGCCCGCGCGGATGCCAGACGCGAGTCACGATAAGCGCACCGTTGGGCCCTGGCATGACCTCGATTCCGTCCCGCCGGTCCGCAAGTAGCGCATCCATCACTTTCTTCGGAAACAGGCGCGCCCACTCCTCTGGATCGAAGTAGTACTCACCCTGCTTGAAGGGCAGCTCGTACGGGCGGGCGCGGTTCAAGCAGGTTGTCATCATCCTCAGGTCGAGAAAATCACCCTTCGATGGGTCGTGAGCGTACCCCTCTGGACCCTGACGCAGGTCGCCGAACAGCAACGGTCGCTTGCGATTTGGGATGCCAGCAAGATCGTCGATTTGGGCGGCGAGCCAATCGGTCAAGCCCGGTTCTTCGGCCGTTCCGAGACCGCTGCAGATTCCGAACATGTTCTTGGGTACTTCCACGACGGTCGTGCGATAGACCGACAGTAGACAGGCAACGAGCCAACCGGCGGCGGACGCGGCGAGCCCGAGCAGCGCAAGCAGCACGCCGGCAGCGACAACCAACGCCACCAGCACGACGTGGCCTGGGTTTCCCGATCCGATCGAGGCAAACACCGGCACTGAGAAGAGCGCGAGCAGTACGCCGGGGAGTACCCAGAGTCGTGCCAGCGGGATTCGCTTCCATGCTAGGCGCAGCGCTAGTGCAATCCGGCGAGAGATCGGAAGAGGAAGGGGTGCTGGTCGACCCGGATCTTGTTGGTAGTGACCCGTGGCGATCTGAAACAGCGGCAGGAGGTCTGCCGTGGCGCCGTCACCCTGGAACAACCGAGCAAGACCACCGTCAGCCAGTAAGGATGGCAGTGTGTTCAGTTTCTGGAATCCGTTGCGACCGCGCCCATACTCGGCCGCGGCCGCCAGCGCCGCCCCGATGGCACCGGCCGACGTTCCGCCAACGCTGCGTAGTCGGTACCGAGTGCCGAACTGCGCGATGGCCCGTGGGTAGACGACCGCCGACGTGACCCCGCCCTTCATGATGAGGTCGCATTCCAACTCAGGGTTCGCCCACGAATCGCGATCAGCCTCCGCTGCTGGCTCCGCCTCTTCTTGTCGCCGCTCGGCCATAACGACGCCCCCTTTCGTTACCAACAGACTGGCATGGGGTACCGCGATGCGCACCCCGGGTGGCACGGAAGGCGAGCGGGTCGGGCCCTAGGGAGGGGACGAACCCCATCCGCGGCTCCTCAACGACCGACTACTCACCGTTCGCTTCTGATGCCCCGCCACTCGCGAGATCACCGTCGACTTGATTTGCCGCCGCATCGACCGTTTGCAGGTCCTTGAGAACTTGATTCAGGGCATCGTCGCTCGTCCCACTCGAGTTGCTGTTGTCGCTCGTTCCAGTCGAGATGCCGTTGTCGCTGGGCTCCGTTCCCCGGTCGCGCAGGCCGCAGCCGGCAACGGTGATGACAAGAAGCACAGCACCGAGGGCCGCCGCAACGCGTGCGACGCTCATCGGAGTGCCTCAACAACATCGTTTGCGGCAATGCGTGCGAGCCGGACTGCCGAGGTTGCTGTGGAGATGCTCGTTCTGACCGATTGCAGCACCCCAGAGTTCGCGTTGTAGTCATCGGCTGTGACCGCGAGCGCCTGGGCGGCCTGCCCGGAAACGGAGTCTTGCGCGATCACAATTTGCGCTCCGAGTTCAGCCATATCGGCTTCGATCTCGGGCGTCACGCGGTCGGCATAGACCGTGTCGAGCGCAGTTCTGAGGCCAGCTTCCGCCGATACGAGGGCGGGAATCGCGACAGTCTCAAGGCAGTCAGCCGCAGCCGCATAGTACGACTGAGGAATCACCACCGCATAGACCCGGAAGCCTTCGAAAATCTCACGGTAAAGCGTCGTTGCTGTAGCAACGTCGGTCGCCCCAGCGAG
>JBGSTT010000138.1:0-1659 GCA_041736385.1 Rhodoglobus sp. | reverse complement strand
CGAGGCATTCGCGGTGCAAGTGCTGTCGCTGCTAGACCACTTCGGGATCGCTGATGACGATCCGCGGGTGAACCAGTGGGGCGGCGCAATCGCGATGGGGCATCCGCTCGCCTCGTCTGGCGTGCGTCTCATGGTGCAACTTGCCGCGCAGTTCGCTGAGCGACCGGATGTGCGTTACGGCCTCACTGCGATGTGTGTCGGCCTCGGACAGGGTGGCTCAGTCATCTGGGAGAACCCGCACTACAACGGAAAGAAGAAGTGACAATGGCGACGACGACCCCTGACCAGTTCGCCACGCTCGCGGCGCTCGATCCAAACGAGGTCGTCACACACTCCTTCGTCCGAGACATTCCGCTTGCGAGCGGCAATACACTTGCGTTGGTCACTCTTGACAACGGCAAGGACCATACCCGGCCGAGCACGCTCGGGCCGAACACGCTTCTCGAGTTTGCACGTGTTCTCGACGGGCAGAAGGAACGCGCGTCCCGCGGAGAAATTCAAGGACTCGCTGTGACGGGCAAGCAGTTCATCTTCGCAGCCGGTGCTGACCTGTCCAAGGTCGGCGAGATTCCAGACCGCGAGACCGGACTCGCCATGGCGCAACTTGGCCACTGGGCTCTGGGAAAGCTCAGCGAGCTCGGCGTGCCATCCTTCGTCTTCACGAACGGACTTGCGCTTGGCGGCGGAGTTGAGATCGGCTTGAACGCGAACTACCGCACCATCGACAGTTCGACCGCTGGATTCGCGCTACCCGAGGTGTTTTTGGGCATCATTCCGGGGTGGGGAGGCGCTTGGCTGCTGCCTAATCTGATCGGGATCGAGAACGCGCTCGAGGTGGTCATCTCGAATCCACTCAAGAACAACCGGATGCTCACCGGCCAGCAAGCCTTCGACCTCGGGATTGCAGACGCGATCTTCCCAGCAGCAAACTTTCTCGAGGACTCGATCAAGTGGGCCGACGGAGTCATCACGGGAGCCATCAAGGTCAAGCGAAAGAACGAACCGGGCAAGCTTGAGCGACTGACGAAATGGGATATCGCCACCGGGATCGCGGAGAAGACTCTCGCGAGCCGCATCGGCAAGGTTGCCCAGTCGCCGTATCGTGCTCTCGAGTTGCTCAAGTCGGCAAAGAGTGTCGACAAGAAGAAGGGCTTCGAACTCGAAGATGAGGCACTCGCTGACCTAATCTCTGGTGACCAGTTCCGAGCCAGCATCTACGCATTCAATCTCGTTCAAAAGCGCGCGAAGCGACCAGCTGGGGCACCGGACAAGGCATTGGCCCGACCGGTCACGAAGGTTGGAATCATCGGCGCAGGGCTGATGGCGCGACAATTCGCACTGCTGTTCGTCCGCCGCCTTCAGGTTCCTGTCGTCATCACCGATCTCGATCAGGGCCGAGTGGATGAGGGTGTCGCTTGGATTCGTGGCGAAATCCAAGCGCTGCTGGCAAAAGGTCGCATGTCACAGGACGAGTCGAATCGCCTGACAGCGCTCGTTACCGGCACGACAAACAAGGCTGATTTCGCAGCGTGCGATTGGGTCATCGAGGCAATCTTCGAGGAACTCGCGGCGAAACAAGCCGTCTTCGCCGAGGTTGAGCAGTACATCAGCGCCGAGGCAATTCTGGCAACGAACACTTCGTCACTTTCCGTTGAGCAA
>JBGSTT010000209.1:0-12667 GCA_041736385.1 Rhodoglobus sp. | reverse complement strand
ATCGACGGCGCCAAGCGTGTTCTCCTTGCCGCCCCGCGCGGCTACTGCGCCGGGGTTGACCGAGCGGTCATCGCGGTCGAGAAGGCACTGGAGAACTACGGTGCGCCGGTCTACGTGCGCAAGCAGATCGTGCACAACATCCACGTCGTCACGACCCTCGAGAAGAAGGGCGCGATCTTCGTCGACGAGGTCGATGAAGTGCCAGAAGGCTCCCATATCGTCTTTAGTGCTCACGGCGTCTCGCCAGCGGTCGTCAAGGGCGCGGCCGACCGGCAATTGCAAGCCATCGATGCCACCTGTCCGCTGGTAACCAAGGTGCATCGCGAGGCGGTGCGGTTCGCGCGTGACGATTTTGAGATCCTGCTCATCGGTCACCACGGTCACGAAGAGGTCGAAGGCACGATGGGTCACGCACCCGAGCGAACGACCCTGGTCAACAGCCCGGCCGACGTGCCGAACATCACGGTCAAGAACCCGGATCACCTCGTCTGGCTTTCCCAGACCACGCTGAGCGTTGACGAAACCATGGAGACGGTTCGTTTGCTCCGCGAGCGTTTCCCGAATCTCCAAGACCCTCCGAGCGATGACATTTGCTACGCAACGCAAAATCGTCAGGTTGCCATCAAGAAGGTCGCCGAGGAGGCTGAACTCGTCATCGTCGTCGGTTCTGCCAACAGTTCCAACACCGTTCGACTCGTGGATGTCGCGCTCGAGAACGGCGCGCGGGCAGCGTACCGCGTCGACTACGCCAGCGAGATCAAGCAGGAGTGGCTTGACGGTGTCGCCACGGTCGGCGTGACGAGCGGAGCATCCGTGCCGGAGGTGCTCGTTCAAGAGGTACTCGACGACCTCGCCGATGCCGGTTACTCGGATGTCGCACAAGTGGTGACGGCCGAGGAAGACCTGATGTTCTCGCTCCCGAAAGAGCTTCGCACGGATGCTGCAGGCAACCCACACGAGCGCGGGCTCGGTGGCCGCATGCGCAAGCTCGATTGGCAACGCGACAGTGCCTGAGGAGGTGCCTAAAGGGGCGCCTGAAGAGGCGCAGAACCCCAGCTCAGATTCACGACCTCGTCCGCGGTACGGCGAGTACGCGCCGATAACGCCGACACCGCCAAATCCGCCATCGCCGACCCCGTCATCGCCAAACGCGAAGCCAGCGAACCCGAAGCCAGCGAACCTGACCCCGCCCGAAGCACAGTCGACAAGCGTTGAACGTCCTCCGGTCCGATCGCAGGCATCAGTCTCCCCGGCTAGCTCCACCGCTACTCCGGGTCGGCGACCGCGAACGTGGGACCTCATCCTGACCTCCATCCTGTTGGGGATTGGAATTGTGGACGTGCTTTCTGGCTTCGCATCGTTCTCTGACCTACCGGCAACGCTGCGCACCCTGTATCTCGATCAGGGAATCGGCGAGTACACGAATACTCAGCTGGCACTCGGTGTCGGCGGGGTTATCAATGCGAGCAGAATCGTGCTGCTGGTCGTCGCGATCTGGTTTTCGTCATCGCGGCTTCGCGCTGGCAAGCGCGCCTGGCCGGCACCGCTAATCGCTGGGGCGGTCTCGGTGCTCATCGTGTTTGCGAGCCTGCTGGTGGCGATGGTGGGAGATCCCGCGCTCGCGGCTTACGTCGCCCAGCTCCCCGCGACCTGATCGAAGCGCTAGCTTCCAGAGTGCCCGGCCGAGCCAAGCTGCTTCGTCGCCGCCACGACGCGCGCCGCCATCGCCGATTCCGCCAACTTGCCCCAGGATCGCGGGTCGTAGATCTTCTTATTGCCGACCTCGCCATCCACCTTCAAGAATCCGTCGTAGTTGCGCAGCACCGTGTCGGCGACGGAGCGGCTGAAGGCGTACTGCGTATCGGTGTCGATGTTCATCTTGACAACACCGTGGGAGACGGCGATCGCGATCTCTTCGTCGGTCGATCCCGAGCCGCCGTGAAAAACGAGGTCGAGAGGATTCGCGGCCGTGCCGTACTTCGCCTGGATGCCGTCCTGAATCTCACCGAGAAGCTCCGGCTTGAGCTTGACGTTACCCGGCTTGTAGACACCGTGCACGTTGCCGAAGGTCAGCGCTGCCAGGTAACGACCTTGTTCACCGAAACCGAGCGCCTCGACGGTGGCGATCGCGTCATGCAGCGTCGTGTAGAGGTGCTCGTTGATGTCGTGGCTGACGCCATCCTCTTCGCCGCCGACAACGCCAATCTCGACCTCGAGAATCGCGCTGATCGCCTTCATTCGAGGCAGCAGCTCCTTGGCGAGCTCGAGGTTCTCGGTCAGTGGCACGGCAGAGCCATCCCACATATGCGATTGGAAAATGGGGTTACCGCCAGCCTTGACCGCGGCCTCTGAGGCTTCGATGAGCGGCATCACGAAACCGGCTAGCGCATCCTTCGGGCAGTGATCGGTGTGCAGTGCAATGGTGACCGGGTAGTTTTTGGCAACCTCGGTCGCGAAGGCCGCGAAGGCCAATGCACCGGATGCTCGTGCCTTTACGCTCTGGCCCGCGAAGTAGTCCGCGCCACCCGTCGTAACTTGCAGGATGCCGTCTGAGCCCGCCTCGGTAAGCCCTTGGAGCACAGAGTTGATCGTCGATGATGACGAGACGTTGATCGCGGGGTACGCGAAACCGCGCTCCTTGGCCTTGTCGAGCATCTCGGCGTATTGCTCTGGGGTGGCAACAGGCATGGTGGCGGCTCCTTGGGTTGCGATCGTGTCGGGCTATTGGCCGCTCAAAGTCTAGCTATCGCCATCACAGACCTCGGTCGTCGCGCGCGGCCGCGCTAGGCTGTGATCGCGCTGACCACCACCGGCGCGTCCATCCGCTGAGAACCGCACGATTGCCCTCACAACCCAAGGACGCGAACCGTGAGCACTGAACCCGAAGCTCTTTATCTGCACCCCGATCGCAATCTTGCGCTCGAGCTCGTGCGGGCAACCGAGGCCGCCGCGATCCGCGCCGTTCCTTTCATCGGCAAGGGTGACAAGCTCGCGGCTGACGGTGCGGCGGTGGATGCGATGCGCAAGTTCCTCGGCACGGTCGACTTCGATGGGGTTGTCGTTATCGGGGAGGGCGAGAAGGACAACGCCCCGATGCTCTTCAACGGCGAGCATGTCGGCACCGGGCGGGGACCGGCCTGCGATATTGCGGTCGATCCGATTGACGGCACTTCTCTCACTGCGGCGGGTCGGCAGAACGCCATCTCGATGATCGCCGTGTCTGACCGCGGGAGCATGCTCGACGCCTCCAGCGTGTTTTACATGGACAAGATTGTCACCGGTGCCGAGGGACGCGGCACGGTGGACATTCGCAAGCCCATCGGTGAGAACATCCGCGCCTTGGCGAAGGCCAAAGGTAAGCGCGTTGATGACATGGTCATTGCCGTACTCGACCGCCCGCGGCACGTGAACCTCATCGCGGAGATTCGGGCAGCGGGCGCGGCAACGCGACTGATGCTCGACGGTGATGTGGCCGGCGGAATCAACGCCGCGCTGTACGGCACGCGAATCGACATATGTGTTGGGATCGGGGGCAGCCCGGAAGGTGTCGCAACCGCGTGCGCCATCAAGGCACTCGGCGGGCTGATTCAGGGGATCCTCGCTCCGTCGACGGGCCAAGAGCGTGAGCGGGGTACGGATGCTGGGCTCAAGTTCGACCACGTCTACGAGGCCGACGACCTCGTCGCGGGCGACAACACCTTCTTCGTGGCAACGGGCGTCACCGATGGTGGGCTTGTCAACGGCGTGAGACGACTCGGGCCGATCATCCGAACGGAAAGCATCGTGCTGCGCTCGCACTCGAACACGATCAGGCGAATCAGCGCCGACCACCTCGCGGAGAAGTGGTTAGACCACTAACCGTCGCGTTGACTGACGACCGCGTCTGCTGACACTGTGCGTTAGACGACACCGTGCGTTTGCTGACACCGTGCGTTCGCCGACGGCACACGGAATCGGTCGAGCGCCCGATTGCCGCGGGTGCACAATGAACAGACCATGCTTAGTGCTCTACTCCGCAAGTATCTGCGCCCATACGGCGCTCTACTGGCCGCCGTCATCGTGTTTCAACTCGCTCAGTCGATTGCCTCGCTGTTCTTGCCAGCGCTGAATGCCGCCATCATCGATCGCGGCATCGCAACTGGCGACACCGGCTACATCCTTCAGGTCGGCGGTCAGATGCTCGCGATCACCTTGGTGCAAATCGCGTGCGCGATCACGGCGGTGTACTTCGGTGCGCGCGTCGCGATGGCGTTCGGGCGCGACCTGCGCGGGGCGGTCTTCGCGCAAGTCGGTACGTTCTCGGAGCGAGAGGTTTCCCAGTTCGGTGCTCCATCGCTGATTACGCGCACGACGAATGACGTGCAGCAGGTGCAGATGCTCGTGCTGATGACGAGCACGATGCTCGTGTCGGCACCGATTCTGTCCATCGGCGGCATCGTGATGGCGCTCCAGCAAGATCTCGAGCTCTCCTGGATCATGGCGGTCGCGATCCCGGTGCTGCTGATCTCGGTGGGCCTAATCATCGTGCGGGTCGTTCCGCTCTTTAGGTCAATGCAAGTGCGTATCGACAGTGTCAACCGCATTTTGCGCGAGCAGCTGGCAGGCATGCGCGTCGTTCGCGCCTTCGTGCGAGAGGACTATGAGGTCGCGCGCTTCGCCGACGCCAACGCCGCCGTGACGGCAACCGCGCTGCAGACCGGGCGGCTGTTCGCGCTCATGTTTCCGATCGTGCTGCTGGTACTGAACGCTTCGAGCGTTGCCGTGCTCTGGTTTGGTGCGTATCGCATCCAAGGCGGGCTCATGCAGGTCGGTGCATTGACGGCCTTCCTCACCTACTTGATTCAGATTCTCATGGCGGTGCTCATGGCGACGTTCGTCGCAGTACTGTTGCCGCGCGCGGCCGTGTCGGCCGATCGAATCGGCGAAGTGCTGGGAACGCAATCCTCGGTCGTGCTGCCGGCGAAACCTGTCACGACCGTGAGCGTGCGCGGTCGGGTTGAGCTGCGCGACGTCGGATTCGAGTACCCGGGGGCCGAGCATCCGGTGCTGCAGGGTGTGAACCTGCTCGCTCAGCCGGGAACGATTACGGCCATCATCGGCAGTACGGGAGCAGGCAAGACCACGCTCGTCACCCTGCTACCGCGCCTCGTTGATGCCACCTCCGGTTCGGTACTCGTCGACGGTGTTGATGTGCGTGAGCTCGATCCCGATCTGCTGTGGGGTCGCATCGGGCTCGTGCCGCAGAAGCCGTTTCTGTTCTCAGGGACGGTCGCCAGCAACCTCCGCTTCGGTAAGCCAGACGCCACGGACGACGAACTGTGGGCGGCCCTCGAGATCGCTCAGGCGGCAGACTTCGTGCGGGCGATGCCGGGCGGTCTCGAATCACCGATCGCTCAAGGGGGCACGACCGTTTCCGGTGGCCAGCGCCAGCGGCTGGCCATCGCTCGAGCCCTGGTGAAGCGCCCCGAGATCTATATCTTTGACGATTCGTTCTCTGCTCTTGACACCGCGACCGATGTGCGGCTCCGTCAGGCTCTGCGCCGCGAGATCTCCGATGCGACCCTCATCATCGTCGCGCAACGGGTCGCGACGGTGCAGGATGCCGACCAGATTCTCGTACTCGAGGACGGCCGCATCGTTGATCGTGGCACCCACGATGAACTCCTGGCATCGAGCGAGACCTACGCCGAGATTGTTAGCAGCCAACTGCGTGTGGAGGCGAGCGCATGAGTACGGCACCGGCGCGACCGATTGGCCCACCAGAAGGAACACGTCGCGGCCCAGGTGGGCCGATGGGGGGCATGGGTGTGCCTGCCGAGAAGGCAATGACCTTTGGTCCATCGGCACGTCGACTCGTCGGCCGACTGCGCCCCGAGCGCACACTGGTGGTCATGGTTATCGCCCTCGGCGTCGTGAGCGTACTGCTCAGTGTCGTCGGACCAGCCCTCCTCGGAATGGCAACGAACATCATCGTCGACGGCGTCTTTGGCAATAACGATGCGGCCGGGCCAGCCGGCAGCGGGGGAGGGATCGACTTTGCGGCCTTGCAACTCCTGCTCGGCATCGTGCTGTTGGTCTATGTCTTCTCGTCGGTGTTTCAGTGGCTGCAGGCCTACGTACTCAACGGAGTGACGCAGCGCACGGTGTACCGGCTTCGCGAGGAGTCTCAGGCCAAGCTCAATCGGCTGCCCCTGACCTACTTCGACAAGGTGCAGCGCGGGGAGGTACTCAGTCGGGTGACAAACGACATCGACAACATCTCCCAGTCGCTACAGCAGACGCTCAGCCAATTGCTCACCTCGCTGTTGACCGTCATCGGCGTTGTGATCATGATGTTCGTGATCTCGCCGATTCTGGCCCTAGTCTCCCTCATAACGATCCCGCTGACACTCGTGATCACCACGGTCATTGCGAAACGCTCACAGAAGCTCTTTGTCGCCCAGTGGGCGCACACGGGTGAGCTCAATGCGCAGATCGAGGAGACCTTCACCGGGCACGCCCTCGTCAAGGTTTTCGGACGCCAGCGCGAGGTCGAGCAACGCTTCCTCGAGAAGAACGAGCAGCTTTATCAGGCGAGTTTCGGCGCCCAGTTCGTGAGCGGCATCATCATGCCGGCCATCACGTTCGTCGGCAATCTCGTCTACGTTGCGATTGCGGTCATCGGTGGAATCCTCGTCACGACGGGGGCGATAACCATCGGCGGGGTGCAGGCGTTCATTCAGTACTCTCGGCAATTCACCCAGCCGCTCAGCCAACTCGGCTCGATGGCCAACCTGCTGCAGTCTGGCGTTGCGAGCGCCGAGCGGGTGTTCGAGCTCATGGATGCCCCAGAGCAGAGCCCAGACCCCGTCGCGGCGTCGACTCCCAAGACCGCCACCGGTCGACTCGTGTTCGACAACGTCAGCTTTCGTTACGATCCAGCTACCCCGTTGATCGACGAACTCTCGCTCACGGCGCAGCCGGGTCAGACGATCGCTATCGTCGGCCCAACCGGCGCGGGCAAGACAACCCTGGTGAATCTCATGATGCGCTTCTACGAGCTCGACGGTGGGCGCATCACCATTGATGGAGTCGACATCAGCACGATGACGCGTCGCGACCTTCGCTCACGCATCGGCATGGTGCTTCAAGACACCTGGCTCTTCGCGGGCACCATCCGTGAAAACATCGCATACGGTCGGCTCGACGCGACGGAGCAAGAGATTATGGATGCCGCGAAGGCCACCTTCGTCGATCGTTTCGTGCATTCGCTGCCTCACGGCTACGACACGGTGCTCGAGGATGACGGAGCCAACATCAGCGCAGGCGAGAAGCAGCTCTTGACCATCGCCCGCGCGTTCTTGGCGCGACCGAGCGTGCTCATTCTTGACGAGGCGACAAGTTCGGTTGACACCCGAACCGAGGTTCTCGTGCAGCACGCGATGGCCGCACTTCGACGGGACCGCACCAGTTTCGTCATCGCGCACCGACTGTCGACGATCCGTGACGCCGACCTCATTCTCGTCATGGAGGCTGGCCGAATCGTCGAGAAAGGAACGCACCTCGAACTGCTCGCTGCGAACGGCGCCTACTCGCGGCTATACGAAGCGCAGTTCGCAGCACCCAGCGACGCCGGTGCCGACCCCAATGCTGTCGTGGAACCCGTGGCTCCTCAGTCTGCCTCGCGCTGAGCTTCGAGTTCGGCGACGAGTTCCATCGCGCTGAGTTCGCGCGGTGAATCCTCGATCGCGGCAAGGGGCCCGAGCACCGTGGATTCGTCGAGCTTGTTGAGTTTGCGTGCCGTTGGGAGCACCTGGCGCTCCATCGATCCGACGAAACTGTTGTAATTCTTGACCGTGCTTTCGAGCGAGCGCCCGAGTTTCTCGACGTGGCCGGCGAGCGTTGCAAGCCGCGAGTACAGTTCTCGGCTCAGGTCGAAGAGCAGCTTGGCGTCCTCCGTCAGCACGTCTTGTTGCCACGAGAACGCGACGGTTTTGAGCACCGACCACAGCGTGACAGGGGATGCGAGCGCAACGCGCTTGCTAAAGGCGTAATCCATGATTCCCGGGTCGGCTTCCATCGCCGATGAAACGAGCGACTCGCTCGGGATGAATGCGATCACCAACTCGGGCGAGGCCTCAAGCCCCGCCCAATACGCCTTGCTCGCGAGCGCATCGATGTGGCTGCGCACCGTGCGGACGTGCTGCTTCATGAGCGTCTCGCGCCGTGCCCCTTCCTCGCCCGTCGCGGTAACGGGAATTTGGCTCGCCTCAAGGTACGCGCTGAACGGCACCTTGGCATCGACCGCGATGTTCTTGCCGCCAGGCAGGTGGATGACCATGTCTGGTCTGCCGCTCCCGGCATCCGATTGAATGCTCGATTGCACATCGAAATCGACTCGCTCGATCAGGCCAGCCGCCTCCACGACGTTGCGCAACTGGGTCTCGCCCCACACACCTCGAACACTGTTGGACCGCAGGGCAGAAGCCAGAGACTCTGCGGTTGCGCGCAACTGCTCTTCCGACTGGCGCGCTGAGAGCAGTTGTTGGTTGAGCGCCCCGAACTGGCTCGTGCGTTCACGCTCAAGATCGGTCACCTTGGACTGCATCGTGCGCAAGGTCTCCTGCACGGGCATGAGGGCTTGAAGTACGCGGTTGTCTTGCTCGTTCTTCTCCTGCTGCACGCGCTGCTGAGCGAGCAGCTGCTCCACTTGCTGGCGCAGTTCAGTTGCTGTCGCGTCGGATGCCGCGGCTCTGGCCATGAGTTCCGAGATCGTTCTGGCGGCCTCCTGCGCTGCCAGCTCGGCTGCCGCGCCGTGAGCGCCGCGGGATCGTGCGAGGAGCCAACCGATTAGCCCGCCAAGCGCGAGACCGACGGCGAGGCCAGCGACAAGCGCGAGGAGTAGTGCGGTGTTCGAGTCCATGCGGCCAGTCTGACAGCGACTACGGACACCGCGGTTACGGACCGCTGCTTCGGACACCTGCCACCGGGGCCCGGCGAAGCATCCGCCCCAAAATGTTCGAGAAATGTCCATCGGTAGAGTTGTGTCATGGAAATTCTTGATCACTGGGTGAACGGCGCACCGTTCGCCGGTGCCTCCTCACGAACCGCTCCCGTCTATAACCCGGCAGAGGGCACCGTCTCGCGCGAGGTTCGCTTGGCGACCACGGCAGACGTTGACGTCGCGGTACAGGCAGCACAGGCAGCCTTCCCGGCGTGGTCGAGTGCCTCGCTCTCAAAGCGCCAAGGCGTGCTGTTCAACTTCCGCGAGCTGCTCAACGCCCGCAAGGACGAGGTCGCTGCGATCCTCACCAACGAGCACGGCAAGGTCACATCAGACGCACTTGGCGAGGTCGCGCGCGGGCTCGAGGTCGTCGAGTTCGCGACGTCAATTCCGCACCTGATGAAGGGCGAGTACTCCGAGAACGTCTCGACCGGCGTCGACGTCTATTCGCTGCGGCAGCCGCTCGGTGTCGTCGGCATCATCAGCCCGTTCAACTTTCCGGCGATGGTGCCGCTGTGGTTCTTCCCAATCGCCATCGCGGCTGGCAATACGGTCGTCCTTAAGCCGTCAGAGAAAGACCCGTCCGCCGCGATCTGGATGGCCAAGCTCTTCAAGGAGGCTGGGCTGCCAGACGGCGTGTTCAACGTCGTTCACGGCGATAAAGAGTCGGTGGATGCTCTGCTCGAGCACCCGACAGTGCAGTCGATCTCGTTCGTCGGGTCGACCCCCATTGCGAAGTACATCTACGAAACCGCGTCGCGCGCCGGCAAGCGGGTCCAGGCGCTCGGTGGAGCCAAGAACCACATGCTCGTGCTGCCAGACGCCGACCTTGAGCTCGTCGCGGACTCGGCCATCAATGCCGGATTCGGTTCGGCTGGCGAGCGTTGCATGGCGATCTCGGTGGTCGTCGCCGTTGAGCCGGTCGCCGATGACCTCATCGCCAAGATCGAATCGCGGATGTCGGGGCTCAAGGTCGGCGACGGAACGCGCGGCTGCGACATGGGCCCGCTCATTACCCGCGAGCACCGCGACAAGGTCGCAAGCTATATCGACGTAGCGATCGCTGATGGGGCATCCGTCGTGGTTGATGGACGCGGGGTCGAGGTTGACGGTGGTGCCGACGGATTCTGGCTCGGACCGACCCTGATCGACCGGGTTTCGACCGACTCGGATGTCTACCGCCACGAGATCTTCGGGCCGGTCCTCGCGATCGTTCGGGTGGAGACCTATCAGGAGGGCCTCGATCTGATTAACGCGAGCCAATACGGCAACGGCACGGCGATCTTCACCAACGACGGCGGCGCGGCTCGACGGTTCCAGCACGAAGTGCAGGTCGGCATGATCGGCATCAACGTGCCGATTCCGGTGCCGGTCGGGTACTACTCGTTTGGCGGCTGGAAGGATTCGCTGTTCGGCGACACCAAGGCATACGGGCCGCAGGCCGTGCACTTCTTCACCAGGGAGAAGGCGATCACGAGCCGCTGGCTCGACCCGTCACACGGCGGGATCAACTTAGGGTTCCCGCAGAACTAGCCCCCCGGAACGCCGCGTCAGGCTCAAACGACGCGCTCGTTTGTTGTCGCCGCGCCCGCTGTAGGTGCCGCGCGCTCAACAAACGGCAGCGCGAGCATGGACCCGCTCTGGTGCACAGGCGGTCGTCGGGTCTAGATTCGTGGCCATGACGAATAGTCGAGCCGTACAGCGGCCGACCCCCAGCCGCGCAGGACGTCTCCAACATCCGCTCGTTGCTCGTTGGCGAGCGCTTGGGCGTAGCCGTCCGCGAGCACGTCGGCGATGGTGACGCGGTCGCCGGTTTCCGCTGAACGCGCGGCAGCCTCGACCATGGCCAGACTCATAATGTTCGAGTGCACTTCGCCAGACGGAGCGACCCCGGATCGCAATGCTGCAATGAACTCGGCGAGCCCGCCGGCGATCTCCTCTGGTGATGACTGGTCCATCTCGGCCGGTGCCTCGGTCGAGACCACCGGCGCACTCTCGCCGTCCCACAGCGCGGTACCGAGCGAACCGCTCGCGCGCCACTCGCCGTTCCATGTTGTCTCGAGGCCGGCGCTGACAAGACTGCCGGTGTACGCAAAGTGCACGCCGCCTTCGAACTCGAACATGGCGGATGCCGCGGGCGCCGCGTTCGGCGCGAACTCGCTCCACCTCGGCTGAAACTCGACACAGCGCACGGCGACGGGCTCGCGATCGAGGAGGTAGCGCGCGCAATCGAAGCCATGGATCGCCATCTCAACGAGCAAGATGTGGTCGAGGTCGAGCCGGAATCCGCTCAGCTCCGGGTATTTGAAGAACTGCGTTGACAGGATTCCGATCTCGCCGATGGACGCTAACTGACGCTTAAACGCTGCGAGCGTGCGAAAGTACCGTCGTGACTGGCTGACCATGAGCAATTGCCCGGTGAACTCCGACGCCGCGGCCATAGACATGCCATCGGCCAGCGTTGGCGCGAGCGGCTTCTCGCACAGCACCGGCAATCCCGCGAACAGGGCTTCGGTCGTGATTGCGTGGTGGGCCTGCGGAATCGTAACGTTGATGATCGCGTCAGGCGAGGTCGCGCCGATCAGCTCGCCGAGGCTCGCACTCACCGGCACCCCGGTTACCCCTTCGCGTTCGAGTGCGCCGGTCGCGGCATCCACCGAAAGATCGACGAGCCCGACCAACTCGGCCTCGCGCGAATTGTGTACGAGGCGAATCCAGTCGCGCCCCATGGCGCCAGCTCCGACGATGATGAATCGCAGGGGAGCGGACGCGTTGTTCGCCGTCACGATGCTGAAATGGTCGCCGTCGCGGCCGCCGCGGTACCCAGTCGCCGAATGCGCGAGCCCGTCGCTTCGGCCAGTGCCTCAACGTCGGATGCCCCGTGCCGTTTGGCCGCGTGCGTGATGATCGCTGCGCACGCCTGCGCATCGGCCGCCGCATTGTGGTGCTCAAAGTCCTCGAAGCCGGCCGCCATCGCGGCGACCGGGAGCCGATAGGAGTCGAGGTGGTACGTCTTGCGCGCAACCTGCAGGCTGCAGAGATATTCAAAGCTTGGGGTTGGAACGAACGACGCCGCGCACGCAGCGGCAACGACGCCCATATCGAAGCCTGCGTTGTGCGCAACAAGAACATCGTTCTCGATGAAACCGGTGAGCTCTGCAAGCTGCTCACTCCAGAGGGGCGCGTCAACAACATCCGCTTGCATGATCCCGTGGATGCGCACGTTCCATTCCAGAAATGCGTCATGCCCGAACGGCGGCCTGATGAGCCAATATGCCTCATCAACGACCCGGCCGTTGCGCACCTTCACGAGCCCAACAGAACAGGCGCTGGCCGCCGAGTTGTTGGCAGTTTCGAAGTCGATCGCGGTGAAATCCAATGGCACGGATTGATCTTCACACGGGCCGCGGACGCTGTATCTTGGGCGCGCCGTTGCTGCCAAGCTCACGGTCGTGCGCCGCGTCGAGCCGTGCAAACGTGGCGCAATGCCTCACGTGGCCTCGTCTTAGCGAGGATGAATGCTGAGCGCGAGGCCGGTTGCGCTACACGTGTCCAGCAACACCCCAAGTTCTGCCTCCTCTGGGGTCACTGGCCGTCGCTCACCGCTCCACTCGTCGCACAGCACGCCGGGCCCGGCTTGCCACCGCACTGCACGCCCAATGTCGGCGGGCGTGACCACGAAGG
>JBGSTT010000140.1:0-2082 GCA_041736385.1 Rhodoglobus sp. | reverse complement strand
TTCGGTCGTGCCGATGGGCGGGGCCTACTCGATCACCGGCACCGCGCCGGTGGCGATCTGCTCGTGGTGGTGGATGACCTCGGCAACGATGAAGTTCAGGAACTTCTCGGCGAAGGCCGGGTCGAGGTGCGACTCGACCGCGAGGTCGCGCAGCCTGGCGATCTGCACCTTCTCGCGCTCCGGGTCCGAAGCCGGCAGTCCCTCCGCAGCCTTGAGCCGCCCGACGCTCTGGGTGAACTTGAAGCGCTCGGCCAGCAGGTGCACGAGGGCCGCGTCGATGTTGTCGATGCTCTGGCGCAGGCTCGTCAATTCGGCGGATGCCCCGTGGTCGTTCATGCGCTTAAATCTAGCCGGAGAGGACGAGCGCCGATAGCACGGCGGCGAGCCCGGCCATCGGCGTGCTCAGTCCAGATTGATCGGAACGACGGCCGCATCGAGCCGTGCCACGAGACCTGCACGCACTCGCGGCCAATCCTCGATCGTCACCGAGTACACGGCGGTGTCGCGCCACGATCCGTCGGCCCGCGGCTGGTCGCGACGGACGATGCCCTCGAAGGTCGCACCGAGCTTCAGGATCGCTGCACGCGATCGTGCGTTGATGGCATCCGCCTGCAGCTTGACGCGACCGAAACCGTGATCGAACGCTTCCCCGAGCATGAGCAGCTTCGCGTCAGGGTTGACCGCAGTGCCCCAGACTCGCGGGTCCCAAGCCGTCCAGCCAATGTGGGCGTGCTCGAGCGACTCGTTGAAGTCGCCCATCGTCGACGTGCCGATGAGTACGCCGTCGTCGGGGCCTCCGCGCAGCCGGGCGGCATACACGTTGCCGGTCTCCCAGGCAAAGTAGCGGGTCGCGAAGTCAACGAACTCCGCCTCGCTCGCGCGGTGGCCGGCGGGTCCGCCGCCCCAGCCGCCGGAGAACACCTCAGGAGACCCGATCGCGGCATACAGCTCCGGCAATTGCTCAAGCGTCAGAGCACTGAGCCGGATGCTCCGGCCCGCCAGATCGCGCACTGGTGGTCGGGTCGCCGACATCGTCAGTCGAGTAGGTCGTGCCGCACGATGATCGCTTCGCGATCCGGCCCGACGCCGATCGCCGAGATGCGCGAACCGCTCATCGCCTCGATCGCGAGCACGTAGTCGCGAGCGTTCTTGGGCAGGTCGTCGAACTCGCGAATTGCGGTCAGGTCCTCTGACCAACCGGGGAAGTTTTCGTAGATGGGAACGGCGTGGTGGAAATCCGTCTGCGAGACGGGCACCTCTTCGACGCGCACGCCGTCGATGTCATAGGCAACGCAAACCGGCACCGTCTCCAGCCCGGAGAGCACGTCGAGCTTGGTCATCACGAAGTCGGTCACGCCGTTGATTCGCGCGGAGTAGCGAGCTATCGGCGCGTCGTACCAACCGGTGCGGCGAGGACGCCCCGTCGTGGTGCCGAACTCAAAGCCCTTCGAGCGAAGTAACTCGCCGAACTCATCGTGCAGCTCGGTGGGGAAGGGGCCCGCTCCGACCCGCGTAGTGTAGGCCTTGACGATCCCAATGATGCGATCGAACCGGTTCGGCGCGACTCCGGAACCGGTCGCAGCGCCACCACTGGTCGAGTTCGAGGAGGTGACGAAGGGGTACGTTCCGTGGTCAACATCCAGCATCGTCGCTTGGCCACCCTCAAACACGACGGTCTTGCCACCGTCGAGCGCTTGATTGAGCAGCATCCCCGTGTCGGCCACCATCGGGCGCAGCCGCTCGGCGTAACTGAGCAACTCAGCGACCACCTCCTCAACCTCGATCGCACGACGGTTGTAGATCTTGACGAGCAAATGATTCTTCTGGTGGAGGGCGCCCTCGACCTTCTGACGAAGGATGTTCTCGTCGAACAAATCTTGAATGCGGATGCCCACCCGATTGATCTTGTCGGCATACGCCGGTCCGATGCCCCGGCCGGTCGTGCCGATCTGACGCTTGCCGAGAAACCGCTCGGTCACCTTGTCGAGCGTGCGGTGGTAATGGGTGATGACGTGCGCGTTCGCGCTCACCACGAGCCGGGAGACATCCACCCCGCGCGCGCTCAGCGCGGTCAACTCGTCG
>JBGSTT010000065.1:0-5180 GCA_041736385.1 Rhodoglobus sp. | reverse complement strand
TTTTGTCTCTGGTAGCTGATTGCAAAACGGTGGGCTTCATCACGGATGCGCTGCATCAGAAACAAAGCGTCACTGTTCCTCGGTAAAATCACGGGGTAGTTCGACTCCGGGAGCCACACTTCCTCCAGGCGCTTGGCAATGCCACAGAGCTGGATGCCCGTGACGCCGGACTCACGTAGTGCGCGAGAAGCAGCTGCTACCTGTGGTTGTCCGCCGTCGACGATAAGCAACTGCGGCGGATAGGCAAACTTTGCCCGGGTGCCGTCGGTTGGGAGAACAGCCGGTTCTGCAAGATACGCCAGTCGGCGGGACAGTGTGCGATAGATCGACTCGGTGTCATCGCTTGACTCTGGAATGCTGAAGCGCCGGTACTGATCCTTTCGCGGTAGGCCGTCCTCGAAGACCACCATCGAAGCCACGATGTTGGTCCCACTGAGATGTGAGACGTCAAAGCACTCCATGCGCAGCGGTGCCTCGTCCATTCCGAGTGCATCCTGCAGTTGTGCAACGGCCTTTGACCGCGCAACAAAGTCAGCGCTGCGACGGGTCTTGTAGAGGATCAGGGCGTTGGTTGCGTTTGTTGCAACCGTTTGAGCGAGCGCAGCTTTCTCTCCGCGCTGGGCAACCGCAAGTCTGACTGCGGCTCCCCTCAGGCCGCTGAGCCACTGTTCAAGGTCGCTCGCGTCATCCGGAAGGGCAGGCACAATCACTTCACGCGGCGGCTCATCCCCGTCGTAGGCGTTTTGAATCACCATCTCGACTAGCGCCGGCAGATCAAGATCGAGTTCCTTGTCGACAACCCAGCCGCGAACACCGCGGATTCGGCCACCGCGGACGATAAATTGCTGCACCGCCGCGGCAAGTTCGTCGTGGGCGATACCGAAAACGTCTGCGTCGACATCGTCGCCGAGGACCACAACGCTTCTCGCGAGGGCGGCCTGCATGGCTCCACTCTGATCGCGATAGCGTGCCGCTGACTCGTAATCTTGGCGCTGAGACGCTTCCTGCATTCGCCGTGAGATCGCCGTCAAGTACCGCGAATCGTTGCCGGCCATGAAGCTCGCGAAGTCGAGTGCGATCGACTTGTGTTCGGCGGCTGTGACCCGTCCAACGCACGGGGCTGCGCACTTTCCAATGTCTCCGAGCAGACATGGACGCCCGGTTTGCTTCGCCCGACGATAGGTGGTTTCTGAGCAACTGCGCATGGGAAAAGCTTTGAGCAAGATGTCGACGGTCTCGCGAATTGCCCATGCCTTCGTGTACGGACCGAAGTAACGAGCACCAGGAATCTTCCGGTTCCTCGTGACAAGCACCCGCGGAACGTCGTCTGCGAGTGTGATCGCGAGGTATGGGTAACTCTTGTCGTCCTTGAACTGAACGTTGAACGGCGGATCAAACTCCTTGATCCACGTGAATTCGAGCTGCAGGGCCTCGAACTCGCTACCGACGACGGTCCACTCGACGGAACTAGCCGTCGTGACCATCCTGCGCGTTCGCTCGTGCAGGGTTGCCAGCGGAGCGAAATAGTTGCTCAGGCGCGCTCGAAGATTCTTGGCCTTGCCGACGTAGAGCACGCGGGATGCGCTATCGCGAAACCGGTATACGCCCGGTTCTGTCGGGATCTCGCCCGCCTTCGGGCGGTAGCTCAGTTCACCAGCCACGACGCAAGCCTAGGCTCGCACTCCGTGGAGCGCCTCGCGCAGAAAAATGCCGGTGTGACTACCTTCGACTGCTGCGAGCTCCTCCGGTGAGCCCGTGGAGAGTACTTGGCCCCCACCGGCGCCCCCCTCTGGCCCCAGGTCGATCAGCCAGTCTGCGGACTTGATGACGTCGAGATTGTGCTCAATCACGATGACAGTGTTGCCCTTGTCGACCAGACTGTTGAGTACGGCGAGCAGCTTTCGTACGTCTTCGAAGTGCAGTCCCGTTGTTGGCTCGTCGAGCACGTATATGCTCCGCCCGAGCGATCGACGTTGCAGTTCGGTTGCGAGCTTGACGCGTTGCGCTTCACCGCCGGAGAGCGTTGTCGCGCTCTGCCCAAGTCGAACGTAACCCAGGCCAACGTCCTCGAGGGTCTTGAGAAAGCGATGAATTGCGGAGATCGCCTCGAAGAACTCGGCCGCTTCGCTGATCGGCATGTCGAGCACTTCTGCGATGTTCTTGCCCTTGTACCTGACCGCCAGCGTGTCACGGTTGTACCGCGCTCCCCCACAGACCTCGCACGAGACATAGACGTCTGGCAGAAAGTTCATCTCGATCTTGATGGTGCCGTCGCCTGCACAGTTCTCGCAGCGTCCGCCCTTGACGTTGAAGCTGAAGCGACCTGGCAAATACCCGCGAGCCTTGGCATCAGCGGTCTCCGAGAACAGCGTGCGAATTTTATCAAACACTCCGGTGTAGGTCGCCGGGTTTGATCGCGGTGTCCTTCCGATCGGATTCTGGTCGACGTGAACGACTTTGTCCAGGTTGTCTAGGCCGGTAACCCTGGTGTGCTTCCCGGGAATCTGGCGGGCACCGTTCAGCTCGTTGGCGAGCACCTTGTAGAGAATGTCGTTGACCAGACTCGATTTGCCTGACCCGCTCACTCCGGTGACGGCCGTGAGGGTGCCGAGCGGAAAACTGACCGTCACGTCGCGCAGATTGTTCGCTCTGGCGCCTTCGACCGTGAGCTGTCGCTGCGGGTCGATGGGCCGGCGCGCTGCCGGCACTGCGATCGACTTGCGGCCAGCGAGGTAGTCGCCGGTAATCGATTCAGTATTTGCGAGCAGACCTTCAAATGAACCAGAGTGCACGACCTGACCGCCATGCTCTCCAGCGCCAGGCCCGATGTCGACAATCCAATCTGCGGTGCGAATCGTGTCTTCGTCGTGTTCGACAACGATGAGGGTGTTACCGAGGTTCTTGAGCTTGACGAGCGTCTCGATCAGCCGTCGATTATCGCGTTGGTGGAGACCAATGCTCGGTTCATCGAGCACGTAGAGCACTCCAGTGAGTCCCGAGCCGATCTGTGTCGCAAGGCGGATGCGCTGGGCCTCACCGCCACTGAGGGTTGCGGCTGCGCGAGCAAGGTCGAGGTAGCTCAGACCGACTTCGATGAGAAACTCGAGCCGTAGCCGGATCTCTCGAAGGACTTGTGCCGCAATCTTTGCTTCGCGTTCAGTGAGGGTGAGGTCATCGACGAACTCATGAGCTTTGACGAGGCTGAGCGAGCAAATATCCGAGATGCTCCGACCGTTGACCGTGACCGCTAGTATCTCCGGCTTGAGGCGTTTGCCATCGCAGACCGGACAAGGGATCTCGCGCAGGTAGCTTGCGAAGCGTTGGCGCTGCACATCCGTTTCTGCTTCAAGGAATTTGCGCTCGATGTATGGAATGACCCCCTCGAAGCCCGTCGAGTACTTCATCTCACGCCCGTAACGGTTCTTCCACTTCACTGTGACGGCGAAGTTGTTTCCCTTGAGAATCGCTTCACGCACATCCTCTTCGAGTTCGCCCCACGGGGTGTCTAGGGAAAAGTCGAGGTCTCTGGCAAGACCGGCAAGCAGCTTTTCGAAGTAGTTGAACAGCCCCTTGCCTGAGTTCGTCCAAGGCAAGATGACACCCTCAGCGAGGCTTACCGAATTGTCGGCGATGAGCAACTCAGCGTCAACCGACATGCGGGTACCGAGCCCTGAGCACTCTGGACACGCGCCAAACGGAGCGTTGAAGGAGAAACTGCGCGGTTCAATCTCGGTGAGCTGCAGCGGGTGGTTGTTCGGGCAGGAAAGCTTCTCAGAGAACGTCCGCCATGCGTCATCGCCGGACTGATCGACAAAGTTGATCGCGACCGTGCCATCGGTCAATCGCAGGGCGGTCTCGAGCGAATCGGTCAGTCTCGTTAGTAGGTCATCTGCGGCGACCAAACGGTCAACAACGACCGAGATATCGTGCTTGATCTGCTTCTTGAGTGTTGGCGGTTCGCTCAGTTGAATCTGTTCGCCGTCGACGATTGCCCTCGAGTAGCCTGTCGAGGCTAGCTCTTTGAAAAGATCGACGAACTCGCCTTTCTTCTGCGAGATGATTGGGCTCAGAATCTGGTAGCGGGTGCCAGTCTCAAGGCCCATGAGTTGGTCGGCGATCTGCTGGACTGTCTGACGCTCGATTCGCTCACCGCACTCAGGGCAGTGCGGCACCCCGATTCTCGCCCACAGCAGTCTCATGTAGTCGTAGATCTCGGTGATGGTACCGACCGTCGAGCGTGGGTTGCGGTTTGTCGACTTTTGGTCAATCGACACGGCCGGGCTCAAGCCCTCAATGAAATCGACATCCGGGCGATCTACTTGACCGAGGAACTGTCTTGCGTACGCAGACAGAGACTCGACATAGCGCCGTTGTCCCTCTGCGAAAATCGTGTCGAACGCCAGACTCGATTTGCCAGAACCCGATAGCCCGGTAAACACGACGAGCGAGTCCCTCGGAATCTCAAGATCGACGTTCCGCAGATTGTGAACCCGTGCACCGCGCACGCTGAGTTTGTTCACGGCGGGGGGCCTGTTGACGGCGGCGGGTTCACCAACAGCTGAGGGCGTGTCCATGGCTGAAAGCTTGCCGACGGCGGAGAGTTTGGTAGCGGCGGGGAGCTTATTCCCATTGCCGACTGGAGTCGCTGACACTTTCACCAGTCTACCGCGACCGCCGACATTGATCTTCCGCTCGACCTGCCCCGCTTACTCCGAATCTGATGACTCACTCCGTCATCGCAAATGACCGGCTTGCTCCATCTGGCGCAACTCCTTCTTGAGGTCGGATACCTCATCACGAAGTCGCGCCGCGAGTTCGAACTTGAGCTCGCTCGCCGCTTGCAGCATCTGCTCGTTAAGGTCGCCGATGATCTGTTCAAGATCGTTGCCGCCTGCCGCAGCGAGCCCCTCACGCTTGAGGTTCGGGGTCGGTGACTTCTTGCGCCCATCACCGCGACGCCCCGCGAGCAGCTCTGCGGTGTCTGCTCCTTCTCGCATCAAGGAATCGGTAATGTCCGCGATCTTCTTACGGAGCGGTTGCGGGTCGATTCCGCGCTCGACGTTGTAGGCGATCTGCTTGTTGCGGCGTCGCTCCGTCTCGTCGATCGCTTTCGTCATGGAATCGGTCATGACATCCGCGTACATGTGCACTTCGCCAGAGACGTTGCGCGCGGCGCGGCC
>JBGSTT010000008.1:0-2078 GCA_041736385.1 Rhodoglobus sp. | reverse complement strand
CTGCGGCGCTTACGCAGCCGCTCACTCGCGGCACTGCGTCAGGATGTCGAGCCCGTCGAGCAGGCCGCACTCGGCCGCTTCCTCACCGACTGGCAGCACATTTCGGGAAACCTTCGCGGCATCGACGGGCTCGCGCAAGTGATCGATCAACTCGCGGGGGTCGCGATTCCAGCATCGGCCTGGGAGTCCCTCGTGCTCCCCGCGCGGCTCGCCAACTACTCGCAGGCGTGGCTCGACGAGCTAACCGTGTCAGGCGAGGTGGTTTGGTCTGGGCATGGCGCGCTCGCCGGTGGCGACGGCTGGGTCAGCCTGCACCATGCGGAGACGGCACCGTTGACCTTGCCAGAACCGACCGGTGACGAGACCACTCAACTTCAGCGTGAGATTCTCGCTGTCATGGCGGGCGGCGGAGCCTACTTCTTCCGCCAGTTGGGCGCTGCAGTTGCCAGCACCGACGATAAAGCGCTGCTCAATGCGTTGTGGGGCCTTCTCTGGTCTGGGCTGATCACGAACGACTCGTTCTCGCCGCTTAGGGCCTATCTCGGCGGGCCAGTGAAGACGAGAGTGCCGCGTACTCGCTCGTACCGCGGACGCTCGCTCGCGGTCGCTCAGGCCGGACCACCTTCTGGGGGCGGGCGCTGGTCACTGCTCCCGCTCGCCGGAACGGATGCGACAGTGCGCGCCAAGGCGACGGCCGAACTTTTGCTCGAGCGGCACGGGATTGTTACTCGAGGAGCGGTGGTCAGCGAGGGCATCCGGGGCGGTTTTGCGCTCGCCTATAGAGTCTTGAGCGGCTTTGAGGAGTCCGGTCGGGCTCGCCGCGGGTATTTCGTGGATGGACTCGGCGCTGCCCAGTTCGCGACCGGTGCGACAGTGGACCGCTTGCGCGGGTTCGTCGTCGACAGCGAGGTTGCGCCAGCGCTCAAGGCGGTCACGCTGGCCGCGACCGATCCGGCGAATCCGTACGGTGCGGCGCTCGCGTGGCCGATCTCCAACGCGGCGGAGGTTACTGTCGTTGATCGAGCGAAGCCGAGATCCGAAGCTGCGTTTGCATGGCCGATCTCGAACGCGGCGGAGACCTCGACAAGCTCGGCCGGGGAGGGCGTTAAGCGCCACCGCCCTGGACGCAAGGCCGGTGCAATCGTTGTGATGGTGGATGGCGCGCTCGCGCTTTATGTCGAGCGCGGCGGCAAGACAGTGCTCGGCTTCACGAGCGACGCCGATGTGGTCGCGGCGGCGAGCCGGTCCTTGGCCTCGACCGTGCGGGATCGAATCGGAGCGCTACGGATCGAGCGGATCAACGGCGACTTCGCGGTCGGGACTGTCATCGGCTCGGCCTTGGTCGAGGCGGGATTCGTCGCGACGCCGCAGGGGCTTCGAATGCGGAGTTCCTAGACGATGGTAGACATCTACCCATGAACGGTCGAATCATTCACACCGACATTCGGAACGCGCTTGCCTGAAGGCGACACCGTCTATCGCTCTGCGAAGCAACTCAACGCTGCGCTGGCCGGCACGGTTCTGAGGCGATGCGACATCCGCGTACCGGCTTTTGCCACCGTAGACCTCACCGGGGAGCGACTGGATGAAGTTGTGAGCCGCGGCAAGCACTTACTCATGCGCGTCGGGGCATATACCTTGCACAGTCATCTCAAGATGGAAGGGGCATGGCACGTGTACCGCCGCGGGTCCAGCTGGTTCAAGCCAGCGTTTCTCGCGCGCGCCATCATTGCGAACGACTCGGTTGAGGCGGTCGGCTTCGAGCTCGGCCTGTTCGAGGTGATCGAGCGCGATCGCGAGAACGAGGCAGTCGGATATCTCGGGCCCGACCTCCTGGGCGCCGACTGGGATCCCCAACTCGCGCTCGCGAACATCCGGCGCGAGCCGGCCCGCGAAATTGGCCTGGCTCTCCTCGACCAGCGGAACCTAGCGGGCCTGGGTAACGTCTACCGCGCTGAACTGTGCTTTCTGCGCGGAGTGCTCCCCACCCGCCCGGTCGGCGAAGTCAGGGAACTCGAGAAGATGATCGAGTTGGCCTGGCGACTCATCAATGCGAACAAGGATCGCCCAGAACGCGT
>JBGSTT010000004.1:0-18049 GCA_041736385.1 Rhodoglobus sp. | reverse complement strand
ACTGCCCGTCACCGAGGTCGCCACCGTCACCGGGTTTCCAGAGTCGCTCGACGGCCGCGTGCGTACCCTGCACCCGGCCATTCACGCCGGGCTCCTCGCCGACCTGCGGCTCGAGTCACACGAGAAGGAACTCGCCGCGCTCGGCATCGGACGCTTCGAGCTCGTGGTCTCGAACCTGTACCCGTTCGTTGAAGCGGCCACATCCGACGCGACCGACGACGAGGTGATCGAGCAGATCGACATCGGGGGGCCTGCGCTCGTGAGGGCCGCGGCGAAGAATCACGCAAATGTCGCCGTCGTCACCTCGCCCGGCAGTTACGACCAAGTGCTCAAGGCGCTCAAGCTAGGCGGTACGCGACTCGTACAGCGTCGCCGGCTTGCGGCTGAGGCGTTTGCTCACACCGCGGCATACGACGCGGCGGTCGCGGCGTGGTTCACTCCGGTGGTCGAGCCTGTCGAGACCTCCCCCTCGCGCACTGGGGTCTCGACACGCTCGACCACCGACTCAAGCTCGACCAACGACTTCATGCAAACCCTCGAAGTCACCGCCACCCTCTCCACGACCCTGCGATACGGCGAGAACACACACCAGCGGGCCGCGCTCTACTCCGTGCCCGGCGGCGCTGGCATCGCCCAAGCTACCCAGCTTGGCGGCAAAGAGATGTCGTACAACAACTACGTCGATGCCGACGCGGCCGTGCGCGCAGCCTTTGACCACGAGACTCCGACCGTCGCGCTCAACACGCATGCCAACCCGTGCGGCATTGCGACGGCAGCCCACATCGCCGATGCGCACGCTCTCGCACACGCCTGCGACCCCGTGTCTGCCTTCGGCGGAGTGATCGCCGCAAATCGTGTCATTACGCGGGACGCGGCCGAGTCGATCGCTCCCATCTTTACCGAGGTCGTCGTCGCGCCGGGCTTCGAGCCTGCGGCCCTGAAGCTGCTGCAGGCCAAGAAGAACTTGCGCATTCTGCAGTTGCCGGAAGGCTATGCCGCCGATCGCACGATGCCCGGCCGCGTCGAGGTGCGGCAAGTTTCTGGTGGACTGCTCGCGCAGGAGCCGGACATCCAGTTCGCTCCCGCCGCAAACTGGACGCTTGCGGCCGGGGCTGCTGCCGACGCCGCGACGATCGCCGACCTCGAGTTCGCGTGGCGGGCCGTTCGGGCGGTCAAGTCGAATGCGATTTTGCTGGCGCGCAACGGCGCATCCGTCGGAGTTGGCATGGGCCAAGTCAACCGAGTCGACTCTTGCCAACTCGCGGTCTCGCGGGCCGGTGACCGGGCAGTGGGCTCGGTCGCGGCATCCGACGCCTTCTTCCCGTTCGCTGACGGGCTCGAGACTCTGCTCGAAGCCGGAGTGCGCGCGATCGTGCAGCCCGGCGGCTCAATTCGCGACGAGGAAGTCATTTCCGCGGCGAACAAGGCGGGCGTGACCATGTACTTCACTGGTGAGCGGCACTTCTTCCACTAGTCCACCGGTCAGGGAGAACGGATCTGCGGGTGGTGCGCGGTCGACAGCGTGACCATCTCGAGATCGCGCCCCGGCAGCTTGCCGAAGCGCCCACACACGCCTAGGCTAAAAGGCTGCGCGGGCCGAGGCCACACCATCACGCACACCTCATATCTCGCCGATGCGCCGTTGAAGCGCCGTTCAGGAAACAACATGCTCGCCCCATCGACCGACAGCGGTCAGCCGCCAGCTCGCAAGCACGGCGACAAAGAACTCGCAAACGTCAGCACCTTTGCGGCGATCCGGCGGCTCTACCCGTACGCGAAACCCGCGGTCCCACGCATCATTCTCGCGATGGTCGCGGCGCTCGTTGCCGGCGTTGTTGCGCTCATCATCCCGCAGATCCTGCGCGATCTTGTTGACGGCCCATTGCAATCCGGCGATACGGCGCAGATCTGGCCGGCCTTCGCCATCGTTCTCGGGCTCGGCATTCTTGAAGCGGTACTCATCGCGTTGCGACGATGGTTCGTGCTCACCCCTGGCACCCACATCGAGGCGCGAATGCGCAACGCGCTCTACATCAAGCTGCAGGCCCTCCCGGTGAGTTTTCACGACCGTTGGCCCAGCGGCCAATTGCTGTCGCGCGCCATGAGCGACCTCAACATGATCCGACGCTGGATCTCGTTCGGCCTCGTGCTGCTCGTCGTCAACGTGCTGACGATCATCATCGGTTTCGGGTTTCTGCTGAGCATCTCGTGGGTGCTCGGCGTGCTCTTCATGGTCTGTTCGATTCCGCTGTGGATCTACGGGTTCGTGTTCGAGAAGAAGTACTCGATTGTGGCGCGGCGCAGCCAAGACCAGTCTGGCGACCTCGCGACGACCGTTGAGGAGTCGGTGCACGGCATCCGTGTGCTCAAGGCTTTTGGACGCGGCAAGCACGCGCTGGCCAACTTCGCGAGCCAGGCAGACGAGTTGCGGGGCACCGAGATCGAAAAGGCTCGCGCGATCGCTGGCATCTGGCTGTGGTTGCTGCTCGTGCCCGACGTCACCTTCGCGCTGAGCCTGCTCGCCGGCGTGTGGCTGACGGTGACGGAGCAGATCACGCAGGGCGATCTGGTCGGATTCTTTGCGACGGCCATCGTGCTGCGGTTTCCGGTCGAGTCCATCGGCTTCTTGCTGTCAATGACCTTCGACACCCGCACCGCAACCGACCGCTACTTCGAGGTGCTCGATTCTGACACCACGATCAGCGATCCGGCCTCCCCGGCCACGGTTACGAAACCGCGTGGTCGACTGGTCTTCGACGACGTGCATTTTCGCTATCCGGATGCCCCGTCTCACGTTCCAGACCTGCTGAACGGGATCGACCTCGCGATCGAGCCGGGCGAGACGATGGCACTCGTCGGGCTCACCGGTTCAGGCAAATCAACGCTCACCGCGCTGACTACTCGGCTTTACGACGTGACCGGCGGTTCGATTTCGATCGACGGCGTCGACGTGCGCGAGCTCAGCCTTCTTGAACTCCGTACCCATCTTGCGATGGCCTTTGAGGATGCAACGCTGTTCTCCCTCAGCGTGCGCGAAAACGTTCTGTTGGGTCGACCGGATGCCACGGAAGAAGACCTCGCAGAGGCCATCGAGATCGCCCAGGCTGCTTTCGTGCACGAGCTGCCGAGCGGACTCTCCACCGAGGTCGGCGAAGAGGGGCTGAGTTTGTCTGGTGGACAGCGCCAGCGTCTCGCCCTCGCCCGTGCCATTGCGGCGAAGCCGGCCGTGCTGGTGCTCGACGATCCGTTGTCGGCGCTCGACGTCGATACCGAGGCGCTCGTCGAGGAGGCGCTGCGGCGCATCCTCGCATCGACCACTGGGCTCATCGTTGCGCACCGGCCGTCAACGGTCATGCTCGCCGACCGGGTCGCCCTGCTTGAGCACGGTCGCATCACCGCGGTCGGCACCCACGCTGAGCTGCTCGAATCGAGTGAGCACTACCGCTTCGTGATCTCGAGTCTGGAGGTCGACGATGATCGGCGTTGAGGGAGAGGAGCGTAACGACTACACGAAGGTTGAGAGCAAGCAGATTCGGCGGCGCTCGATCCGGTTGCTGGGTTCGCTCGTGCGCCCAGAGCGAGCCGGGGTCATCCTGACGATCGTCGTCGTCGTTGTGAGCACGGCCGCGCAAGTTGCTGGGCCTGCCCTCATCGCCTTCGGTATCGATAACGGTCTGCCTGCACTGCTCGGCGGCAACGGGGTGCCGCTCATTCTTGCGGTCGCTGGCTACCTCGTCAGCGGTGTGATCGGCGCTGGCTTGATGGCTTGGTACACCGTGCTCACGGCGCGCGTGAGCCAAGCGATTCTCCTCGACCTGCGCAAGCGCGTCTTCTTGCACACGCAACGCCTCTCGCTCGAGTTTCACGAGAGCTACACCTCTGGCCGGATCATCGCCAGACAGACCAGTGATCTGGATGCGATTCGCGAGCTTCTCGATAGCGGCATCAGCCAGCTCGTCCAGGGCGGGCTCTACATGCTGTTCGTTGCCATCGCGCTCGTTGCGATCGATCCCGTGAGTGGGCTGGTGCTCTTCGGATCTCTCGTGCCGCTGTTTGCACTGACTCGCTGGTTCCAGGTGCGGTCACAGCGACTGTTCCGCGACACCCGCACGGCGTCCGCCAGACTCATCGTGCAATTTGTGGAGACGATGACCGGTATCCGTGCGGTCAAAGCGTTCCGCACCGAGAAGCGCAACGAGGAGGAGTTCGGGGCGCTCGTCGAGCGTTACCGTGACCGCAACGCCCGCGTCATCCAGTTGTTCGGCGTGTTCGATCCTGGGCTGGTGCTCATCGGCAACGTCGCGCTGGCCGTCGTGCTAGTTGCCGGTGGGCTTCGCGTTGCCGATGGCAGTCTCGCGATTGGAGTGTTGCTCGCAGCGCTGTTGTATACCCGGCAGTTCTACGCTCCCGCAGAAGAGCTCGCGATGTTCTACAACTCATATCAATCGGCCGCGGCGGCACTCGAGAAGATCTCGGGCGTGCTCGAAGAAGAACTGAGTGTGCCAGACCCCACCAAGCCCATCGACCTGCGGCGCGCATACGGTCGGGTGCAGTTCGACGAGGTGACGTTCTCGTACAACGACGGCAAGGTCGTGCTGCCGAACTTCAGCCTCGACATCCCCGCGGCCCAGACCATCGCCTTGGTCGGGACCACCGGTGCCGGCAAGTCGACGCTCGCCAAACTGATTGCACGGTTCTACGACCCAACCCACGGAACGGTCAGCCTCGACGGTGTCGACCTGCGGGCGCTGCATCCCAAGGACCTTCGACGGGCTATCGTGATGGTCACTCAAGAGGCGTACCTGTTCTCTGGCACCGTCGCTGACAATATCGCACTGGGTAAACCGGATGCCACGCGCGACGAGATTGTGCGAGCTGCGAAGTCTGTCGGCGCTCACGAGTTCATCGAGTCGCTGCCGTACGGCTATGACACCGACGTGAACAAGCGCGGTGGACGTGTTTCCGCCGGACAACGCCAGTTGCTCTCGTTTGCGCGGGCCTTCATCGCCGACCCGGTCGTGCTGATTCTCGACGAGGCGACCGCCTCCCTTGACATCCCGAGCGAGCGACTCGTGCAGGAAGGTCTCACCACCCTGCTTGCCGATCGCACGGCCGTGATCATCGCGCACCGCCTTTCCACCGTCGCCATCGCTGATCGCGTGCTGGTCATGGAGCACGGCCGGATCATCGAAGATGGGGCGCCAGCCGAGCTCATCGCCGGCACTGGCCGATTCTCCGCTATGCACGCCGCCTGGCGCGACTCGCTGGCCTAACCCCCGCCGGTCAACCCAGTCCCGACCGCACCCCGCCGTGACCCTTCCGAAATGACGGAACAGTTCACGCTTACGGACGCACGAACGAGGAATCAGGGGAACGGATGTCCGTGCATCCGTCATTTCGGAAGGATGGAGCTGCTGGCAAGGGGGGAATGGTGACTCAGCGGTGGTCGGCGCGCGCCATCGCCGCACGAATTGACATGAGCACTTCGCTCGGGCGTTGCTCGATCTGACGGTAGCTGAATCGTAGGGTGCGATAGCCGAGCGCCGACAACACAGCGTCCCGCCTCCGATCCTCCTCAAACGATGCCGTGTCGGTGTGAAATTCTGCTCCGTCGAGCTCGACCACGAGGCGATCACCGATCAGGAAGTCGACACGTCCGACGTCGGCGATCACCACTTGCTGACGAAACGGGATGCGAGCAAGCCGGAGGTGAAAGGACACCAGAGACTCCCCGCCACTTTCACTGAACGGTTCAACAGAACGCAACATGCCGAGGCGTGACTTCGGAATCGACTCCAAGACCCACTGAAGATCGGCGCGGGAAATGAGCCGGCGGTTGAGCGCAGATTCTGTACAGACAAACGCAACCATTGCCGACTCACGGATCGCAATGACACGCAGACACTCGGCCGGACCGACAAGCGAACGGGTACCGCGTGCGCCGCGATCAGACCACTCGACCTTAATCCGGGTCTTCTTCGAGCTCGTGAGCCGTACTCGAGAGTTGCTTGGTGTGCGGAGCGCCCGGGCATCCGGCTTGACTTGGACGATCAGTTTCGGCTCGCCAGGTGTCCACATTCCGTGTCGGCGAGCACCGGCCAGCCCGGTCAGGCGACCCCCAACACGAATTGCGGCCAGTTCTGCTGGATGGAGGTGGGGGCAGACATAGTGGCCATGTCGAGCGCGCAGGAGTTCGTTGCGCCGAACCGCGGCAGTGAGTTGGTGTGAGGTGAAGCCTTCGCGCAACAGCTCCCAGGTTGCTGCAACACCGCCTCGCCGATGGACTGAATCGTGGAGTGAGTTCATGCTCGAACAGTCGTAGGGATGTCGGTGCGCCGCTTCCCACCAGCTGAACTGTGTGCAAAACCCACGATGGCTTCCGAAATGACGGAGTAGTCACCGGAACGCCACGAAAGACGGCGCAGAAGCTTTTGATCACGTACGTCGTTCCGTCATTTCGGAATGACGATGTGGAGGGGGCGCGGCAGGCTGCGGCGCTAGAGCTCGAGGGCGCCCAAGTTCTCGCCGTATTGGGTTTGGCCAACAACGGTGAATCCGACCGAGAGGAAGAATTTCTCTGGCCCCTCTTCGCCGGGCTCCCAGATTGCGGTGATGCGGTGGAAGCCCCGAGTCTTGGCTTCTTCGGCAAGGGCGAGTACGGCGAACTTGCCGATCCCCTCGCCCTGCCGATCGGCGGCGACAGTGACACGCCAGACGCAACTGCGAAACTCGTCTTGCACGGCATCCGAGTCGAAGTTGCCTCGGATGAAGCCGACCACCGATTCTCCGTCGAGCACCACCCGCGGCCAAGACGTTACGGGGTTCACGAAGCTGTCGGCGATGGCATAGGTCGGGGGAGTCACGAACTGCTCCTGACCGCGGCGCAGGGTCAGGTGATTCGCCGCAACGATCGTCTTCGCTGACAGCTCTTCCAGTCTCAACTCGGCCATGTCCTCAGGCTAACGGCCACAGTCGAGCTTGGCGAAGACATCTTGATATCGAGACAATTGCGGGCCGAGGATGTAAAGTTGCACGGTCGAAAAAAATTGAAGGAGCATCCCGTGTCGAAGATCACTGTCGAGGGAACCGTCGTCGAGCTTGACGGCGACGAGATGACTCGCATCATCTGGCACAAGATCAGGGACACCCTCATCCACCCCTACCTCGACATCAACCTCGAGTACTACGATCTCGGCATTGAGAATCGGGATGCGACGGACGACCAGGTCACGATCGACGCCGCCAACGCCATCCAGAAACACGGCGTCGGGGTCAAGTGCGCGACGATCACACCGGACGAGGCGAGAGTCGAAGAGTTCGGGCTCAAGGAAATGTGGAAGAGCCCGAACGGCACGATCCGCAACATTCTCGGCGGCGTGATTTTCCGCGAGCCCATTGTCATCTCCAACATCCCCCGACTGGTGCCCGGCTGGAACAAGCCCATTATCATCGGCCGCCATGCCTTCGGCGACCAGTACAAGGCCACCGATTTTCGATTCGCAGGCAAGGGCAAACTTGAGGTGAGCTTCACGCCGGATGACGGCTCTGAGCCGCTCAAGTTCGAGGTGTTCCACTCGCCAGGTGATGGGGTTGCCCAAGTGCAGTACAACCTCGACGAGTCGATCCGTGACTTCGCTCGCGCGTCGCTGAGCTATGGTCTTGCGCGCGGTTACCCGGTGTATCTCTCGACGAAGAACACGATCCTCAAGGCCTACGACGGCCGCTTCAAAGACATCTTCGAGGAGGTCTTTGAGGCCGAGTTCAAAACCGGGTTCGATGCCGCCGGCCTGACCTATGAGCACCGTCTCATTGACGACATGGTCGCCTCGTCGATGAAGTGGGAGGGCGGCTATGTTTGGGCTTGCAAGAATTACGACGGGGATGTCCAGTCAGATACGGTCGCTCAGGGGTTCGGCTCACTCGGCCTGATGACGAGCGTGTTGTTCACCCCGGACGGCCTGACGGTCGAGGCCGAGGCGGCTCACGGCACGGTAACTCGCCACTATCGTCAGCACCAGGCCGGCAAGCCAACCTCAACCAATCCGATTGCGTCGATCTACGCGTGGACCCGCGGGCTCGCCCACCGCGCCAAGCTTGACGACAACGCGGCGCTGGCGACCTTCGCAGACACCCTTGAGGATGTCGTCATCAACAGTGTCGAGGCCGGGCATATGACCAAAGATCTTGCACTGCTCGTGGGGCCCGACCAGCCGTGGGAGACCACCGAGGAGTTCCTCGACACCCTCGATAAGGCGCTCGCGGCGCGACTCACAGTCTGAGTCAAGCGAAACGGCCCGTCCCTAAGTTTCAGGACGGGCCGTTCGCCTTGCCTCAGCTGATCAAGCGGGGGTCGAGACCGCGACCTTGCGCGGCTTCGCGCTCTCGGCTACCGGCAGCGTCACCGTGAGCACGCCGTCGGCGTAGTCCGCGGCGACCGTCTCGGTGTCGATCCCGTCGCCAAGGCGTAGCTTGCGCACGACGGCGCCGGTTGAGCGCTCGCGGGTGAGCCACTTTGCACCTTCGATGCTTGGCGCGGTGCGCTGAGCGCGCACGGTGAGCACGCCGCGGTCGATGTCGACGTCGATGGTTCCGGCATCCACGCCCGGGAGGTCGACCATGAGCACGACGGTGTCGTCGGTGCGGTAGAGGTCGATCGGGGCGAGGTGAGTGGCGGGGCGGAACTCGGGCGAGAACGCGACGCGACGCGCGTCACGGAACGGGCTGTAGGAAACAGTCATGGTCAACTCCTTCACGTCGGGCCGAGTGAGCGGCTGACGGTGTCATGTCAAACTTGAGTCGGGGTGACTCAATGTTGACATTGTAGGCACGAGCATCCAGCGATTAGGCCGCTGTTCGCCAACGGCGAAGGTCAGAAGAGTTTCTCGCCTCGCGCGAGCATGGCGACGTACTTGGCGATGTTGCGCTCCCGGCTGTCGGCGCGCTTGAGCTGGCCGAGGCGGAACAGGATGCCCCAGCGATTCTGCGCATCTAGGCTCGCGAAGAACTCGGCTGCGGCGGGGGTCGCGTCGAGAGCGGCGCGGAGGTCATCGGGGACCGGAGCGCTGGACTGACGATAGGCGGCATCCCACCGCCCGTCGGCTTTGGCGCGGTCGATCTCGGCTTGTCCGGCTGGCCGCATGCGGCCGGCGGCGATCAGATCGGCCACAATGCCGATGTTTCGCTGCGACCATGGACTCGCCCGCCGACGCGGGGTGAAGGCTTGAAGCGTGTAGTCGTCATCGAACTTGCCGATTTGACCGTCGATCCAGCCGTGGCAAAGGGCCACCTCGAGTGCCTCGTCATACGTGATGCCAGGAGCCGTCGAACGCTTCTTGCGCAGCTTGACACGAACCCCGTCGTCATGCCCGACGTCAATGATCCAGCGCTCCCACTCGTCGGTCGAATTCACCTCGAGGAGCGGCTTTTCCCCAAACGAAGCCATGCCTCGATGCTAAGCGCTGTCACCGACCAAGTGACGGTCAGTACCCCGAGAAATAGTCGGTGTGAATGCGGCGACCGCCCTGCGCCCGTGCCGCCCGTCGGAGGTCGGAGACGAGCGCGGGAGGACCGGAGATGAAGGTGCGACGGGCTGCGACATCCGGAACCGTCTCGGCTAGACGATCGCCGCTGACCCGCTCGGCCCCGCCGTAGATCCAGTTCGGCGGCAGCGGCGAAGGCGCATCCGGTGAGTACAGCACAACGCGCGCCCCGCTCAGCTCGAGCATGCGTGCGTACGGTACCTCGCCGGGGGCGCTCGTCGCGTAGACAACCGTGACATCGCGTTTCTCGCCGCGCTCGGTCGCGTGCGCGAGTTGGCTTGCGAAGGGCGTGATGCCGATGCCGCCGGCAATGAGTAGTAGCGGCTCCGAGACATCCTTCGGCAGGGTGAAGTCCCCGCCGACGCTCGTTCCGACAACGGTCGCGCCGGGTTCGAGATCTAGCAATGCGCGCTTGAAGCTTGATGACTTCGTCGGCAGCGAGATGGCGAACGTGATCGGCCGATCGGCTGTCGGAGCCGAGGAGATGGTGAAGTAGCGACGGCTGCCGCGAAAATCTGCCTTGCGGTGCGGGATCGCCAGTTCCATATACTGCCCAGCAACGAACGAGACCGGGTGAGCGGGTTGAAAGGCGAGCTCCCACGTCGTCGGGCTCAGCGCCGTCTTGCCAAGATAGGTCAGGCGGATGCCGCGGCGTTGGCCGGTCACGAATGCAAACACGTTGCCGACCAAGAGTGCGAGTTGCGGGGTGTTCGTTACCGGACCGAACGCGAACGGGATCGGGATGAGAAGCGCAACGATGGCGGCCTCGGTCAGCTGCTGCCAGCGGCGCGGAGGCAGGGTGAGCGGCTCGGTGAGCATGAAGCCGGCGAAGAAGACCCACGGGCTGGAGAGGATCGTGAGGGCCAAGGCGTCAACCATTGTGCCGCCGCGCACGAGCGTTGCGATCGTTCCAATCGAGACGACGAGCGCAAGGAAGGTGCCGCCGAGCACAAGCCGCTGCGTGCGGTACAGCATCAGACACGCCCCGATGGCAACCGGAATCAGCAGTGCTGAGGTGCCAACCCACCATCCCGGAAAGCTCGTAAACGGTAGGAGTCCGGAGAAAACGAGAACGCCGACGACGAATGTGCCGGCTGAAGCGGGATTCAGGATGTGTCTGCCGCGCACGGCGATGAGGTACTTGGTGCCGCTCGCAATGAGCCCGGCCAGAGCGATCAGGAGTAACCCAACGGGATCGGTGCTCGGAAGCATGATGAAAAAGACGAGGAGACCCGTGATGACAGCCGATGGCAGGTGCGGCGAGACTCGCAGAATGCGCGCCATGAGCCAACTCGACCCGACCGTAACGCCAAGGCTCACCGCAGCAGAAACAAGGAGATCTGGGGCCGCGTAGCTGAGCATGCCGAGCAGCGAGAGCACGACGGCAATCACCCCGATCGCCGATAGCAGCAGGATCGCGAGCATGTACATCGTCACGGCACCCGTGACCCGGTCGAGCAAAGATCTCATGTGAACAACTCCCCGTCCAGATCTGGCGAGAACTCTACTCGCCCGGCCGCGTTCATTCGTACCCAGTGAAAGTCGAATAGTTCGGAGAGCCGCGCGGGGTCTGCGAAGAACAGTGCGGTCGCAAGGCCATCGGCAGCAAGCGCGGTCGGAGCGATCGCCCAGGTTGCCACGATCGTGCTGGTTGGCAGGCCCGTCATGGCGTCGACGACGTGGTGCAAACCGGGTGCCCATTGCCGTCGGTTCGTCGCAGAAGAGCAGATCGCGGCGTCGCTGATGCGCGCAATGCCGATCGCCCGGGTGACATCGCGCGGGTCTTCGAGCCCGATCCTGAGCACGTCTGCACCCCAGTGTCGGATGTCGCCACTCGCGTCGATGACGAACTCGGAATGCCCGGCCTCCTGCAGCACCAAGCCGACGAGGTCTACGAGGTGGCCTTTCCCTGCCGCGCCGATGTCAAGCAGAACCGGCCGCAGTGTCGTCAGGGCTTCGCCGTTCCAGGCAACCGCCTCGTCCCAGGCGGGGGCGGCGACGGGACTTCCTGACGGTCGCAATGAGTACTCGCGGTCATACCCGATTCTCTCCAGCGAGCGACCGACGAGCGGGCTCATCGCTCCGCCGGTCGCAAGGTACAGACTGCGGTACAACTCGAACAACTCGCCGGCCTCATCGGGGAGGACCCATCGGCCAGCGCGCTCACCGATGTGACTCACGATCGAGTCCGACCGGAACCGCGACCAGGTGCGGTCGTACCGCTCGACGCGGTCCGCGATGGCCGTGCGGACAGCATCTTCCACTGGGTCGACGGTGTCGATTTGCCAGCGGGTGCCGATCGCCTCGAAATCGAGCCGGTGGCTGCGCTGATCAGCTGGTTGCTTCAGCCTTGATCGCCTCAATTGCGGTGTTGAATCCGGCGCCGGTCAGTGACGAGCCACCAACCTTGTCGACTTGGATCTCGTCAATACCCTTGCCGACGACGATCGCTCCGATTCCAGAGCTGAACCGGCTCTGGTAGCCGCGCGCTTGGGCATCCTCGGACTCACCAACGACCGTGACTTCTGTGACGACGCCGGCCGCAAGGGTCAACGTGACGTCGACAGTCTCGGTTCCGCTCGGGGCCTGATACTCACCAGCGGCGCTATAGGTTCCATCCGCAAAGGAGCCGGATGCACCGGCATCGCCGCCGGCATCGGGCGCGGGTTCAGCCGGGGCTGGCGGCGCTGGCTGCGCGGGGTCTTCGGCGACGGGGGCGCTACAACCAGCAAGGCCGCCAACGAGGCTGAGTCCGGCAAGAATCGTGATTGGGAGCTTGCTTTTGGTGGTCGTCATGTCATCCGCTCTAAAGTGTGCTCAGGGGTGGGTGGCTGTGGCGCCGTGGCACCAGCATGCCCGATCCGCGCCGATTGAAACTGCGAATGTACCCGAAAGCACGACTAGTGTTTCTCGGACATTAGGGTGTCGTTATGGCTAAGGCGAACTTGCTTCGGGGCATCCGCGTTTCGGCGGAGAATCATCGCGTCACGACATTCGAGCTCTTCTTCGACCTCGTCTTCGTTTTCGCGTTCACGCAGGTGACCGTCTTCATGGCCACCCAGCACAGCGCCCTCGGCATCCTGCAGGGTCTGGTGCTTCTCGCCCTGATCTGGTGGTCGTGGGTGGCGTACTCCTGGCTTGCCAACCAGACTCATGCGGACGAAGGCGTCGTGCGCATCGGGATGACCGTGGCGATGATCGCGATGTTCGGGGTCGCACTCACTATTCCGGAGGCCTTCGCCGACCGGACGGGCGGACTCTTCGGCCCACTCGTTCTCGCAATCTGCTACGTCATTGTGCGCCTCGTTCACGCGACGCTCTACATTCTCTCGGCGGGTGACGACGTGAAGCTGCGCCGCCAGGTTATCCGCACCTCGTTCGCCTGGGTCGTCGGCGGCGGGCTCGTCGTTGTCGGCGCGGTGATCGGCGGCGAGTACGAGGTGTGGTGGTGGCTGGCAGCGATCATCGTGGATGCCCTCCTCACCTACGCCACGTCTGCCGGCGGCGACTGGCGCCTGCATTCGCCAACGCACTGGGCCGAGCGTTACGGCCTCATCGTGATCCTCGCCCTCGGAGAGTCGATCGTCGCGATCGGGTTCGGAGCTGGCGCGTTGCCGGTGAGCGGCCCGATCCTCGTCGGGGCCGCCCTCGGTGTGCTGCTGTCGGTGGGTCTGTGGTGGCTGTACTTCGACTGGATCGCGCGAGCAGCCGAGCACATCCTCGGTCGCCTCACCGGCATCGTGCGGGTGACGCTGGCGAACGACGGCTACGGGTACCTGCACTACGCGCTGATCGCCGGGGTGGTCATCTCAGCGCTCGGAGTGAAGGAGGTGCTCGGCTACGCCGACTCCGTCGACGCGCTCGGCTGGTTCGGCGCGGCCGCGCTCACCGGCGGGACCTCGCTCTACCTCGCCGGCCACGGCTTTTTCTGGCGCCGCGTGAGCGGCAACTGGAATCTCTGGCGATTCGCCACTGCGACACTGTTGCTGCTGCTCATGCCGTTGGTGGCACTGCTGCCGCCTCTTGCCGCCTTGGGCCTTGTCGTCGCGGTCGTGTTAACGCTCGTCGTGATCGAGACGACGCGCTTTGCCGCGCAGCGTGCTGAGGTTCGACAGCAGCCCGACGCTGAGTGAGGCGGGCGCCGCTGCGCGCACGTCGGTGACAGCCAGGTGTGGTCGAGTCGCTACTTGAAGATGATCGTCCTCGCGCTATCGAGCAGCACGCGGTGCTCTGAGAACCACTTGACGGCTTGCGTAAGGGTGCGACTTTCCTCGTCTTGACCGATCGCGACGAGTTCGGTTGCCGAGCGCGAGTGGTCCACCCGCACAACGTTTTGCTCGACGATCGGTCCCTCATCGAGGTCACTTGTGACGAAGTGCGCGGTCGCCCCGATGAGCTTTACGCCTCGGGAGTGGGCTTGCTTATAGGGATTCGCGCCTTTAAAGCCGGGCAGAAAGGAATGGTGGATGTTGATGACTCGCCCCGCCAGCGCTGCACACAGTTCTGGCGAGAGAATCTGCATGTACCGAGCGAGCACGACCAGTTCGATGTTCTGCTGTTCGACTACCTCGAGCACACGATCTTCGAACGCGAGTTTCTGGCCGGGGCTGGATACCGGGTGGTGTTCGAAGGCGACCCCATAGAACTCGGCGAGGTCGGCGAGCTCGGCGTGATTGCTCAGTACCAGCGGGATGTCGACCGAAAGTTGACCCGCCCGCTGACGATACAGAAGGTCATTGATGCAATGGCCGGCTTTCGAGACGAGTACGAGTGTGCGCAACGGTCTGCCGACGACGTCGAGTTGCCAGCTCATGCCATAGCGGGCGGTGACCGGCAATAGGGCCGCCTCGAACCGCTCGCGGGTGGCATCCGATTCGACCTGGAGGCGCATGAAGAAGGTGCCGGTGTCATCGCTCGAGAACTGTTGTGACTCGGTGATGTTGCCCGCAGCCTCAACGACGGCACCGCTGACAGCGTGCACGATGCCTGGCCGGTCGGGGCACACCAGCGTGAGGATCCAGTGCGTTGGGTTCTCGATCACCACTCAAGGCTAGTTCTTGACGCGGGTGGTGTTTCGCGACTACCGTAGCCGTTACGGACTGAACAGGTCTGAACAGGTGCACCGGTGTCGTTGAACGGATACCGCTGCCGGCGATGAAGGGACACGCCAGTGACCGCAACCAAGGATGACGTCGGGACTTCGATCCTGACCGTCGAGACGAACGGCATCAACACGATTGCTGAATCAGAGCGCAAGGGCAAACCGCGCGACCTGTTCTGGCCGTGGGCCGCAGCAAACATCTCGGTGTTCGGTATCGCGTACGGCTCGTACCTCCTCGGCTTTGGGGTCTCCTTCTGGCAGGCAACCATCATCGGGGTCATCGGCATCGCAATCTCGTTCTTCTTCGTTGGCGTCATCGCCCTCGCCGGCAAACGAGGCAACGCGCCAACGCTCGTGTTGAGCCGCTCGATCTTCGGTGTCAATGGCGGGAAGGTGCCATCGGTTCTGTCGTGGATCCTCACGGTCGGGTGGGAAACGGTGCTCGTTTCCCTCGCCGCACTCGCAACCGCGACGGTGATTACTGCGCTCGGCGGCGACGGTGAGTCGCCGGTAACGAAAGTGGTCGCGCTCGTCGTTGTCGCCTCACTCGTCATCGCGGCCGGGGTCATTGGATTCGACCTGATCATCAAGCTCCAATTTTGGATCACACTCGCCACGGTCGTACTGACGCTCGCCTATATCGTGGTGACCGTCGCATCGGGCGCCATCGATCTCGCCGCCGTCTCGGCGCTCCCGTCAGCCGAGTTGCCTGCGGTCATCGGTGGGTTTGTCTTCATGATGACTGGCTTCGGGCTCGGTTGGGTGAATGCCGCTGCCGACTATTCGCGCTACCTTCCGCGCAACGTGAGCAACCGGGGTGTTGTCGGTTGGACCACGCTCGGCGCATCGTTCGCACCGATGATCCTGCTCATCTTCGGACTGCTTCTCGCGGGGTCTTCGGCGGAACTTCGGGATGCGCTCGGTGCCGACCCGATCGGTGCCCTGGCCAGTATTCTTCCGGTCTGGTTCCTCGTTCCGTTCGTGATCGTGGCCGTGCTCGGTCTCGTCGGCGGCGCTGTTCTCGATATCTACTCATCAGGGCTTTCACTCCTTGCGGCCGGGCTCAAGGTGCCCCGGCCGGTTGCGGCCGGAATCGACGGCTTGCTGATGGTGGTTGGCGCAATCTATGTCGTCTTCATCGCATCGGATTTCATCGGTCCGTTCCAAGCCTTTCTCGTGACGCTTGGTGTGCCGATCGCTGCCTGGGCTGGAATCTTCCTAGCCGACACGATCATCCGCACCAAGGGCTATGCCGAGAAGGAGCTCTACGACGCGACCGGACGGTACGGTTCTTGGCGCTGGGTTCCACTCGCTCTGCTCGCCGTCGGCACAGTCGTGGGCTGGGGCTTTGTCACCAATGTCTTCTTCGCCGCCGGATTCGATTGGCTGGGCTACTTCATGGGTGCTCTCGGTGGCAAAGAGGGTGACTGGGCGTTCGCCAACCTCGGCGTGCTCTTCTCGCTGGTGATCGGCTTCGTCGGCTACCTGATCTTGGGCCGCGCCGCGGTCGCCAAGCAGGAGTCGACGCCACTCGGTAACGACTGACCATGGCGAACGGCGAACAATGGCTCGTCGTTATCGACGTGCAGGTGATCTTCGGAGAGCCCGGGAGTGACTGGTTCACCCCGGGCTATCCCGCGATCGAGCCGAGAGTTGCCGAGCTTATTGAAGCTTTTGGGGACCGCGTCATCGTCACCCGATTCGTCGCGCCGGAACATCCGATAGGGGCGTGGAAGCCCTACTACGACCAGTGGCCGTTCGCGCTGGTTCCGGCAGATGATCGACTCTACGGCCTCATGCCGGCCATCGCTGGCGGCGGGCACCGGGTGGTCACGGCCACCACCTTCTCGAAGTGGGGCGACGAACTCGCTGGCATCCTCGGGCCGGAGCCGATCATGGTTCTCGCCGGAGTTTCCACCGACTGCTGTGTGCTCTCGACGGCACTCGCGGCAGCCGACGCCGGGGTACGAGTACAGGTCGTTGCGGATGCCTGCGCCGGCCTCAGTGACGCCGATCATGACCGCGCCCTGGCCGCGATGGCACTCTACGCTCCACTGATTGAGATCACGGATGCCGCGAGCATCCTTGCTGCGAGGGCTTGAGGTGGCGACATCGGAGGTATCCGGGCCAGCGCTCAAGCATCAGGCGATCGCCCGGGAGCTCGAACTCGAGATTAGGCGGGGGAGCGTGCCTCGCGGTGAGCAGTTGCCGGGCGAAACGGCGCTCGCCGAGCGCTTCTCGGTCAGTCGAAACACGGTGCGCGCTGCGCTGAGCGAACTGGGTCGTGCCGGGCTTATCTCCACCCGCTCTGGCAAGGGCTCTTTCGTGACTTTCGATGGGCGCCCGATGAACGTGCGACTCGGCTGGGCGCGCGCGTTGGAAGAGCGTGGCGTGACCACCCGCGTTGAGGTGCTTCGGCTCGCGCCGACGATCGACCCCGATCTCGCCGCCGAATTGGGTGAATCGAACGACCGGTTTCTCGTTGTCGATCGGCTGCGGTCCATCGTCGGCGGCGCGCCGATCTCGTTCGAGCGCTCGCGACTGCCCGCAACGCCCGCTGTGCTCGAAACGGTGACCGCAGCATCCGCGACCGGCTCGCTCACGCAACTTTTTCTTGAAGCCGGGCTCGTCGCGGCGGTCGGGCAGCAGTGGGTCGAGGTGCGCGAACTCGACACCGCGGATGCCGCGCTCCTGGGCCGCAAACCGGGCGCGGCTTTCCTCTGGTCGCGTTGCGTCACCCGCACCAGCACCGGTGAACTCGTTGAAGCCGTCGAGTCGCTGCTGGCTCCATCGCACTTTCGATTGCACTTCCAGTTCGCTGCGCAGGACTGGGGATGAGCCTGTCGACGGCAGCGCGGCGCGAGCGCGCGATCGCTGCCATCGAAGGTCTCGCAATCGGTGATGCCCTCGGCATGCCGACGCAAATGATGTCGCGGGAGGCGATCGCCGCTCGATTCGGTAGCATCACGGGGTTCGAACCGGCCGCTGCCGACCATCCGCTGGCGGCGGGCCTTGCCGCAGGGACGATCACGGATGACACTGAGCAAGCCCTGCTCGTCGCGCGACTGCTCATCGCCGGCAACGGGCGTATTGACCAGTTCACCCTCGCCGATGCTCTCGTCGCCTGGGAGGACGACATGCGGGCACGCGGCTCACTGGACCTTCTCGGTCCATCGACCAAGCGCGCGGTCGACGCGGTGCTCGCGGGCGAGTCCGTGGCCGAGTCCGGACGGTACGGGGTGACCAACGGTGCCGCCATGCGAGTCACCCCCGTCGGCATCATCCTCGCGGCCGACGATCTCGAAGCATTGGTTGATCGCGTCGTTGAGGTGAGTGCGGTCAGCCACAACACCTCGGTCGCGCTCGCCGGCGCCGCAGCGGTGGCGGCCGCCGTCAGTGTCGGCATCGA
>JBGSTT010000308.1:0-3266 GCA_041736385.1 Rhodoglobus sp. | reverse complement strand
ACTGCCCGTCACCGAGGTCGCCACCGTCACCGGGTTTCCAGAGTCGCTCGACGGCCGCGTGCGTACCCTGCACCCGGCCATTCACGCCGGGCTCCTCGCCGACCTGCGGCTCGAGTCACACGAGAAGGAACTCGCCGCGCTTGGCATCGGGCGCTTCGAGCTCGTGGTCTCGAACCTGTACCCCTTCGTTGAAGCCGCTGCATCCGACGCGACCGACGATGAGGTGATCGAGCAAATCGACATCGGTGGGCCTGCGCTCGTGCGGGCTGCTGCGAAGAACCACGCGAATGTCGCCGTCGTCACCTCGCCCGGCAGTTATGACCAAGTGCGCAAGGCGCTCAAGCTGGGCGGTACGCGACTCGTTCAGCGTCGCCGGCTTGCCGCTGAGGCGTTTGCTCACACCGCGGCGTACGACGCGGCGGTCGCGGCGTGGTTCTCTCCGGTGGTCCAGCCTGTCGAGACCTCCCCCTCGCGCACTGGGGTCTCGACACGCTCGACCACCGACTCAAGCTCGACCAACGACTTCATGCAAACCCTCGAAGTCACCGCCACCCTCTCCGCCAAGTTGCGTTACGGCGAGAACTCGCACCAAGCGGCCGCCATCTACACGGTGCCCGGCGGCGCTGGCATCGCCCAAGCTACCCAGCTTGGCGGCAAAGAGATGTCGTACAACAACTACGTCGATGCCGACGCGGCCGTGCGCGCGGCCTTTGACCACGAGACTCCGACCGTCGCGATCATCAAGCATGCTAACCCGTGTGGCATAGCGACAGCAGCCAACATCGCCGATGCGCACGCCCTCGCGCACGCCTGCGACCCCGTGTCTGCCTTCGGCGGAGTGATCGCGGCGAATCGTGTCATTACCCGGGAGGCGGCCGAGTCGATCGCTCCCATCTTTACCGAGGTCGTCGTCGCGCCGGGCTACGAGCCTGCGGCCCTCGAGCTGCTGCAGGCAAAGAAGAACCTGCGTATTCTGCAGTTGCCAGAAGGCTATGCCGCTGATCGCGCGATGCGCGGCCGCGTCGAGGTGCGGCAAGTCTCTGGTGGGCTGCTCGCGCAGGAGCCGGACATCCAATTCGCTCCTGCTGCAAGCTGGACGCTTGCGGCCGGGGCTGCTGCCGACGTCGCGATGATCGCCGACCTCGAGTTCGCGTGGCGCGCCGTTCGGGCGGTCAAGTCGAATGCGATTTTGCTGGCGCGCAACGGCGCATCCGTCGGCGTTGGAATGGGCCAGGTCAACCGAGTCGACTCTTGCCAGCTCGCGGTCTCTCGGGCCGGTGACCGGGCAGCTGGCTCGGTCGCGGCATCCGACGCCTTCTTCCCGTTCGCTGACGGGATCGAGACCCTGCTCGAAGCCGGGGTGCGCGCGATTGTGCAGCCCGGGGGCTCAATTCGCGACGAGGAAGTTATTGCCGCGGCGAACAAGATGGGCGTGACCATGTACTTCACCGGCGAGCGGCACTTCTTCCACTAGTCCATCGGTCGCGAAGAACGGATCTGCGTCTGGTGCGCGGTCGATACCGTGACTATTCGAGATCGTGCCCCGACAGCTTGCCGAAGCGCTCACACACGCCTAGGCTAAAAGGCTGCGCGGGCCGAGGCCATACGATCACGCACACCTCATATCTCGCCGATGCGCCGTTGAAGCGCCGTTCAGGAAACAACATGCTTGCCCCATCGACCGATAGTGGTCAGCCACCAGCTCGCGAGCGCGGTGACAAAGAACTCGCAAACGTGAGCACCTTCGCCGCAATCCGGCGGCTCTACCCGTACGCGAAACCCGCGGTCCCGCGCATCATTCTGGCGATGGTCGCGGCGCTCGTTGCCGGCGTTGTTGCGCTCATCATCCCGCAGATCCTGCGCGAACTTGTAGATGGCCCATTGCAATCCGGCGATACCGCGCAGATCTGGCCGGCCTTTGCCATCGTTCTCGGGCTTGGCATTCTTGAAGCGGTACTCATCGCGTTGCGACGATGGTTCGTGCTCACCCCCGGCACCCACATCGAGGCGCGAATGCGCAACGCGCTATACATCAAGCTGCAGGCGCTCCCGGTGAGTTTTCACGACCGCTGGCCCAGCGGCCAATTGCTGTCTCGCGCCATGAGCGACCTCAACATGATCCGACGCTGGATCTCGTTCGGCCTCGTGCTGCTCGTGGTCAACGTGCTGACGATCATCATCGGTTTTGGGTTTCTGCTGAGCATCTCGTGGGTTCTCGGCGTGCTCTTCATGGTCTGCTCGATTCCGCTGTGGATCTACGGGTTCGTGTTCGAGAAGAAGTACTCGATTGTGGCGCGGCGCAGCCAAGACCAGTCTGGCGACCTCGCGACGACCGTTGAGGAGTCGGTGCACGGCATCCGTGTGCTCAAGGCATTTGGACGCGGCAAGCACGCGCTGGCCAACTTCGCGAGCCAGGCAGACGAATTGCGGGGCACCGAGATCGAAAAGGCTCGCGCCATCGCGGGCATCTGGCTGTGGTTGCTGCTCGTGCCAGACGTCACCTTCGCGCTGAGCCTGCTTGCCGGGGTGTGGCTGACAGTGACCGAGCAGATCACCCAGGGCGATCTTGTCGGATTCTTTGCAACGGCCATCGTGCTGCGGTTTCCGGTCGAGTCCATCGGCTTCTTGCTGTCAATGACCTTCGACACCCGAACCGCAACCGACCGCTACTTCGAGGTGCTCGATTCCGACACCACGATCAGCGATCCGGCCTCGCCGGCCACGGTTATGAAACCGCGTGGTCGCCTGGTCTTCGACGACGTGCATTTTCGCTATCCGGATGCCCCGTCTCACGCTCCCGACCTGCTGAACGGGATCGACCTCGCGATCGAGCCTGGCGAGACGATGGCACTCGTCGGGCTCACCGGTTCAGGCAAGTCAACACTCACCGCGCTGACAACTCGGCTTTATGACGTGACCGGCGGCTCGATTTCTATCGACGGCGTCGACGTCCGCGAGCTCAGCCTTCTTGAACTTCGCACCCACCTTGCGATGGCCTTTGAGGACGCAACGCTGTTCTCCCTCAGCGTTCGCGAAAACGTTCTGCTTGGCCGACCGGATGCCACAGAAGAAGACCTCGCAGAGGCCATCGAGATCGCCCAGGCTGCATTCGTGCACGAGCTGCCGAACGGACTATCCACCGAGGTCGGCGAAGAGGGACTGAGTTTGTCTGGTGGACAGCGCCAGCGTCTCGCCCTCGCCCGCGCCATTGCGGCGAAGCCGGCCGTGCTGGTGCTCGACGATCCGTTGTCGGCGCTCGACGTCGA
>JBGSTT010000306.1:0-2596 GCA_041736385.1 Rhodoglobus sp. | reverse complement strand
GTGATCGAGAACCGTGAGGAGCTGCCCGATCCAGCAGCGCCAGTCGAGGAACCGGGAGCGCAGCCCGCCCCCGGTGGTGGCGGTGGCTCAGGCGAGAACGACCGCACTAATCCGGCCGCGCCGAGCGCACTGACGGGCTCGATCCCGACCTACCGCGACATCCTCTTGAATCCCTTGGTTGTCGGCAGCGCCGGTGGGCTGGCGCTCGCGGTGTTGCTGCTCGTCGCGTTCCCCAGCGAGCTGCTGAACTCGACCCTTTCGTCGAACAGCCGGCGGTTCGGTCGATGGTTCGAGGCGGTCGAACGGGTATCCAACAACGCCACGGCAGCCTTTGTCCGCGTGACACGCACCCCGGCAGCTGCCGCGGCCGTGCTCGTGCTGGTTACGAGCATCCTCTTCGGCTTCGTCGACCCGAACTTTGGGTTCGACGCGACCTCGGTTCGGCTGGTGCTCGCGCTGGCGATCGCGCTATTCATCATCACTTACGTCTCGTCTTGGATCAGCGGCTCGATCATCAAGCGTGCCTGGGGCGTGCAGTCGACGATTGAACTCCAGCCCTCGGCGCTACTCTTTGCCCTCATCGGCGTCGTCATCGCGCGGCTGTTGGAGTTCTCTCCAGGATTCCTTATCGGACTCGTGATCGGTCTTGAGGTGGCAACGAACACCGCAGTGCACCACAGAATCAAATCCATCATCGTGAAGCTCGGAGTGCTCGTCGGTCTCGCGATCATCGCCTGGATCGCCTATTCAACGCTCGTGCTCAACCAGACGGCCGAACCGACATTCTTCAGCCAGTTGCTGGTCGACTCGATGGCGTCGGTGACCGCGGAAGGGTTGACGGCGGCGTTCGTCTCGCTGTTGCCGCTCGGGTTCCTCGAGGGGCGTGAACTGTTCCAGCACTCGAAGAAGCTCTGGATCGGCACCTTCCTCGCCGTCGGCACGGCCTTCTCACTCCTCGTGCTCCCGACCGCGTCGAGCGGTTCGGAAGTACGCGATGTGCTCACCTGGACGCTCGTACTGGTGGCATTCGCGGTGGTGACGTTGGGCATCTGGGCCTGGATGCACTTCACGAGCACGCGCGCCGCCGACGAGGACGACGAGAGGGCGGCCCTCGATCGAGTGGATGCCTGAGCGTCAGTCTCGATTACTTCGAGGTGTGTACCCGCTTGCCGTACACGAGCCTGCGCAGCAGCCACTCCGCGGGGCCCGGCCGGTCGAGGGCTTCGAGAATGTTCGCGGCCACTAGCGTTCCGAGCCAAACTCCGACCGCGATGAGCGTCGCCTGAGCGACGCCGGCGGTCAAACCCAATGCGCCGAAGTATGGCGCGAACACGAACAAGAACACGACCGATTGAGCAAGATACCCGGACAGCGACCGCTTGCCGAGCGCGGCAAATGCCCGCGCGATCGGCCCGCCAGCGGGTGTTCGTTCACGTCCGACGATGAGAGCGATCACGGCAACATTCGCGACGGCACCGATAAGCCCACTGACACCGTGCAACACAGCGACGCCGACGTCACCCCCCAATCCCCAGTCCACGGCTCCCGCAAGGCTGAGGGCAACGGGGATCGCGCCAAGAAGCGACACGGGCAGACCGATCACAGCAACCCGTATGAGCAACGTGCGGTGTTTCCATGGCTCTTCGAGCACACGATAGCGCGCCGCCGCAAGACCCAGAATCATCGGAGCCAACAGCCCGATTCCACCGAACGGCACCGAGATCAGCGTTGCACCCCATTCGATTGCTCGAAAACCGGTCGCTTGGAGGTAGGAGTCCGCCCCCACGGAAGGGAACAGGGTCGTCACGAGCCCCGATTCGGTGAGCACCCCGCTCAATCCGTCAGCTGAAGCCAAAAACACGAACATCACGGCGGCTGCCCCGCCAACGATCACCAGCACGCGAAGCGATGCGCGCACCAACAACACGAGCGCCAGCCCGAGCAGGCCGTAAGTGCCAATGATGTCGCCGAAGAAGATGAAGACGCCGTGCACTGCCCCGAACAGCATCAAGAAGAGATTGCGTCGAAGCAGCAACGTGCGCGTCTGTGGCCACAGAGCGCCGGCGTCGAACTCGCGCCGCGCGATCTGCGTGATTCCGTAGCCGAAGAGCAGCGCGAACAGGGGAAAGCTGCGGTTGTCGAACAGGATCGCAGAGATGACGTTGGTTGCCGTGTCAACGTCGGTTCCGCCGATGGGGCGGTACAGGATCCCGAACTGTCGATCAACCAAGAAGTAGACGACGTTGGCGACAGCAATGCCAAGCAGCACGAGCCCGCGCGCAACGTCCGGAGCGATTGCCCGCGCGCGTCGCTCGGTCGGTTGAGGCGTGCTTGATGAAGCAATAGTCACGAGCCCAGCATGCCAGTATCCCGATGGGACTTTTGGCCCTGAATGCCGCCTGGTAGTGGGCTTACCGTGTGGGCATGGCTACCCCTATTGCTCTTGCGTCTCTTGTTGCTCAACTCCCCCAGCCCAAAGAGGGAGGCGGACTATTCGATCTCGTCGGCGGCTTGCCGGTGCATCCGCTCGTTGTGCACGTCGCCGTGGTCGTGTTGCCACTCGCGGCGGTGGCGCTCGTCGTGATCATGGCCCTAC
>JBGSTT010000258.1:0-2511 GCA_041736385.1 Rhodoglobus sp. | reverse complement strand
TGGCGCTGATGTGCGGTTCGAGTGCGGCATAGTCGTAGCCGAGATCTGGGAGGGTGTAGTCAGCCATGTCGTTCTCCTCGAGAATTGGCCGAGCGCATCCGAGCGGATGGCGCTGCGGGGATAAGTCGAGTCTATCCTCGCCCTCCGCCGACTGAACGGGCCCGGTGTCTTTGGTGATGCAGCCTCAGTCCTCTTCGAGGTCAGGCGGGAGGTTTGCGTCCGTCCCTGGTAGCCCGAGCTCGCTCGCTCGTTTATCGGCCATCGCGAGGAGTCTGCGGATGCGGCCAGCCACGGCATCCTTCGTCATCGGTGGCTCGGCATGGTGCCCGAGTTCGTCCAGGCTCGAGTCGCGAAAGCGAAGCCGAAGCTCTCCCGCGTACAGCAGATGGGGCGGTACATCGCCGTTGAGAATCTCCAGCGCACGCTCGACTCTGGAGCAGGCAGCAACCGCCGCTTGAGCAGATCGGCGAAGGTTGGCGTCATCGAAGTTCACCAGCCGATTTGCGGTTGCTCGCACTTCGCGGCGCTGTCGCAACTCATTCCAGCTTTCGACACTCGCCACGGCTCCCATCATGCTGAGCATTGCCCCGATTGCTTCCCCGTCACGAATCACGACGCGGTGCACACCGCGCACCTCACGAGCTTTCGCGGAGATCTGAAGTCGACCAGCCGCTCCGACGAGTGCCATCGCAGCTTCGTTGCCAGGGCAGGTAACCTCGAGTGCAGCTGAGCGTCCAGGGTCGGTGAGTGAGCCGGCCGCGAGAAACGCGCCTCGCCAGATTGCCGCGAGCTCTTCTCGGCTGCCGGTCGTTAGGCGGTTTGGCAATCCCCGGATAGGTCGACGTCTGGCGTCGAGCAGCCCGGTCTGACGAGCAAGAGTCTCTCCGCCATCGATCACGCGCACGAGGTAGCTGTTGGTTCTGCGTGCACCAGTGGGCGCGACGACCGAGACCTCGCTTCGCACCCCGTACAGCTCGGCAATGTCGCGGCGAACCCGCCTGGCGAGTTGCTCGGTCTCGAGCTCTGACTCGACGGCGATCCTCGAGGAAATGACGTGCAGGCCTCCCGAGAACCTCAGAATGGTGGTGAGTTCTGCCGCCCGCACCGTTGTCTTGCCAGACTCGGTCTTCGCCAACTCCTCTTTGACCTCGGTGGTGAGTCCCACAGGTGATCTCCTTCATGACGGTGGCGGATGCCTAATGCCGGCGGACAGATGCCGGATATCTCTGACGTTTCGTGCTACTCACGCCCGAGATCTCGGTGCTTGACCGAGATTGCGATAGCAGGGTCGCTGCCAATGACCCGCGCAAGTTCTTCAGCAACGGCGACAGAGCGGTGCTTTCCGCCCGTGCATCCAATGGCGATCGTAGCGTGCCGTTTGTTCTCGCGCTGATACCCAGCGAAGACGGGTCGCAGCGCCGCTGCGTAGCCCTGAATAAAGTCTTCTGCGCCGGGCTGCTCGAGAACATAGTCCTTCACGGGTTGGTCGATTCCGGTGAGGGACTTCAACTCGGGAATCCAGAACGGATTGGGTAGGAATCGCGCGTCGGCTACAAGATCAACGTCTGTCGGCACCCCGTACTTGAACCCGAAACTCAAGATTGTCAACCGAAGCCCGGCCGCGTCTTCTGCGGCGAACTTGTCGATGATGGCGGTAGCGAGTTGATGAACGTTGAGGTCGGTGGTGTCGATCACAATATCGCTGAGTTCACGGATCTCTGCCATGCGTTCGCGTTCGCTCATGATGCCGTCGAGCAGCGTGCCATCGCCCTGAAGCGGGTGGGGGCGCCGCACTTGCTCGAAACGACGCACGAGGGCACTGTCGGTGGCCTCGAGAAAGAGCACGCGCACATTCGCTGAGCTCACGCCGATGCTCTCGATCGCCTGCTGCACATCCGAGAACAGTCGCCCGCCGCGAACATCGACGACAGCTGCGATTCTCGGCAGCGCGTTGCCAGCGCGGGCAGCAAGTTCAACGAGGGGTAGCAGCATCTGCGGTGGCAGGTTGTCAACGACGTACCAACCAAGGTCTTCGAGCGCATTACCGACCGTTGAGCGACCCGCTCCAGACATGCCGGTAACGACGAGGAGCTCCTGATTGGGTGCGGGGGTCGGCATGCTGATCAAAGACTATCGGGACACTCTCGAACCTAGACGGTCGCCGCCATAACTCGATGCCCAGCTCACGTGCGCAGCTGCTCAGCGATGGCTGTCGCAATGCTCGGTCCGATACCCGGTACCTCGGCGATTTCTGCCAGGCTCGCGCGTCGCAACCGAGCGACAGAACCGAAGTGGCCCAAGAGCGCCTTGACGCGATGGGGGCCGAGCCCTGGCACGTTCGCAAGCACCGATTGAATGTCGCCGGAACGTTTTTGTCTCTGGTAGCTGATTGCAAAACGGTGGGCTTCATCACGGATGCGCTGCATCAGAAACAAAGCGTCACTGTTCCTCGGTAAAATCACGGGGTAGTTCGACTCCGGGAGCCACACTTCCTCCAGGCGCTTGGCAATG
>JBGSTT010000250.1:0-2744 GCA_041736385.1 Rhodoglobus sp. | reverse complement strand
GGCGCAACCTCGGCATCGGCACCCTGATCGCCCCAGACGACGGCAGCGGCCGGTGCCGCGCCGTGCACCAGTGGCAAGCGGCGCGCGTCGACGGCAGCGGTGCCGAGTTGCACCCCTGTGACGCCCTCAAAGCGGCTCTCGACCCAGCTTGACACTCTCGAGCCGTCAACTTGATTCGATTGTGAGCCCTGCCGCACAGTCGCGCCCAAGGCGCCGCGCGCCATCACAACGCTACTTGCGTTACCGAGGCCGGATACGAGTACAAAATCTGGGGTGCTGGAGATGCCGCCCGCTGTCAACACGTCCAGTGCGCCGGCCGCGTCCGTGCCGTCGTTGATCGCTGACCACAGCATGTCGAGTCGCTCTGCCCCTGCGCTGGTCAAGACCACAAGATCGGAACGAATTAGCACTGTGTGTGCGCCGTCGGTGCTCGGAAAGTACGCGTAGCTCATTTTCCAGTCGCTCTCGGGCGGGTGTCTTCAAGGTGGGGGGGCAGTGCCGACTCGGATGGCGCGAGATTGATCAAGCCAGATGGCACAACGTGCGATTCGAGGTAGACGACGGTGACGTTGTCCGAGCCTCCAGCTGCTAGTGCAGCAGCCACAAGGCGATCTGCCCGAGAGACGAAAGGTTCGGTGTCCGCCGACAGGATCGCCGCAATCGTCGGGTCGTCGAGTTCCTTGGTCAGACCGTCGGAACATAGCAAGAAGCTTTGGCGGCCAGCGGCTGGCAAAAGCCAGACGTCGGGGGACAGTTCGCCTGAGATGCCAATGGCGCGAGTCACGACGTTTCGGTCGGGGTGGCGAGCCGCCTCGGCCGTTGTGATCACTCCGTCATCAACAAGCTCTTGTACAGCCGAGTGATCCACGCTCACTTGGGTCAGAAGCCCAGCCTCCCACTGGTAGACCCGCGAATCCCCAATGTTGAACACCATCCAGGTGCACGCCTCAGTTGGAGAATCAGCGACGAGCGCCACTCCAGTAAGAGTCGTGCCCGCGAAGTCATCAGGCGCTATCGACTGCACGGCAAGATTCGCATCGGCAACTGCTTTCAAAATGGCCGAAGGCTTCGCGGGTGCGTCAGCCGGCAAGAGCGAACCGAGTACTTGGGCAGTCACTTGGCTCGCGCGGTCGCCGTGTGCGTGTCCCCCCATTCCATCAGCAACAAGAAAGACCGGTGGCGTTGCGACGTAGCTGTCCTCATTGATTCGCCGCACCAGTCCGGTGTCGGAAGCTGCACTGACTTCGAACCGAACTTCGGAGTTGGCGAGAGACCACGCAAATTGGCGAGTCTCTCCCATCTCGCCCCGTTCTCGGTTCATCGCTGCAAACTGCACTGTTTCGGTCGAGTGAACAATGCTCCAGACCGCTCGCTCCATAACTTAGCAATCTTCGCGAGTCTTCGTGAACGCGTGCGGTGGGCACTTGTCCCCATCGCAAATCGACGCACACGAAGCCAGGCTGCATGTTTCGCACCTATCGCTGCGGGGTAGCACCCGCGAAACACCAGTTTGCGAGCGCGATCACCGACGGCGAAGCTCCTCGATCAGGAAGTCATTGCGAACGAGCTCAGTGGTTACCGCGGTTACCCCAGCCTGTGCGGCAAAGCTCGACCAGGATTCGAGCGCGTCCGCGACCTCAGCGATGATGACTCCGGGCGCCGGTACGCCGTGCCGTTCGGCGAACTCGATGAGGTCGGCGCGGGTGAGCCCCGCGAACTTGCCGCCTACCGACATGAGGTGCTGGTAGGTCCACTCGCCTGCGGGATTGAAGGCGTGGGTCACGTCGTAGGCGGGGCTGAGCGACCAGCTGCCACGGTCATCCATCACGAAGGAATGGTTCTTGGTGTGGTCGTCGCAGTTGGCGGCCATCCAGTTGAAGACCATTCGACGGTACGCCTCAAGGCGGGCTGATTCGTCGAGGCCGAGCGCGTCGATGGCTTGAAACAGCTGGGCGTAGTCGTGCACTCCACGCGCGTTGTAGTCAAGGATGCTCAGCGCGCACAGGGTCTGGGTGTGCAGGCGGCGCGTGCCGCCGGGCCGGTCGAAGCGACGAGTCATGAAGTGGGCCCGCCCGCCCTCTTCGAGCAAACGGGTTGGCGTCATGTCGATGCCGGCAGCGCGAGCCATCAGCGAGTAGGCGAACTCGATGCGACCGTACTCGTGGGATGCGCCAAGTTCGGTATCGAGGCCCGCCCCGTCGAGTCCAACCCCGTCGAACTTCAGCAGCCAGGCTTCGAAACCATCGACGGGCAGTTGGCCGGGCCGAACCTCCCCGGTCGCCGGATCGAGGTTGATGACCGCCTTTGCCCGCGCACCGCCCGCGCTCGTACCGATCGACAGGATCTGCTCGATCGCGGTCGTCGTTTCGTGTGCGGCCCCGAAGCGGCCGCGCACGACATCCCGAGCTACGGTTACGAGTCGACCGATATCGAGGGTCGTTGGCGGCGGGGCGGCCGGGCCGGTATCAGGCACGAACTCGAGCGCACCCATCGCGCGGGCGCCCGTGTAGACGAGGCGATCGAGGGCGGTCGCCTCCCCGGGACTGGCTCCTCTGCGCGCGAACTCGGCGTCGATGATCGCGTTGCCAAAGCGGTCCGGCAGCGAGTCGGCGATCGCCGGTGGCAAGTCGTGCCACGTGTCGCGATTCAGTTCTGGGAAGCGGTAGACCCGACGCGCCTCGAGCGGCATCATGAGCGGTGAGATTTGGATGCCACTGCGCACCCACGCCGGGTCGAACTCGAAG
>JBGSTT010000176.1:0-15558 GCA_041736385.1 Rhodoglobus sp. | reverse complement strand
GCGCCAAGCACGCCGGCGAGGGCGTCTGCGGCGGCATCGGCCCGCAGCTGGGACAGGGTGCGAGATTCATCCGGTGCCGTCGCCAAGGACTTCGCGACGTGGTCAAGGTGGGCCATCGCTCGGCGGGCAGAATCGGCTGGGAGGTAGAGGTATAGCCACGCCATCCCGTCAAGGTCAGGCTCGAAGTGCACCCGCCGGTCTTCGGCGCTGCGCCGGTGTCGCTCCGCCAATGCCTCCGTGTGGAGACGTTCCCTGACGGCGCGAGCGCGAGCCCGGAATCGGGCCGGGGCAAGCCGGCCAGCGGCCTCAAGCACCGCGTCTTCGAAGGCGGGGCAGGTCTCCGCTGGGAGGGTGGCGATCAGTTCAGCGACCGCGCGGGCGTTCGGGATCGACACCTCACCGTCACGGAAGGCCCACCACAGCTTTGGGGCACGCTCCATCAACACGGCCGCTTCGTGGGCTTGGGAGCGGATCGTCTGTTCCGAGAGCGCAAGCCGCATAGCAATGTCGGCGATCGCGGCGCGCTCAGCGAACTCGACCGCATCCGGCAGGCCAGCTTGATCGCTTCCGACGAACACTTCGGGGAACTCGCGAGCTTCTCGCAACGTCGCGTCGATCGCAACCAACTGATCGGCGTAAGCGCGAATCGAGGCGCGGGCCGCGACCTCCGCCCGAGCCATCCCCAACTCGATCCGCACGTCAGGAAACCGCTCATCGAGTAAACGCAGATCGCGCAACTGCTCTTCGGGCAGTTCCAGTAGGGCTTCCATACCTTTAGTGAATCAGCGACCACCGACATTGAAGACCCGGCGCAACTCGGAATTCGACCCGTGTCTCGACCGGACACTGAGGACCCGGCGGGTTAGCCTCGAGCGGTGACAGACGACCGGTACGGCAGCGATGTATTGGCCGACTTCCGTCAGCGCCGGGGGCTAGCTCCCGCGCCAGAGCTCCCGGTCAAAATCGGACTCGTGCTCGAGGAGACGGGCACCGGCTTCGTCGGGGCGATCATCTCCTACGCCAACGGGCTCGTCGAATTGGAGGATCGTCGCGGGGCGGTGCGAACCTTCAACCTCGGCGCCGGCTACCTCGTTGACGGCAAGTCAGTGAAGCTGGTGAAACCGGCGCCCGCTGCGCCCGTCGCGATGCGCAGTGCCTCAGGCTCCATCGCCGTCCAAGGGCACGCCGCCCGGGTTGCGATGCCGAGCCGCATCTTCGTCGAGGGTCGCCACGACGCTGAACTTGTCGAGAAGGTCTGGGGGCATGATCTACGAGTCGAGGGTGTCGTCGTCGAGTACCTCGCGGGTATTGACGAACTCGAATCGATTGTCCGCGATTTCGCACCGGGACCGGATCATCGACTGGGGGTGCTGGTCGATCATCTCGTTGCCGGCTCAAAGGAGAGCGGTATTGCCGAGGCGGTGCGTCGGGGGCCGCATGCAGCGCACGTGCTCGTCGTCGGGCATCCATTCGTGGATGTCTGGCAGGCGGTGCGTCCGCAACGGCTTGGCCTCACCGCCTGGCCGGTGATCCCGCGTGGTACCGAGTGGAAGCACGGCATCTGTGCTGCGCTCGGCTGGCCGCATGATGATCAGGCCGACATCGCGCAGGCCTGGCGGCGCATCCTTGCTCGAGTGGACAGCTTCGCCGACCTCGAACCGGCCTTGCTCGGTAAAGTCGAGGAGCTCATCGACTTCGTCACCGCGCCGCCCGACTGAGCCGCCACTGCTAACCCGAGGTCGGCCGAAGCGATCCGTGCTCGGCGCGGTGCCTCTCGACTGCGATTCGCGTCATCTCCTCGAGTACTGGGAGGTTGATCGCCTCGAGCTTCTTGACGTAGAGGCAGGCAACGGCGGTTGTGTGCGGGCCGAGCGATGCCAGTAGTGGATGCTCCTCGGGCGCGTAGGCGTTCCAGAGCCCGTAGAGCGAGAGTGCTACCTTGCGCGGCGAGAATCCGATCACAAAGGAGTCGCCCTCGCGCCCGGAGGCGTAGCGGTAGTGGTACTCGCCGAAGCCGACCATCGTCGGGCCCCACATGGTCGCCGGTTCGCCGGAGACACGCTCCATGAGCTCGAGAAGGACGACCGCCTCGGCTCGACGCCGCTCTTCTGGCACGCTCGCGATGAAGTCGTCGACACTCACCGACGTTGGTTGCGTCTTGTTCTCTGGCACGACTAGCTGAACTCGGTGCTCGGCAGGTCCTTCTCCCCGTCAACGATCGCGCGCACGATTCGCGCGGCGACCGCATCCGGGTCGAGGCCGGCAGGGAAGGTCGGTGCGGTTCCCTCGATCGGATGCCGCGACAGGTCTGTCTCGGTGTGCCCGGGCCGAGCATCCAGAACTCGAATACCGGACTTTCGTAACTCGCGAGTCGCCGCCTTCGTGAACGCAGCGAGAGCGGCTTTCGCCGCCGAGTAGCTTGCGAGCCCCGCGGTCGGTGCATCGGCGACGATTCCGCTGAGCGTCACGATGAACGGGTCACGGCCAGCGGCCGATGACGCTGCCAAGTGCGGAGTGGCCTCGCGAATCAGACGAATTGGGCCGAGGGTGTTGGTGGCGAACAACTCGGTGATCGCGGCATCCGACACCGACTCGATCGGGCCAAAAGCAACGACACCGGCGGCGATCACGAGACCGTCGAGCCGCCCGTGATTCTCGATGGTCGCGGCAACGGCTTTCGCTGGCCCTTCAACGTCTCGCAAATCGAAGTCGGCCCGCGAGGCCGGAACAACGGTTGCACCGAGGCGCTCAAGTTGCGTCGCGATGCGGGATCCCAGCCCTCCCGTCGCACCGATCATGAGGACAACGGCACCGTCAAAATTGCTCATTGCGCCAGCGTAACCCGGCAAGCTCCGTGCTGTGACGCCGGGCATCGCAAAGCTGCATTGTCGACGCTTGCCACTATCGTGAGGCCGTGACAACTTCTGACAGTGCTGCATCGGGAATTGTCGTTGAGGGTGTCAGCCGCGCGTTCGGCGAAGTCAAGGCGGTGCAGGCAGCAAGCTTCACGGCGGCCGCTGGCACGGTGACTGGGCTCATCGGCCCAAACGGATCAGGCAAGACGACCCTGATGCTCATGCTCGCCTCGCTTCTGAAACCGGATGCCGGACAGATCAAGATCGCCGGCTTCGACCCGACTGTTGACACGGCGGCAGTGCGATCTCGCCTCGGCTGGATGCCGGACGTGCTCGGCTCGTGGTCTGCGCTCACCGTGCGCTCGACACTGGAGTACACCGGTCGCCTGTACCGCCAAGACCGGCAATCGGCCGCGCGTCGCGCAAGCGAACTCATTGACCTTGTCGGCCTCGAGGCCTTGGCTGACAGCCCAACCCGCGTGATGTCTCGAGGCCAGAAGCAGAAGCTGTCTCTGGCGCGAGCGCTCGTTCACGACCCGGCAGTGCTGTTGCTCGATGAGCCAGCATCGGGCCTTGATCCGGCTGCCCGGGTTGAGTTACGCACGCTCGTGCGCCGCGTTGCGAGCGAAGGCAAGACTGTGCTCATCTCAAGCCACGTGCTCGCCGAACTCGACGAGATGGCGGACAGCGCCGTGTATTTGGCGAACGGTGTGACGGCATCGAAGGAGAGCGTCGCTCGCGCTCAGGCTGGCGTGCGTTCGTGGCGCATCAAGTCTGCCGACAAGGCCGGTCTCGTCAGCGCACTCAACGGAGCAGGTTTCGCGGTCGACGCGCTGACCCAGGAGCGCGGTGAGGTCATGGTTGCGCTCGGCTCTGAGGCCGAAGCATCCACCCTGCTGGCGACCCTCGTGGCCGCCGGGCTTCCCATCAGCACCTTTGCCCCCGCGGTTGGCGATCTGGAGCAGACCTTTCTCGGACTCAACGCTGGGGACCCGGCGTGAGCGCGTTCTTGACTGGCATTGGCGTCATCGTCTCCCTTGAGCTACGGCAGCGGGTGCGAACCGTCGCATGGTACGTGCTGATTGGGGTGTTCGTCGCACTCGTGGCAATCGTCACGCTGCTGCTCAAGGTCGCCCTGGGTGGCTTTGGCGCAGACAACTCGGGCGGAGCAATCTTCTCGGCCATCATCTACTTCGTGCTACTGCTCGGCACCCTTGTCGCGCCCGCGCTGAGTGGAAACGCCATCAACGGCGACCGGGACGCCGGAACACTCGCAACAACGCAAGTCACGCTCGTGACGACTTGGCAACTCATCCTCGGCAAGTTCCTTGCCGCGTGGGTGACGGCCCTGGCCTTCCTCGCAGCGGCGATCCCGTTCCTCATCTACGCCGCACTCGACGGCGGCATCTCCGGCACAGCGATCTTCGTTTCTGTTCTCGTGCTCGCGATTGAACTCGGGGTCGTTGCGGCAATCGGTGTCGGTTTGTCTGGCATCCTTGCACGGCCGTTGTTCTCGGTCGCCGTGACGTACCTCGTGGTTGCGGCTTTGAGCGTTGGCACACTCATCGCCTTCTCGCTCCTTGGTCTCTCGGTGCAGAGCGATGTTCGCTCGACCACGACGTACGCCACGAGCTACAGCTCTACAGGCCAACCGGAACAGTGCGGGCCGCCACAGACGACGAGCTACCCGGTGCCGCGCTTCGATTACTTCTGGGGCGTGCTGGTTGCCAATCCCTACGTACTGCTGGCGGATGCTGTCCCCACCGCGTACAACCCGGAGGGCTACCCGACCGATTTGTTTGGCAACATCAAGCTCGGTGTGCGGCAGGCGCAGCTGGCGCCCGACCTGAACTCGACGTACGACGAGTGCGCTGGCGACGCATTCCAATCTGACTTTGAGACACCCAGACAAATCATCGAACGCACCACGCCCGGCTGGTCCGTCGGACTCGTCATCCACCTGCTGCTCGCGAGCGGCGTGCTGGTCTGGGCGTGGTCACGCACCCGCACACCTGCCGCGCGGCTGGCGCGGGGTAGCCGGGTCGCTTAGCTCGGTAGGTCCGCTGGCGCGCTGGCGGCTGCATCCGGTTGCATAGTGCCGCGCACCGCGGGTGGCACGGTCTCGCGAACCACACGAAGTCGCTTCGCCCACAAGCTCAGCACGACGGTCATGACCACCAGCATCGCCATCGGCACGAGGACGACGGGTCCGCCAGCTCCCTCACCGCGCTCGAAGATGCTCCCCACGTCGCCGAACAGCACAGTCGGGAGCAGCAAGAACACATTGTTGGTGGCGTGGATGAGGATGGCCGCTTCGAGGCCGCCCGTTCGCCAGGCGACGATCGACATCGTGATGCCGAACGCCAAGTAGTAGGCATTCAGCCACGGATCAGCCGCCAAGTGCGCAATAGAGAAGAAGATCGATGACAGAAACGTTCCGGCGACCAGTGCGACGAGCGGTCGAGCGAACCATGACCCGACCGAGCGGGCAACGAGGCCGCGGAACCCGTACTCCTCCCCCGCCGCTTGCAGCGGAGTCGTCAAGAGCACGATGACCGTCAGCGCGATCGCCGAAGCCGTGATGCCGTCAGCGCCCCCGACCGGCGGTTCGATCGCAAAGAGTACGGCGACGTAGATCAGCCATACGGGCACCACGACGAGGGCGAACCGACCGAGCAGCCTCCAGCGAAGACCACCTTCGACGGAGGAGAGGAATCGAGGTCGCACCCCAAAGAATGCCCACTGCACGAGCATCCCGATCGGGATGCATGCGGCGAGCGCGAGGTTGTTTGCGAGGAACACAGCCGGTGTGATCGCGACGATGCCCGCCCCGAGATCTTCGAGCGTCGCGGTTCCTGTGAACACATCGAACGCGATCGCAATACCGCCAAAGACGACGTTCGCGATCAAGAACACGACGAGGAACACGACGATACTTAGCAAGCCTCGCCACCATTGGCGGCCGCCAGCGTAGAGGCCGTGGTGGTACGGTCGCTGAGGTGAAGCCGCTGTCGCGGCATCCGTCAATGTAGTATTTATGCTCATAGCATTCATGCTACTTTCGATCGGGCGCTGATCGCAAGCGCGCTAGCTAGCTATCCAAACCCCGACTGGAGAGACTGTGTCCACTGCCCCATCGTCCACTGCCCCATCGTCGTCGCGATCGCCCGTGACGGTACCAGACCTGACTGGACGCCTCGTCATCGTCACTGGTGCCAACAGCGGCCTCGGCTTCGGTCTCACCGGTCGTCTTGCCGCGGCGGGCGCGGAGGTCATCATGGCCGTGCGCAATCTTGACAAGGGGGCGGATGCCGCGGCGCGCATCCACGAACAGCAACCAGCTGCCCAGGCCGGGGTTGGTCAACTCCATGTGCGCCACCTCGACCTCGCCTCCCTCGCGAGTGTCGCCGAGTTCGCCGAGGCCATCGTGGCCGACGGTCGCGCAGTGGACATTCTGATCAACAACGCCGGCGTGATGGCGCCGCCTCAGCGAGGTGTGACCGAGGACGGCTTCGAGCTGCAATTCGGCAGCAACCACTTGGGGCCGTTCGCGCTCACCGGGCGGTTGCTCCCGGCGCTGAGGAAGGCCGAGCATCCACGCGTCGTGTCGACCAGCAGTATCGTCGCCCGCCGCGGCCGCATTGACTTCGACAATCTGCAGTCAGAACAGAAGTACGTGCCGTATGACGCGTACGGGCTATCGAAGCTCGCGAACCTCATGTTCGCGCGCGAACTGCAGGTGCGCAGCGATGCCGCTGGCTGGGGCATCTTGAGTGCTGCCGCTCACCCCGGCGGCACAGCGACGAACCTGCAGACCGCCGGCCCGCGCGAGGGGCGCGAGTTGCCGAAGTTCGCGCGGCGACTGCTTACCCGCGTCATGCAACCCGTCGAGACCGGCATTTTGCCATCGCTGTATGCCGCAACGAGCCCGGATGCGCTCCCCGGCGCGTACTACGGACCCGACGGCTTCTACGAGTTGCGGGGCAACCCGAAACTCGCGCACGTGCCCAAGCGCGCACTGAGCGAAGCGGATTCCCGTCGGCTGTGGGAGGTCTCGGAGACGCTGACCGGGGTGACATTCGGCGCGTAGGCTTCAGAACCATGACGCCAGAGTCGCGCAGTGTTGAGCTGTCCAGTTCCGGCCTGCGGCATGTCGATGTTGCCGTCATTGGCGCTGGTTTCGGTGGGGTCGCGATGGCGGCGAAGCTGGCGAGCCGCGGCATCCGCGATTTCGTCATAATCGAACGCGCCGATGACGTCGGCGGTGTCTGGCGCGACAACACCTACCCGGGTGCCGCGTGTGACATTCGCAGCGACGTGTACTCGCTCTCGTTCGCACCGAACCCAGACTGGTCGCGCACCTACAGCGCCCAGCCCGAGATTCTTGAGTACCTGCAGCGCACCGCCCGGAACCTCGGACTATACGAGCGCACGTTGTTCGGGCACGAGCTGGAGAAAGCGGTGTGGGATGCCACGGCTCGCCGTTGGCACCTGACCACAAGCCGCGGCGAACTGACGGCACGCGTGCTGGTGTCTGGGCACGGTCCGCTCATCACACCCGTCTGGCCGTCGATCCCAGGGCTGGACAGTTTCACGGGCGCGCGGTTCCACACCGCGCAGTGGGATCACACTGTCGATCTGGTTGGCAAACGCGTCGCGGTGATCGGCACCGGGGCATCCTCGATTCAAGTCGTGCCAGAAGTGGCGAAGATCGCCGGCCACCTCACGGTGTTTCAGCGCTCTGCCCCGTGGATCGTTCCCCGCAACGACAAGCCAACCTCAGAGTTGCGTCGACGCACGTTTCGCCGTTTCCCGGCGCTGCAGCGCCTGGCACGCCGGCTCGAGTTCCTTCGAGCCGAAGCGAACTTTCTCGGGTTCAGATACCAGCCCGTCGGGGCAGCCGCCGCCAAACAGTCGCTTGCGTTCTTGCGCAAGCAGGTCAAGGATCCGGTTCTGCGCGCCAAATTGACGCCAGACTACCGCGTCGGCTGCAAACGCATCCTCGTGACGAGCGCGTACTTTCCGGCGCTCACGCAACCGAATGTGAGCCTCGAAACGTCAGCGATCACCGAGATCGAGAGCTCGACGATCATCACGGCCGACGGCCGACGCCACGAGGTCGATGTAATCATAGGTGGCACCGGCTTCAACGCGACAAGGCCGGCAATCGCCCGGCTCGTGCACGGTGTGGACGGTCGAACGCTATCCGAACACTGGACGCCGCACGCCGCTGCCCTGCGTGGCACCGCCGTTGCTGGCTTCCCGAACTTCTTCGTCCTCATCGGACCGAACACCGTACTCGGGCACAACAGCATGCTGACCATCATCGAAGCGCAAGTCGACTACGTCATGCAGGCTCTGGATGCCGCGGCGGGCGGCTCCATCGAAGCGACCGCGGCCGCGCAGGAGGCATACAACACCGAACTGCAGCACCGGATGGCCAACTCGGTGTGGACGACCGGTGGCTGCACGAGCTACTACATCGACGCAAGCGGACGCAACACGACCATCTGGCCGCGCTCAGCCATGGCGTTCCGCGCCGCGGTGCGAACACTCGACCGGCGCGAGTACCTGGTGACCACTTAGCGGCTGACGCGATCCGGTGCGAGTCGGGCTCTCGCGAACCGTGCGCTGAGCAGTCGCTGCCCTTCGCGAATCGCGAGGAACACGGCTGCAGCCAGTAGCGCAAAACCCCAGTCGACGGCAGCAAGCGGGCCGGTGCCGAAGAAGCCAGCGATGAACGGAACGTAAAGAATCACGGCCATGATTCCGAGGGCGAAACCAATCGCGAGCCAGAAGGTCGGGTTGGTGAACTGGTAGCGGGTGAAGAATCCGCGAACACTTCGCCGCTGGATAATGCTCACGAGTTGGCACACCATGATCGTCACGTAGGTCATGGACATCGCCTGAGCGAGCAGCTCGGCAGGGACAACTTCGGAGAAGGGGTCGACGCCGGCGCGGGAGTAGAAGTAAAGGTAGTTGGCGAACGCGAGGGCGCCAATGAGCGCACCCGCCCAAAGAATGTCGCCGATGGAGCGACGATTCAGGATGCGCTCCTTCGGGTCGCGGGGCGCCCGGGTCATGGTCTCGCCCTCCTCTGGATCACGCCCGAGAGCGGCGATCGGGAAGATCTCGCCGAGCAGGTCGATCGCGAGGATCTGGAGCACGTTGAGCGCCAGCGGAACCCCGAAGAGCGATGCGAGCGCGAGGCTGGCCGAATTGACGACGAACTCGGCGATGTTCGAGGTCAGGGCACCGAGCACGCCCTTGCGGATGTTGCGGTAGATCGTTCGACCCTGCCGCACCGCGGCAACCAGGGTGGCAAAACTGTCGTCGAGCAACACGATCTCAGAAGCCTGTTTGGCAACATCCGTGCCGGTAGCGCCCATCGCGACCCCGATGTTGGCGTGCTTGAGGGCTGGCGCATCGTTGATGCCATCGCCAGTGACGGCAACGACGTGGCCCGAGTGCTTCACGAGGTCGACAATGCGCACCTTGTCTTCCGGCGCGACCCGGCTAAACACCGTTCCGCCGCGAAGGGCCTGCGCGAGCACGTCAGCATCGGTCATGGTTGCGAGTTCTGTGCCCGTCACGATTGTCAGCCCGTCGTCCCCCGCGAGGCCAGCCTGGCGCGCAATCGCCTCGGCCGTGAGCGAGAAGTCGCCAGTGACGATGTTGACCTTCACCCCGGCGGCCAGCACAATCGCCATCGCATCGGGCACGGCTGTGCGGATCGGGTCGATCATCGCGACGAGCCCGAGAATGGTCAAATCCTTCTCGATGACGGTGTGACTGTCTGACGCGGCCTCGTGCGCGGTGAGCCGTCTCGTCGCAAACAGCAGGTTTCGCAGCGCCCTCGACGCGCGCTCAGCGTGTTGGGCGAGCAACTCGACGCGGTCAGCCTCGGTGATGGCGCGCACCCGCGTACCCACCAGAATTTTGGATGCCCGGGCAATGATGCTCTCTGGAGCACCCTTCGCGTACGCGGTGATCGTGCCGTCTGCGTCCCGGCGGATCGAGGTCATGAGCTTGCGACTCGAGTCGAATGGCAGCTCGCCGATCTCCTCGTTCGCGTTTCGCAGCGCTTCGAGGTCGATGCCCGCTTTGCGGGCCAGCACGAGCAGGGCACCCTCGGTTGGATCGCCGAGGATCCGCCACGCGGCATCCGCCCCTGTTGGAGCGACTAGGTGCGCGTTGCTAGCGAGCGCGCCGACCTCGAGAAAGTCGATCAAGCGCTGATGACTCGCGCCGGTGGCCTTGGGCAGAATCTCGCCCTCTGGGTCGTAGCCGATGCCCGATGCGCGGTACTGCCTGCCGCCGACCATGAGTTCGGTCACCGTCATTTCGTTCTTGGTGAGCGTGCCGGTCTTGTCGGTGCAGATCACGTGGGTCGCACCGAGCGTCTCGACCGAACTCAGTCGCTTCACGAGTGCGTTCTGCTTGGCGAGCACCGCCGCGGCCGCGGCCAGCGCGGTGTTCACCTCCGCTGGCAGCCCCTGCGGAATGAGCGCACACGCAAAGCCGACCGCGAATAGCATCGCCTCCTTGAACGGGAGGTCGGACTGCACTGCGATGATCAGCACCACGACCGAGATGGCGGCGACGGCGTATGAGACGTACTTCGCGATGTTTGACGTCTCGAGCTGCAGCGGGCTCCGCGTGGTTGGTGCGGCCTGGGTCAAGCGGGCGATCCTGCCAAGCTCTGTTCCCATGCCCGTCGCGACGACGACGGCGATCCCTTCCCCGGTTGCGACCGTGGTGCCAGCGAATGCCATGTTGTGACGGTCGGCGACGGGCACTTCTTGCCGAATCGCCCTGGCGAACTTCCGGGTCGGATCGCTCTCGCCAGTGAGAGCGAAATCGTTTGTCGAGAAGGCGATGGCGTGGATTAGACGAGCGTCTGCGGGTACAGCGATACCTTCGGTAAGGCGCACGACATCCCCCACAACGATCGTGCTCGAATCCACCTGAATGACTTCGCCGTCGCGGTATACCTCACTTACCGGATCGACGAGCTTCTTGAGTGCATCCATCGTCTTCTCAGCGCGATACTCCTGCACGAATCCGATGAGCGTATTGATGGCGACGAGCACCACGAGTACCGCGGACGTACCGAAGTCGCCGAGGGCGCCGGTAATCACGGCGCTAACCAGCAGCAGGATGACCATCCAGTCTTTGTACTGCCGCAGATAGCGTCGGAGCGTCGACTCATGAGCGAGCTCAACGATCGTGTTCTCGCCGAACTCTTCGCGATGTGCGGTGGCCTTGAGCGAGGTGAGTCCGGTCGCGGTCGTGTCGTAGGTCGTAAGGACGTCGTCGACCGGTTGCAGGTACGCCGGAGAGCGTTCGACCGGTTGTTGATCTCCTCCAGCGGACTTCACGTCGGGAGCCGGAGGCAGGCGCATCTTGCCACGGTAGGCGCGCGGGGCTCAGTTGTACTGGGTACAAGGTCCCGCGGCAAGGCTCAGTTTGAAGCAGCGCACCTCAGCGCAAATAGCAGTTCACCATCAGGTCGCCCCGAATGTCGCGGAACGCATCAAGCAACCGGTCAACGAGCTTGCCAGTGATCGCGGATGCTGCAACATCATGCTGCCCGAGCAGTCGCAGTTTGCCGGTCCGCACGCGCACGACCTCCCAGCCCGCCGCGCGAATCAACCGGTCTTTGCGTCTGTCGACGACTTCGCGCTGGCCAACGTGCTCGGTGGAATTCCGTCCCATCGTGTCGTACTCGATGGCGACTTTGAGGTCGGACAGCACGATGTCTGGCCAGACCTCGAGGTGCGTGAAGAACGCGCGCGGAACGCGCACCGCGTTAAATCCCGGCTCGAAGTCGAGGCGCGACGCGAGCAACTGTGCCAAGCGGGGCTCGGCCGCGGATGCGGCGGTCGGCGCGCAGGCGCTCACGAAGGGTTCGCCGACTTGGCGAGCCGCGGCATCCGACTTCGAACAGAGTCGGACCCTGCGACTGGGGCTGGCTGCTGGCGGTACTGCACCGGCGAAGCAGTCAGGGCACCACGAGGATCTTCGACGCGATTGGCCCGCTCGCGATCGCACTTCACCAGGGGTTGCGACAAATACGTGCCCGACCTCGCACTGCCACTGAAGCCAGACGTCGGCAGCTGGCGGAACCTGCGAAAGCACTACGCCAGCGTTGAACTCTGGGTGGTATTGACGCACCAGCACCGGCCAGCGCGACCACTCGTCGCGGTAGTCGCCGATCGCGTATGGCATGGTCGTACCCTTCGACCACTGTCGGCGCGCCCACCACGCCTCGACTCGCTCCGGCATGCAGTGATGCTAGCGGGGACGGCTGACGTTGACGTGTCGCGGCCCGCGACCCGGCCGCGCGCGACCAGCGGAACCTTTGGCCCCCTGCCGCGGCGACGCATCTGGCATGATCGCTTGCGTGACTATCGGCACAGCGATCAGCGTGAGCGGGCTAACGAAACGGTACAAAGACGTCGTCGCGGTCGACGACATCTCCTTCGAGGTCGCGGCGGGCAGCGTGTTCGCGTTCCTCGGTACCAACGGTGCAGGCAAATCGACGACCATCGGATGCGTCACCACGGTGTCGCCGTTCGACGCCGGTGAGATCGCCGTCGACGGCCACAACGTTCGCCACGACGCCGAGCCGGTGCGGCGCCAGATCGGCGTCGTTTTTCAGGACTCGATGCTGGATGCCGGACTTACCGTGCGCGAGAACCTCGCGACCCGGGCGCGCTTCTACTCCTCAGACCGGGCCAGCATCGGAAAGCGGATCACCGAGCTCGCGGCCCTCGTCGGCCTCGAAGGTTTTATCGACCGTCGCTACGGTGCACTCTCGGGCGGACAACGGCGACGGGTGGACATCGCGCGAGCGCTCATGCACTCGCCATCGATCCTGTTTCTCGACGAACCAACCGCCGGTCTCGACCCGGCGAGCCGCGCCATCGTCTGGTCAACCATCCGCGACCTCCGTGAGCGGCAAGGACTCACCGTGTTCCTCACGACGCACTATATGGAGGAGACCGAGGAAGCCGACCTGGTCAGCATCATTGACGAGGGCCGGATTATTGCGCAAGGCACTCCGACCGCGTTGCGCGCGCAGTACAGCCACAGCATCTTGACCATCAGCTCGCGGGATCCGGCCGCGCTTGGCCGGCTTGCCGCGGCATCCGGACTCACGGTCGCAGACCGAGCAGGAGCCGGGGAGCTTCGCGTACCAGATGCCACCGTCGCCCGTCGCCTGCTGGCCGACCACGGTGACGACGTGCTCGACTTTGAGTTTCGGCACGGGCGAATGGATGACGTGTTCCTTGCGCTCACCGGTCGCGAGCACGTTGAGGAGGAGAGCTGATGGGCGTCGTCTTGGCGATCATGGGTCGCAACCTGCGGCTCTTCTTCCGCGACCGCCTCAACGTGTTCTTCTCGCTGCTCGGCGCCCTCATCGTGTTCCTGCTGTACACCCTGTTCCTCTCGAACCTACAGACCACCTCAATCGTGGCTGCCTTTCCTCAGGCGGACGCAGCAGACGTGCGCGCGTTCGTCGACAGCTGGATGTTTGGTGGAATCATCGCGATGACTTCGATCACCACCTCGCTCGGTGCCCTCGGTGTCTTCGTCGAGGATGCCGCGACCGGCCGGTTCCGCGATTTTCTGGTCTCTCCGATCCAGCGTGGGCAGCTCGTGCTCGGCTACTTGCTGGCGACCGTCATCGTCGCTCTCATCATGACGACGATCGTGCTCGGGGTGAGCTTGACCTACCTGTTCTTCGTCGACGGCGTCGTCATCGGCGGAGTTGAGATCGCCCGCACGCTCGGCTGGATCGTGCTCTCGTGCCTCGCCTTCGCGGCACTCTGGGCGTTCGTCGCCTCGTTCATTCGCACAACGGGCGCGTTCTCCGCTCTTGCCACGATCGTCGGAACGGTCATCGGATTTCTCGCCGGTGCGTTCATCGCGGTCGGACTGTTTCCGGATGTCGTGCGCTCCGTCGTCAACGCCCTTCCGTTCGCGCAGTCCGCGATGCTCATGCGCCGTGAACTCACCGCGGACACCCTCTCGACCCTCGTCGGTGGACAGCAAGAGGCGATCGACAACCTCAGCTCGTTTTATGGCATCACGGGGTTCGTCGGTGACTGGCAGGTGACAACGCCGGTAACGGTCGCGATCCTCGTGGCCTGCGCTGTCGTGTTCACGGTTCTCGCTGCGTTGCGGATTCGGGCGCGGATAAGTTAGGCGGATCAGGTTACTTGGTCCACGACCTTTGACTCCTGAGGCTACTCCTGCACAACAACGATCTTGCCGCGATGCTCCGCTGCCCCAAATCGCGCTAACGCGAGCGGGGCGTCGGCGAGGGGGAACTGGCCATCGATGCGGGGCTTGAGCACGCCTGACGCGGCAAGGGATGCCACCGCCTCAGTGCTCTTGTTCGCCTTGAGCCAGAGCATCCTGATCCGCTTGCCCGTTGCGCGGCTGATGAGGCGACCCCAGACCGCCAGCCCGAGAAGGCTCGGCGTGGTGGCGCCGACCGTCACAAAGACGCCGCCGGGCTTGAGGCTGCGAGGAAGGCTGAACGGCGATCGAGTCAGTCGCATGTCGACGATCACATCGAACTGTTCGCCGGTTCGAGTGAAATCAACTGCCCGATAGTCCAAGGTGCGCGCGAAGCCAACCTCGCGCATGAAGTCCTGCTTGGATGCGTCGTCGACGCCGACGATGTCCCGCACGCCGTGATGGGCCGCCAGCTGCGCGATCAGTGGTCCGACTCCACCGCCGGCCCCGTTGACCAGCAACCGGTGTTCCGGCTTGAGCTCAGCGGCGGTGAACAGCGCCTGCATGGCGAGGTTGCCGGCGTGTGCAAGCGCCGCGGCATCCACATAGGAAACGGAGTCTGGGATGCGGGTCAGCGCGGTTTCGGCCACGCTAACGAACTCGCCGAATCCCCCGTTTCCGGACTCCGACAGGTCGCCGAACACGCGCTCGCCCAGGCCGAACCGGGTGACATTGGCACCCAATTCCACGACCTCACCGGCGACGTCGTGGCCGAGAATGCGACCGCGGGGCTTGCCGACGGCCCTGACGAAATACGGCTTGCCTTGGAGCAGCGCCCAATCCCCGTCGTTGACCCCGGTCGCGTGTACTCGAATCAGGACATTTCCCTCGCCGAGCGCCGGACGGTCAACCTCGCGAAGTTCAAGCGCTTCGCGCCCACCGTACTGGGTCTGAACGACTGCGCGCATGGTGATGACTGTAGCTCAGCAGTGAGTGGTCGACGGCGACCGTGCGAGCGACTGATCACCCAGAGGTGCACCCGACGTGGTCGAGTCGGCCACAAGGATTGAGATGTGCCTACCCGAGCTTCGAACTCACAAGACGGTTGAGGCTAACGCGCTGTTCGGCTGCTTCTACGGCGAGCGCACGGTGCAGTTGTGGTGGAATGCGCAACTTGAACACCCCGCTGTACCGACGCTCGGAGAAAGGGTCGGGAATCTGCTCGGGGCTGAGATCGGCGACCACCTCGGCTACCACCTTGCGGATGCCCGACAGCGCGCCGATTTGGTCGGCATCGAGCCACGACAGCGAAGGGAACTCCGCGACCGAGCCGACGAACTCGTGGTCTTCGAGTGACCACGTAACCCGGTAGGTGTAGTGATCGGTGTTGGTCATGACTGCTCCAACGAGTCGATTGCTTTCAGAACCTGTCGAACCTGGTAAGCCTTCGCTG
>JBGSTT010000031.1:0-1584 GCA_041736385.1 Rhodoglobus sp. | reverse complement strand
AGTCTCAGTTCTCGTGCACGGCCGAGATTTTGTGGATGCAATGAAAAAGATCGAAGACGACTACCGAGCCAACAGCGACCGCCTCGAGCTCGACACCTGGCTTGCCCGCCCGCTCGGCGGCAAGATTAGAGACAGCCTGGCGCGGCTGACGGCGTCGCTCCAGTAGGGATCTCGACTGCGCTCGATCAGCGCTGCGCGGCAGCTACATGGCTTCAGCTACGGTGCGACGCGCCCGTTCTCGTTGAACGCCTCGTAAGTCAGTGGCATGAGGGCGGCGAAGTGCTCTTCCATCTTCTCGGCGCACATCTCGATCTCGCGCTGAGGGTACGACGGAAAGTGCGAGTCTTCGCGCTTGGTTCGAAGCGAGAGAAAGTTCATGAGTGAGCGGGCGTTGACTGTCACATACATCGAGGAGTAGATGCTCAGCGGGAGCACGATGCGGGCAACCTCGCGGGCGATGCCGGCATCGAGCATCCGCTGATACGAGGCGTAAGCCTCGGTCGCGACACGCTCGGCCTCAGCAACAGCGAGCCGAGTCTGCTCGGCCGAGCCGGGGTGAAACTCGTAAGCCCCTGGCTTGCCGACCTGCACGAGGTTGCGGTCAGGGCCGGGCACATAGAACACCGCATTGAGCTCGCGGTAACGGCCACTTTCTTCGTTGTATGAGGCGATGCGGTGGCGCATGAACTCGCGGAACACGAAGATCGGCGCCTGCACGTAGAAGGTCATCGAATTGTGCTCGAACGGCGAACCGTGGCGATCTCGCATGAGGTAGTTGATGAGCCCTTTGCTGCGCGATGTGTCGAGCTGCGCATCTTGGGCGGCAGCGAGCGACTGTTCCCCCTGCGTCGAGACTCTGGCGGCAAACAGCACGTCGGCGTCACTCGCATTCGAGCGAACCAGTTCAACCGTGACATCCGACCGAAACTGAATTGCTGGCGCTGGTTCGACACGCGTCGATGATTCGGATGCTGAGGTCGCCTTGGTCACAGACCAACGATAGCGAGCGCGACGAGACCGACTCGGGTCCCACGCCGAAACGATCGGCGAGCACTTCTCATTCGCGCCGAAATCGACCGCATTTTCGCGAGCTGACCCTACGCTTGAGTCAGAGTCCGCTGAGGGGGGAACCAATGAGCACACCGCCACCGTCGATCAATTCGAGCCTCCCCGAAAAGTCAGGCCAGGCCGGTATCGATCCGCGCAGCGCGCGGTTCGGCGCGGGGATTACTGCGGTGCTTTTGCTTACTGCCATCGCACTGACCCTTCTAGCTCCGATCAGCACAACGACCATTGAACGCGCCAGCGAGCCAGGCTTCGTTCTTTTCTCCATCATTACCGTGTTGTTCGGCTGGGGCGCGATTGCCGGCATCCAGCGTCACCCGTATGGCGTGATCTTCCGCGCGGTCGTGCGTCCGCGCCTCGGGCTCCCGAGGGAGCTCGTAGATCCGGTCCCGCGAACGTTCGCGCAAGGGGTCGGCTTCGTCCTTACGCTGGCCGGTTTCACGCTGCACCTTCTCGGCGTACCGTACGGACTGATCATCACCGCCAGTGCGGCCTTGATTGCGTCGGTTCTAAACTCGG
>JBGSTT010000001.1:0-19927 GCA_041736385.1 Rhodoglobus sp. | reverse complement strand
CGCGAGCGCCAGCGCGAGTGCCCACTCCGTCGCCATCGGCATCCGCCCGAGCTGAACATCGAACCCGACGTCGGGAGCTTCGCATCGCCGCCAGAGAGCGCTACCGCTTCGAGCGCCGCGAGGTGCGACGGTTCACTCGCCGTGCGCGTGAGCGCCGCATGGCCCTGGCGATCATTGCCGGCATCATCGCAAGCTTGATCGGGCTGGTACTGGTTGCGGTCTACTCGCCGCTGCTCGCGCTCAAGACCATTCAGGTGACCGGCACCGAGCGAATCGACCCGATGGCCGTGGAGTCGGCACTAGCGGGTCAGCTCGGCACACCGCTATCGCTCGTCGATTATTCGCGAATCACGAGGGAGCTCTCGGCCTTTCCGCTGATCAGAAGTTACGTCACCGAGACGGTGCCGCCAGACACAGTTCGAATCCGGATCGTCGAGCGCCAACCGATCGGTGTTGTTCAATTTTCTCCGGCGGTCTTCCAACTGGTCGATCCTGCTGGCGTGACTGTCCAGGAGTCAGCGGTGGCACCATCCGGTGTGCCCATCATCGATATCGCTGGTTCGTCAACATCGGGGTCGGCCTTCCGAGCGGTCGCCGACGTGCTGATTTCGCTACCGGCCGACCTTCGCGTGCAGGTCACTTCGGTTTCAGCTCGCACGAAGGACGATGTACGGCTCGTACTGGCTGGGGTCGGCCAGAGCGTTGTTTGGGGGAGTTCAGCGGACTCAGGGCGCAAAGCGGCGCTGCTCGCCGCGCTCATCGCGGTCACGGATTCTGGCAGGCCCGGCGAGTTCGATGTTTCAGCTCCGGGAAACGGCATCTTCCGCCCCGCCTAGCTGGCCACCTGCGCGGCATCGTGTTCTGCACAAAACCCATTGCTCTCACTGCCGACTTCGCGACACGCTGGACGTCTTACTTACCGCCGCAACACGGCCGACCTAGTCTCGAACAAAGCAGTAGATAATGAGAAAAACTTTACACCTCAAGTAGAACTTGAAAGTTTGCAAAATCCCAGCGGAGGCCGCACGTGACGTCAAACCAGAACTACCTCGCAGTGATCAAGGTAGTTGGCATCGGCGGCGGCGGTGTCAACGCCGTCAACCGCATGATCGAACTTGGCCTGCGCGGGGTTGAATTCATTGCTATCAACACGGATGCCCAAGCGCTCCTCATGAGCGACGCCGACGTCAAACTCGACGTCGGTCGCGAACTCACCCGCGGGCTCGGCGCAGGTGCAGACCCAGAAGTCGGCAGACGAGCGGCTGAGGACCACGCTGAAGAGATCGAAGAGGCCCTTGCCGGTGCAGACATGGTCTTCGTCACCGCCGGAGAAGGCGGTGGCACCGGTACCGGTGGGGCACCGGTGGTGGCCCGCATCGCCAAGTCGATCGGTGCCCTGACGATTGGCGTCGTCACGAAGCCGTTCGCCTTCGAAGGCAAGCGCCGTTCTGCGCAAGCCGACGTCGGTGTTGCGAGCCTCAAGAACGAGGTCGACACCCTGATTGTGGTTCCGAACGATCGATTGCTGGAGATCAGTGATCGCGGCATCAGTATGCTCGAAGCCTTTGCAACCGCGGATCAAGTCCTGCTCGCCGGAGTTCAAGGCATCACCGACCTCATCACGACTCCCGGACTCATCAACCTCGACTTCGCCGACGTGAAGTCGGTCATGCAGGGAGCAGGTTCTGCGCTCATGGGGATCGGCTCAGCGCGCGGCGCCGATCGGGCGATCAAGGCAGCAGAACTCGCCGTGGCCTCGCCGCTGCTCGAGGCATCCATTGACGGCGCGCACGGCGTATTGCTGTCGATCCAGGGCGGATCGAATCTGGGAATCTTCGAGATTAACGATGCCGCCCGACTCGTGCAAGAAGCCGTTCATCCAGAAGCCAACATTATCTTTGGTGCCGTGATCGATGACACCCTCGGCGATGAGGTGCGGGTGACAGTGATCGCTGCTGGCTTCGACGGTGGCGAGCCGAGGCAGCGGGCTCACGACTCGCGCCGCACGAACTTCGTTGGCGCCGACCCGGTTGTTGCCCCGACCGCCGCGCCAGCCGTAGTTGCGGCAACGGCAGGCCAAGACGGTCCAACTTCGTGGTCAGCCGAGCCGAGCCTTGTTGCAACGGCGCCGATCGACCGCAACTTTGACGATGACGACGGTGACTTGGACATCCCGGACTTTCTGAAATAGCGGCAGGATCATGACCAACGAGCCCGATCTGCGGATGCGGCTTGCTTCGGTGCGTTCGCAGATTGCGCAGGCTGCGCTGACGGTCGGCCGCGAGCCGTCGTCGATTACCACCATCATCGTGACCAAGTTTCAGCCGGTCTCGCTGGTGCGTGAGCTCCTCGACCTGGGGGAGCACAACTTTGGAGAGAACCGCCATCAGGAGGCGTCAGAGAAGGCGGCGTCACTCGTCGGCGCCCCAGCTCGTTGGCACTTCATTGGCCAGCTGCAGAGCAATAAAGCGAAGGCGGTGCGCGCTTACGCGAGCGTCGTGCACTCTCTGGATCGAGAATCACTCATTCCTGGCTTGACTGCGCCGCCAGCGCATGATGAAGCGACCAAGCATCTCGAGCCCATCGAAGCGTTTGTGCAGGTCGATCTCGGCGCCGAGCTCGGGCGCGGCGGGGTTGCGCCAGCCGCGCTCGATTCGTTGGTCGACAGAGTGGCAGCAGCATCCGGTATCAAGCTCATCGGACTCATGACGGTCGCACCGTTAGAGATGGAACCTCGACGCGCCTTTGCGAGGTTGCGCGAACTCGCCGAGGGTGTTCGTCGAACCGTTCCCGAGGCGACCAGCCTGTCCATGGGCATGTCAGGCGACTTCATCGAGGCGATTCAGGAGGGCGCGACACACCTGCGCATTGGTTCGGCAATCACGGGAAACCGGCCCGTCAATGGTTAATCTCAGGGGAGACGCTTCACCATCCGGAGGAATACCATGGCCAACCCACTGCGCAAGACAATGGTTTATCTCGGCCTCGCCGACGAGGACTATGACTACGAGCAGTCTGGTGCGCCAGTCGCGCCGGTCGCACCGATTGCTCACCACGGTGGTTCGACGGGTAACCGTGCTCCGGTTACGGCCTTGCGACGTTCGGCTGCTCCGCGATCGGCGGCAACCGAGATGAACGAGATCCTCACGGTTCACCCGCGCCAATACAAGGACGCCCAGGTTATCGCCGAGAACTTCCGCGAGGGCATTCCGGTCATTATCAACCTGTCGCAGATGAGTGAGCCGGATGCTCGTCGCCTTATCGATTTCGCGAGCGGCCTCTCGCAGGGACTGTACGGCAAGATCGAGCGGGTCACGAACAAGGTGTTCTTGCTGTCCCCTGCGCACGTTGCCGTTAGCGGGGACCATTCGGAAGCCGAATCTGAGGTCGACGCCGCCTTCTTTACCCAGTAATCGGGCTGTTCTTGCCGTCGCCGAGGCCACAGGCGACGACGGCTAGGCTTGTTTCGTGTCCTTCATCTCGATAATCGCCACGATCGTTTATCTTCTGCTCAATGTTTTCATCATCATGATGTGGGCCCGGTTAGTGCTTGATCTCGCAAGAAGTTTCGCGCGCGAGTGGCGTCCGCGAGGCGCATTGCTTGTTCTCGCCGAGGTCGTGTTCACGGTTACCGACCCGCCTGTGAAGCTCGTAAGGCGGGTGATTCCCCCGTTGCGAGTGGGAGGAATCGCTTTGGATTTCGCGTGGACCATCGTCTTGCTTGCGTGTCTTCTCTTGGTTTCGATCATCGTGGGATTCATCAATTAGCGATGCGGATGTACTCTAAAGAAACGGATGTGGTTCGCGCAGGCCGGAGCGGGTACAATCGAGTACATTCTCTAACCGTTATGCGGACGTTGAAAGAAAGCACTTGAGGTGGCCCTAATGGCTCTTACTCCCGAAGATGTCGTCAACAAGCGGTTCCAGCCGACCAAGTTCCGTGAGGGCTACGACCAAGATGAGGTCGACGATTTCCTCGACGAGGTCGTCGTTGAGCTGCGTCGTCTCAACCAAGAGAACGAAGAACTTCGCCAGCGTCTCGTGCAGACCGACGCACGCATCAACGAACTTCAGCAGGGCGGCAGCGCGCAGCCTGCGACGCAGCAGGGTGGGTTCGCGCCACAGTTCGAAGCCCAGCAGGCTCCACCAGCTTTCGGCGCCGCCCCAGCCTTTGGCGCCGCACCCGCGTTCGGCGCCGCACCAGCGTTCGGCGCCCCTCAAGACGCAGCGGGCGACCCAAACAACACCAATAATCTCCTGCAGCTTGCGCGCAAGCTGCACGAGGAGCACGTTAGAGAAGGCGTTGAGAAGCGCGATGCCCTCATTGCCGAGGGACACGCGACCGCAGCCCGCGTGGTTGCTGATGCCGAATCACTTCAGCGCCAGCAACTGTCGTCACTTGACCAGGAGCGTCAAGCTCTTGAGTCACGGGTCAACGAACTCCGCAACTTCGAGCGCGAGTATCGCCAGAAGCTCAAGGGCTACATCGAAGGGCAGTTGCGCGAGCTTGATTCATCCGCGATTGGCGCCACGGATGCCAGTCAGAACCGGTTGACAGCGGCGGCAGCGCCGTCGGCGAGCGCACCTCAAAGCGCGACCCCGGCAGGCTACTACGTGCCACAGGCTCCGGGTCAGTTGCCTGGCGGCGACTACACCGGTTTTGCCGGAAGCTGACAGCACTGAGCCGGCCGCGCGCGCGCGGCGGGTCAGTGTGCGCGCTCTCGCGGCGCTAGGACTGGTCGCGACTCTGGTCTACGTCGCCGATCGGGTGACCAAGATCGTTGTCGTCAACAACCTGGTGCTCGGAGAGTCCGTACCGTTCATCGGCGACTTGCTGCGGCTTCGCTATGTCGAGAACCCGGGCGCAGCATTCTCACTTGGCAGTGGAACGACGTGGGTGTTTGCCATTATCGCGACAGCGGTGGCGGTGTTCATTGTGGTGTTTGCCGGTCGCATCCGATCAACGGCGTGGGCGGTTGTGTTCGGGCTGTTACTCGGCGGCACCCTAGGTAATCTGACCGATCGCCTAACCCGTGAACCAGGGTTCGGTCAAGGCTATGTCGTCGATTTTTTTGAGCTGTGGGGTTTTCCGGCCATCTTCAACATCGCCGATGTCGCAATCGTCTCGAGCATGGCCGTGTTCATTGTCTTGACGATTCGCGGCGTCGGACTTGACCGAACGAAGCAAGCTCGCGATCGTGATCTCTCTGGCGACGACTCAGCGATTGCTCCTGAGCCAAGCGACCAGCGCTAGCCCGGTGGAGTCACGCAGCCTCGTCGTGCCAGAGGGACTCGCTGGCGAACGGGTGGACAGTGCACTCGCCAAGCTCATGGGTTTCTCCCGCACGTTCGCGGCGGAGATTGCTGAAGCTGGGGGCGTGCTGCTCGACGGCGCACCCGTCGGCAAGTCTGAGCGACTGGCCGAGGGCGGCTGGCTCGAAGTGAATTGGCAATCGAAGGCGGCGCCAGCGATTGTCCCGCGGCTGGTTGAAGGTCTCAGCATTGTGTACGACGACGACGACATTGTCGTTGTCGATAAACCGCCTGGCGTCGCTTCGCATCCCTCGATCGGCTGGGATGGCCCGACCGTGCTCGGCGCCCTCGCCGGCGCAGGGTTCACGATTGCAACCTCCGGCGCAGCCGAGCGCGCCGGCATCGTGCATCGATTGGATGTCGGCACCAGCGGACTCATGGTGGTCGCGAAATCCGAGGGCGCGTACTCAAGCCTCAAACGTGCTTTTCACGATCGCGAAGTCAACAAGATCTACCATGCCGTCGTTCAAGGTCACCCCGATCCGCTCGCGGGAACGATCGACGCCCCAATTGGTCGGCATCCGGGTGCGAGTTGGAGGTTCGCTGTCACGTCGGATGGCAAGCCGAGCGTCACCCACTACGAAACGATCGAAGCGTTTCCGTCGGCCGCGCTGCTCGAAATCCAGCTCGAGACCGGTCGCACGCATCAGATTCGAGTCCACATGGCGGCCCAGCGCCACCCGTGCGTCGGCGACGCCATGTACGGCGCTGATCCGAGCTTGACGCAGCGCCTCGCTCTCAGCCGGCAGTGGCTTCACGCCCGCCGATTGGGCTTCGCGCACCCAAGGACCGCGGAGTATGTGGAGTTCGAATCTGCGTATCCGGCAGACCTTCAAGCAGCGCTTGGGGTGCTTCGCGCGCTGTAGCTTCGCCCTTGTTGGCGAGTCCGGTCGAAGGCGCCCACCGAGCAGATTAGTCTGGAGGCTCATCCCCAGTCAGACCTAATTTGACGCACCTCGTTCGGAGATTTCGTGGCATCCAGTAACGAATCATTTGTGCATTTGCACGTGCACAGTGAGTACTCGATGCTGGACGGCGCGGCCAGAGTCGCACCGCTGCTCGACGCCGCAGTCGCTGAAGGCATGCCCGCGATCGCCGTCACTGACCACGGCAACATGTTTGGCGCATACGACTTCTGGAAGACCGCTCTCGAGAAGGGCATCAAGCCGATCATCGGCACCGAGGCGTACATCACACCCGGCACCGCGCGCGGCGACAAGACGCGGGTTCGGTGGGGGGACTCGCACCAGACTCAAGACGATGTTGGTGGCTCAGGCGCGTACACCCATATGACGATGCTGTCCGAGAACAATGAGGGGATGCACAACCTCTTCAAGCTCTCGTCGTTGGCTTCGATTGAGGGCTTCTACTCCAAGCCGCGGATGGATCGCGAACTCCTGAGCCGGTACGCATCCGGAATTATTGCCACGACGGGCTGTGTCGGTGGTGAGGTTCAAACTCGACTTCGACTCGGCCAGTACGAGGAAGCCAAGAAGGCTGCGTCGGATTTTCGCGACATCTTCGGGGCTGGCAACTTCTACGCCGAGATCATGGATCACGGTATCGACATCGAACGTCGAACCATCCGAGACCTCATTCGGCTCGCAAAGGAGCTCGATCTGCCGCTCGTTGCCACCAACGATCTGCACTACACCCACGCCCACGATGCCACCGCGCACGCGGCGCTACTCTGTGTGCAATCGGCGTCGACCCTCACAGACCCCAACCGCTTCAAGTTCGACTCAGACGAGTTTTACCTGAAGTCGGCGCATCAGATGCGCGAACTGTTCCGCGAGTTCCCAGAGGCCTGCGCCAACACATTGCGTATTGCGGAGCGCTGTTCAATCTCGTTCGAGAAGCGCGACCTCATGCCCAGGTTCCCGGTGCCAGTCGGCGAGACCGAGGCATCCTGGTTCAAGAAAGAAGTTGCGACAGGAATGGCGCGGCGGTTCGCGGCAGGTGCGTCCGATGCGCACCTCGCGCAAGCCCAGTACGAAGTGGATGTCATCACTCAGATGGGATTTCCCGGGTACTTTCTCGTCGTTGCTGACTTCATCGCCTGGGCAAAGGCACAAGGAATTCGAGTGGGGCCGGGTCGAGGCTCAGCCGCAGGCTCGATGGCGTCGTTCGCCATGGGGATCACCGAACTCGATCCGCTGGCGCACGGACTCATCTTTGAACGCTTCCTGAACCCTGAGCGGGTATCGATGCCCGATGTCGACGTCGACTTTGACGATCGCCGCCGACCGGAGGTGATTCGTTACGTCACCGAGAAGTACGGCGACGACCGGGTCGCCCAGATTGTGACTTACGGAACCATCAAGGCCAAGCAAGCGCTCAAGGACTCTGCGAGGGTGCTTGGCATGCCCTACGCCGTTGGCGAGAAGCTGACCAAGGCGATGCCGCCGTCGGTTATGGGCAAAGATATTTCGCTGGGTGACGTGTTCAACAAGGATTCCGAACGGTACAAGGAAGCCGCCGATCTTCGCCTGCTCGTGGAAACTGACGAGCAATCCGCGCAAGTTTTCGAGACCGCACGGGGTATCGAAAACCTCAAGCGGCAGTGGGGTGTGCACGCAGCGGGCGTACTCATGTCCGCAGAACCGCTCATGGACGTGCTGCCCATCATGCGCCGAGAAGAGGACGGCGCGATCATCACCCAGTTCGACCAGCCCCCGCTGGAAGACCTTGGCCTGCTCAAGATGGACTTCCTCGGCCTGCGCAATCTCACGGTCATCGAAGACGCGCTGCGAATGATTGAGGCGAACACTGGCATCGCCCTCAAGGTCGAAGACCTCGACCTTGACGCAGACGAAGCGACGTATGCTCTCCTGGCTCGTGGCGAAACTCTCGGCGTGTTTCAACTCGACGGCGGACCGATGCGGGCGCTTCTCAAGCAGCTCAAACCGACCAACTTTGAAGACATTTCCGCCGTTATCGCGCTCTATCGCCCAGGCCCAATGGGCATGAATTCGCACACCAACTACGCGCTACGCAAGAACGCTCTCCAAAAGATCGACGCAATTCACCCCGAACTTGAAGAACCGTTGAGCGAGATTCTCGGAACGACCTTTGGCCTCATCGTCTACCAAGAGCAGGTCATGTCGGTCGCGCAAAAAGTGGCAGGCTTCTCGCTGGGTCAGGCTGACGTCTTACGTCGAGCCATGGGCAAGAAGAAGAAATCCGAGCTTGACCAGCAATTCGCAGACTTCGAGGCCGGGATGCTCGGCAACAAGTACAGCAAGGCCGCCGTCAAGGTGCTCTGGGATACCCTCATGCCTTTCGCCGACTACGCGTTCAACAAGGCGCACAGTGCCGGTTACGGCGTACTGAGCTACTGGACGGCGTATCTGAAGGCCAACCACCCTGCCGAGTACATGGCAGCGCTGTTGACGAGTGTTGGCGACTCCAAAGACAAACTGGGCATGTACCTCAGTGAGTGCCGACGCATGGGTATCCGCGTGCTCGCGCCGGATGTCAACGAATCGAGCGTCGACTTTACAGCGACCGGGGGAGACATCCGATTCGGGCTCGGCGCGGTTCGCAACGTTGGTCATGCGGTGGTGGATGCGATCGCTCAGGCACGTACTGGTCAAGGTAGCTTCGTGTCTTTTCACGACTTCCTGCGCAAGGTGCCAGTGCAAGTCACCAATAAGCGCACGATTGAGTCGCTCATCAAAGCCGGAGCGTTCGACTCGCTCGGCCACACCCGGCGCTCGCTCTACGAGGTTCACGAATCGGCGGCGGATGCGGCATCCACCGAGAAGCGGCGCGAAGCCGCCGGCGACGTGGCATTCGATTTCGACAGTCTCTGGGATGAACCGGAGCACGTCGAACAGTCGGTTCCCGATCGACCGGAATGGGGCAAACGCGAGAAACTCGCCTTCGAACGCGAGATGCTCGGGCTATACGTCTCGGATCATCCGTTATCTGGTCTTGAAAGCCAGCTTGCCAAACACATGACCGGCTCCATCACTGAAGTGTTGAGCGGGGAGCTCGCTGGTGACGGCGAGCACGTCACGATTGCCGGGCTGATCACGAACGTGCAGCATCGGGTCGCGCGCAACACCGGAAACCAGTACGGCATCGTCACCGTTGAGGACTTCGTCGGCGAGATCAGTGTCATGTTCCTCGGCAAGACGTATCAAGAATTTGCGCCAGCACTGACGAATGACGCCATCGTCGTCGTGCGCGGTCGAATCACGATGCGTGACGACGGAATGAACCTTCACGCCGAAAACATGTTCACCCCAGATACCGGCCCAAGCCTGGGAACCGGCCCGCTCATGATCTCTGTGTCAGAGCATCGCGCGACGACCGAGGTTGTCACTGCCCTCAATGATGTGCTCATCAGACACGCTGGCCACAGCGAAGTTCGTCTGCGACTGGTCAAGGGTGACAGCGCACGGGTGTTCGAGGTTCCGTACCCGGTTACCGTATCGGCTGATCTGTACGGAGAGTTGAAGACGCTTCTTGGGCCGGGCTGTTTGGTTTAGGGCTGAACCTCGGTCGCAGGCTTCCTCGGCGCTGGCGTCGCGGAAACGCTGGCGCGTTTCTTATAGCTCCAGCGCGCCGGATGAATGGTACCTGCGCCCGGTGTACAGCAAGGATTCATCCTCGGCCCCCAGCACGCCGCTCTCGACCTCGGCCACGACGATGGCGTTGTCGTGAACGGGATGTACCTCGATAATCTGGGCCAGCATCCAGGCGGGAACGCCGGTGAGCACCGGAACGCCGTGCGGCCCTGGCTGCCAGTGGTCTCCAGCGAAGCGAACATCGTGGTCGCCGGCCATGATCTCTGCGAGATGGCGCGATCGTGCACCCATCATGTGGATGGCCACCCAGTTTCCGACCGTCATGGCCGGCCACGACGTTGAGACTTGCGCCATGTTGAAGGTCAGTAGCGGCGGGACAGCTGCGAGTGAAGCTAGGGAAGTGGCCGTGAATCCGCGTGGTCGACCGTCAGCGTCGAGGGTCGTGATGACGGCAACTCCGGAAGCGTGTCGACGGAACGCGGCTTTGAACGCCTCAGTGGCTGTCTCATTCATACAGCAAGCTCAATCACGGCGCACCCTGTTGTATTCCCGCACTCGAGATGGCTCCCCGACTGACCGTCCCCGGCCATATTCGTGGCTCGTCGAGCGCTGTTAGCCCGTCAAACGAAAGAGGGGGTGTCGGTGTCCATGAAACGTGATGCTCAATCGCTTTCCGAGAACGATACTCCGGAATTTGTTTCGATTGGTCAGCTGCCTCCTGACGTGCAGGTTCAGACGTTTGTCGATAATACCCATGCGCTTTATCGCACAAATACTGACGGCTTGAACGCGCAGCACTAGCCAGCCCTAGCCAGCCCTAGCCAGAGTGCCGTCAGAGCTATTCGGCATCTGCGTCGCGGGTAGTGGCGGGAAGACCTATTGCGCTGGCGATGCAACGGCCGAATTCACAATCATGAGTGTTGCCAAGCCATTCATACTGGCTTTAGTTTGCCAAGAGTATGGCCCGGAGGCCGTGCGCACGAAGATCGGCGTGAACGCGACCGGCCTGCCGTTCAACTCGATCATGGCGGTTGAGCTCAACGAGCGACGCATGACTAATCCGATGGTGAACACGGGAGCCCTTGCGGCAACAAGCCTGATCCCTGGCGCGACAGCGGAAACGAAGTGGCACCGAATTCAGGAAGGGCTTTCCGCGTTTGCCGGACGCCCGCTCTCCCTCAACGACGAAGTCTTCGCCTCGGCCTCAGCCATCAACCACCGAAACCGCGGGTTAGCTGCTTTTCTCTACGGCTACGACCGCTTGTACTCTGACCCGGTTGAAACACTCGACTTGTACACGCGCCAATCCTGTCTCGATGTGACAGCACGCGACTTAGCGGTAATGGCTGCAACACTCGCGGCCGGTGGCGTCAATCCCGTAACTGGCGCCACTGTCGTTGAGGTCGACATCTGGCGGTACGTACTTGCCGTCATGGCGACGTCGGGCCTCCGCTCGATACCGCTGGCAACAGTGTTCGCGGGCAACTTGCCGCCCGCTTCCTTTCCGAGAAGCTCGGATTGAATCTTTTCGCTTCGAAACGACCAGGCACCACGAACTAACATGGGTTAGGCCATGATGCAGACGATCGACATCCGAAATCTCCAGCCGTCACGGGCGGAACTTGCCAGACTTGTACCCCGCGCCAGCACAGATGTTGCCTCGGCAACCGAGGTCGCGGCCGCACTCATTGACGAAGTGCGCGCCCATGGGGAAACAGCCTTGCTTGGCCAGGCTGAGCGGCTCGACGGAGTGCGTCCGACCCGAGTGCGAGTTCATGCTTCGGAGGTGAGCGAGGCTGTGCGGGGCCTTGTCCCCGCCGTAAGAGAGGCCCTCGAGCTCGCGATCGAGCGGGTTACGACCGCCACCACAGCGCAAGTGCCAGCCCCCGCGTCGACAATGATCGCCCCGGGTGCCGAGATCACCCAGCGCTGGCAGCCGGTCAATCGAGTCGGCTTGTATGTTCCAGGCGGAAAGGCGGTATATCCGTCGAGCGTCATCATGAACGCTGTGGCCGCCCAGGTTGCGGGTGTTTCATCGCTCGCGCTCGCCTCGCCAGCACAGCAACAATTCGGGGGAGCCGTTCATCCGACGATCCTCGGCGCCGCCGGACTGCTTGGCATCGATGAGATCTACGCGATGGGCGGAGCTGGGGCAATCGGTGCCTTTGCCTACGGGGTCCCGGGACTCGACCTGGACCCGGTGGACATCATTACCGGACCGGGCAACGTTTATGTCGCCGCGGCGAAGCGTCTCGTTCGAGGCCTCGTAGGGATCGATTCAGAAGCGGGACCCACCGAGATTCTCGTGATCGCCGATGGCCGTGCCGACCCCGTTCTTGTGGCCGCCGACCTCGTAAGCCAAGCCGAGCACGATCAACTCGCGGCCGCCGTGCTTGTGACCGACGCCCCGGAGTTTGCGCAAGCCGTGGCGATTGAGGTCGAACGACTTGCGGCATCCGCCTATCACGGGGCCCGCGTGCGCGAGGCGCTCGCTGGGCAGCAGTCGGCCATCGTGATCGTGGCCGACCTCAGGGTCGCCGCAGCGTTCAGCAACGCATACGGGCCAGAACATCTCAGTATCCAGACCGAAGCACCCAGCAAAGTCCTCGACAACATTCAGAGTGCTGGAGCGATCTTCCTCGGCGCATACTCTCCCGTGAGTCTCGGTGACTATGTAGCCGGATCCAACCACGTGCTTCCGACCGGTGGTCAGTCACGCTTTGCGCCGGGCCTCGGTGCCTACACATTCCTGAGGCCACAGCAGGTCATCAACTACGACCGTCAGGCTCTCCGCGAGGTGGAGGCGCAAATCGTAGCGCTCAGTCGCGCAGAGGACCTTCCTGCACACGGTGCAGCGGTGAGCGCGCGCTTCGACACGACCTAGCGTATTCTTGCCGCACCATGTTCTGCCCATTCTGTCGCCACCCAGACAGTCGCGTCATCGATTCTCGAACGAGCGACGACGGCCTCTCGATCCGGCGACGTCGCCAGTGCCCAGAGTGTGGCCGTCGGTTCTCGACAACCGAAACCGCAAGCCTCAGCGTGATCAAGCGCAATGGCGTTGTGGAAGCGTTCAGTCGCGAGAAGATCGTCGCTGGCGTGCGCAAGGCCTGCCAAGGTCGACCCGTCACTGATACGGATCTCGCCGTACTTGCCCAGCGCGTTGAGGAAACCATTCGTGCAACCGGTGCTGCACAGGTCGAAGCGAACGATATCGGGCTCGCCATCCTCACCCCGTTACGGGAGCTCGACGAGGTTGCCTACCTGAGGTTCGCGAGCGTGTACCAAGGCTTCGACTCGCTTGAGGACTTCGAGGCAGCGATTACCCTGCTGCGCGTCGAGCACGGCGCGGTGGTTGCGCCGGCCGAGCCCCCGAGCGCCGGCGCAACCCGCTAGCCTGACGCATCCATGTATCAGTTCCTCTTTCGCACGGTGCTGTCGCGAATCGAACCGGAACGGGCGCACGGACTTGCGTTCGCCTTCATTCGAGCTCTTCCCTTCATGGGCCTCGGAGCGCTGTTTCATCGATTCACTCGGCCCGATCCGTCGTTGAGAGTCGAAACACTCGGACTGGTTTTCGCCTCGCCGTTTGGGGTAGCGGCCGGCTTCGATAAGGAGGGCACCGGCATCCGCGGGCTCGGTCAGCTTGGCTTCGGTCACGTCGAAGTCGGAACGATCACCGCGCGACCCCAGCCGGGCAATGAGAAGCCACGGTTGTTTCGTCTCGTCGCTGACCGCGCGGTGATCAATCGGATGGGATTCAACAATCACGGTGCGGGCGCAGCACAGGCGGTGATCGCCAAAGCCAGAACGCGTGCCGATCGCCCAGTGATTGGCGTGAACATCGGTAAGTCCCGTGCTGTTGACGTGGATGCCGCGACCGCTGACTACCTCGAAAGCACTCGGCTGCTGGCGCCCCTGGCCGACTATCTCGTTGTCAATGTCAGCTCACCGAACACGCCGGGATTGCGGTCGCTGCAGGAAACGGAAAAGCTCAGGCCGCTGCTGACGGCGGTGAAGGCCGCAGCGGGGTCGACGCCGGTGCTCGTCAAGATCGCGCCAGACCTCTCTAATCGAGACGCGCAAGCCATTGCCGAACTTGCGGTTGCCGAACTCGACGGGATCATTGCGACCAATACAACGCTGGCGCGGGAAAGACTCAAAACGGATGCCGCAACAATCGAGGCCGCCGGTGCTGGCGGACTCTCCGGTGCACCGTTGGCTGCACGATCAATCGAACTGCTGCGGGTCATCCGCGCGGTGGTGCCGGAAGGCTTTTGCGTGATCTCGGTGGGCGGGGTCGAGACGGCGGCCGACGTCGCCGAGCGCTTAGCAGCGGGGGCAACGCTTGTTCAGGGTTACACCGGTTTCCTCTATCGCGGACCACTGTGGGCGCGGCAGATCAATCGGGGGCTCACCCGTTTGGCCGGTGCTGCCGGCTAACCGGCGACGGTATCGGCTAACCGTCCAACGGCTCGCCGCTATTCCGGGTATGCGCCGCGCTTGACCTGTGGTTTCGGAAGTCGCATGACGCGCAGTTGCAGTGCCCGCATCGCCGCGTAAAAGCGCACCTTCTCAACGCGGTCTTCGCCAAATTTGGCGGTGAGCTTGCGCTTGACGAGGTACCCGAGAATGACGCTGTCGACGACCGCGATCGCAAAGAACACCCACAGAATGAGGATGCCGATCGTCTGCACCTCTGGTTGTGGGAAAAAGGTCAAGATGATCACGCCGAACATGAGCGGGATGAGGAACTCCCCAACACTCGTGCGGGCGTCGACATAATCGCGAACGTAGCGCTTCTGCGGACCGCGGTCGCGCATCGGTAGGTACTTCTCGTCGCCCCTCGCGAGACCAATTCTTGCCTTCTCGCGCTGAGCCTGTTCGAGCGCGCGTGAATGACGGCGCGCCTCTGCTCTGTCGTTGCTCACGAGCGGACGCTTGCGTGCGTCCTGCTGCTCTTTTCGAGTGGGAGTTGCGCGACCTTTGCCGCTTGAGATGCTGTCCTGGTTGAGTTCGTATCCGGCGTCGGTGCCGGCGTTGTTCTCGGTTGTCTTGGCCACGAAGATCCTCGCCTCTGCTCTCGGCTTAAGATTACTCGCATGACGGACTTCTCGACCACGCCAGCTCTTCAAGAACCTGAGACAACGGTCGTTTCCCAGCTTGCGGATGCGGTTCAGACCGGACTGCCGGTCGCGCTTGCCGATCTTGGCCGACTGGTTCGCATCCCTTCCGTTTCGTGGGACGGCTTCGACTCGAGCTTCGTCCAAAAGAGCGCAGAAGCGGTATGCGAGCTGCTTGCGGCGCTCGGGTTCTTTGATTCTGTTGCGATCTCACGTGCTCTCATCGACGACAACCGGCTCGGTCAGCCGGCAGTGCTAGCGACACGGGCTGCACGAAACGGTCGGCCGACAATCCTGCTGTATGCCCATCATGACGTTCAGCCACCAGGTGACCCAGGGCAGTGGGAGTCCGCGCCATTCGAGCCGACCGTGCGAGGAGACCGACTCTACGGTCGCGGGGCCGCAGATGACAAAGCCGGCGTAATTGCGCACATTGCTGCGATCCGAGCGTTTGTCAAGGTTGTTCAAGACGACATCGACCTCGGGGTTGTCGCCTTCTTTGAGGGCGAGGAGGAGTTCGGTTCTCGATCCTTCGGAGCCTTCCTTGCCCAGCATCGCGACCAGCTTCGTGCCGATGTCATCGTCATTGCCGACTCCGACAACTGGAATGCTGCCACCCCATCGTTGACGGTCGGACTGCGGGGCAATGTGACGTTCAAGCTGCGCATTTCGACCCTCGACCACGCTTTGCACTCCGGGATGTTCGGGGGAGCGACACCGGATGCGATGCTCGCGACGATCGCCCTCCTTGCGACCATGCACGATGCAGACGGTGCTGTGGCCGTTGCGGGACTTCAGTCGCGCGAAGCGCCGCTGCCGACCTACGAGGAGGCGCACCTTCTCCGAGATGCCGCTTTGCTCGACGGTGTCACCTCGATTGGTCGGGGCCATATTCTGTCCCGGTTGTGGAATCAGCCGGCCATTACCGTCACCGGAATCGACGCACCCACCGTTGTCAATGCATCCAACACACTCATACCCAGCGTTACGGTAAAGCTCAGCGCGCGGGTCGCGCCAGGGCAGTCAGCGGCAGATGCCTTTACGGCGATCGAGGCGCACTTGCGCCAGCATGCACCGTTCGGCGCGCACCTCGAGTTCATTGACATCGACCTAGGCGACCCCTTTCTCGTCGACACGAGCGGCTGGGCCGCGAACGAGGTCAAAGACGCGATGACCGCTGGCTGGGGTGTCCAACCCATCGAAACCGGAATCGGCGGTTCGATCCCGTTCATCTCACAGTTGGCCGAGGAGTTTCCGGCGGCGCAGATTCTCATCACTGGCGTCGAGGACCCCGATTCTCGAGCTCACAGCCCAAACGAGTCTCTTCACCTTGGCGTGTTTCGCCGCGCGATCCTCACTGAGGCCATCTTGCTCGAAAAGCTCAATCGGCGAGCGTAGAATCGGAGTATGACTGACACTTCGATACGTACTGCCGCCCATGGCGTATCTCTGACGGATGCCGCAGCCGAGAAGGTGCGCAGCTTGCTTTCCCAAGAAGGTCGCGACGACCTCCGCCTTCGCTTAGCGGTGCAGCCCGGTGGTTGCTCCGGCCTTATCTACCAGCTCTACTTTGACGAGCGCAGCCTCGACGGCGATGCCAGCGTCGAGTTCGGCGATGGAGTCGAGGTCGTTGTCGACAAGATGAGTGTTCCCTACCTTGATGGGGCGAAGGTCGACTTCGAAGACACCATCCAAAAGCAGGGTTTCACGATTGACAATCCCAACGCTGAGGGTAGTTGCGCGTGCGGAGACAGCTTCCACTAAGCCAAGCACGGGCAAGCCGTCACTGTAGACTGGAGCAGCAGTAGCCGGTGTTTCTCGAGAGGTTTTCCGTGCGTTCTCAGCGTCGAATTCGATGGGCAGCGATTCCGATCGGAATCGCGATGATGGTGGTACTCGCAGGCTGCACACAGGATCAGCTTCAGGGCTACTTGCCGACCAACCCCGAGACGACAAACCACACGAGCCGAATCATCGGGCTCTGGGTTAATTCCTGGATCGTGCTGCTCGCCGTTGGTGTTGTCACTTGGGGCTTGATCATCTGGGCCGCCGTGGCATATCGGCGTCGACGTGGCCAGACAGGCCTTCCAGTACAACTCCGTTACAACATGCCAATCGAAATCCTGTACACCGTCATCCCGTTGATTCTTGTACTCGGATTTTTTGCATTCACTGCGCGTGACCAAGCTGTCATCGAAGAAGCCATCCCCGATCCTGACGTGCAGATTGAGGTGTTCGCGAAACGTTGGGCCTGGGACTTCAACTACGTCAACGAGAATGTCTACAGCCCAGGTGTTCAGGCAGAACAGTTGCCGAGCGGCCCGATTGACACGAGCAACCTGCCCAAACTCGTTCTTCCGGTCAACGCCAAGGTCGAAATCAAGCTCGAGTCGCGCGACGTCATCCACTCGTTTTGGGTGGTCGAGTTCTTGTACAAGAAGGACATGATTCCCGGCAAAACGCCGTCGAACTATATGTATTTCATCCCGCAGGAGATCGGTAGCTACATGGGTAAGTGCGCCGAACTGTGTGGCGAGTACCACTCCCTCATGCTGTTCGAGGTAGACGTGGTCTCGCAGGCTGACTACGACGCATACATCGAAGGTCAGCGTGCAGCGGGCTTTGAGGGACAGCTCGGGGCTGAATTCAACGTGAATCAGAATTTGCCCGGCAACGGCGGAACGACGGAGGAGTAATTCCATGACCACGGTTCTCGAACGACCGGTAACTCCATCTGTCGGCGGCACCTCGACGCCGATTACTCCACGTGAAGAGAAGCTAGCCCGCAAGGGCAACGTCGTCGTTGCCTGGCTCACCACAACTGACCACAAGCAGATCGGGTACATGTACTTGATTACTTCGTTCATCTACTTCCTGCTCGGTGGAGTGATGGCGCTCGTGATTCGCGCCCAACTCTTCGCTCCTGGCCTCGATGTTGTTGCAACCGGCGAACAGTACAACCAGCTCTTCACGATGCACGGCACGATCATGCTGCTCATGTTCGCCACCCCGTTGTTCGCCGGATTCGCGAACGTTCTGATGCCGCTGCAAATCGGTGCGCCGGATGTCGCCTTCCCGAGACTGAACGCCTTCGCGTACTGGTTGTACAGCTTCGGCTCTCTGATTGCTGTTGCCGGCTTCCTCACCCCGCAAGGCGCGGCAGCCTTCGGTTGGTTCGCATACGCCCCGCTGTCGAGCGCGACGTTCTCGCCCGGCTATGGCGGCAATCTCTGGGTCTTCGGACTCACGCTAAGCGGTTTCGGTACCATCCTCGGCGCCGTCAACTTCATTACGACGATCATCACGATGCGGGCTCCCGGCATGACGATGTTCAGGATGCCGATCTTCACGTGGAACACGCTCGTGACCTCGATCCTCGTGCTGATGGCGTTCCCGGTGCTCGCCGCTGCGCTTTTCGCACTCGGCGCTGACCGCGTGTTCGGCGCGCACATATTCGACCCCGCCAACGGTGGGGCGATTCTCTGGCAGCACTTGTTTTGGTTCTTTGGTCACCCCGAGGTCTACATCATTGCGTTGCCATTCTTTGGAATCATCTCGGAAGTGCTACCGGTTTTCAGTCGCAAACCGATTTTCGGCTATCGCACGCTCGTCTACGCCACGATCGCCATTGCCGCGCTCTCGGTCACAGTCTGGGCTCACCACATGTACGTGACAGGCTCAGTACTGTTGCCCTTCTTCGCGCTCATGACCATGCTCATTGCGGTACCGACCGGCGTGAAAATCTTCAACTGGATCGGCACGATGTGGCGTGGCTCGGTGACCTTCGAGACACCGATGCTGTGGGCGATTGGCTTCCTGATCACCTTCACCTTCGGTGGGCTGACTGGCGTCATTCTGGCCAGCCCGCCACTGGACTTCCATGTGTCTGACAGCTACTTCGTCGTCGCCCACTTCCACTACGTCGTATTCGGTACCGTGGTCTTCGCGATGTTTAGCGGCTTCTATTTCTGGTGGCCGAAGTTCACCGGCAAGATGCTCAACGAGCGTCTCGGGAAGATCCACTTCTGGACGCTATTCATTGGCTTCCACATGACGTTCCTGATCCAGCACTGGATCGGGGTGGTCGGGCTGCCGCGTCGCTACCGTTCATACCTTGAAGAAGACGGTGTGACCTGGATGAACCAGCTCTCGACCGTCGGCGCCGCCGTTCTGGCGCTGTCAATGCTCCCGTTCTTCTACAACGTTTACGTCACCGCACGCAAAGCGCCCAAGGTGACGGTGAACGACCCATGGGGTTACGGACGCTCGCTCGAGTGGGCGACAAGTTGCCCGCCGCCTCGTCACAACTTCACCTCGATCCCGCGTATCCGCTCTGAGTCGCCAGCATTCGATGTCAATCACCCAGAAGCAGGAGTCCCGGTTGGCATTGGCCCAATGAAGGATGCTCCAGAAGCGCCGGTCTATGACCTCAGCGCAGAGAAGGTGAAATAAGCCGTGCAAACGAATGCTCGACTGTTTTGGATTCTTGCGGGTTTCTTCTTCGTTGCCGACGCCGTGTACATTGCGTGGAGCTTTCTTGACCCGTTGCATGGGCGCATCGAGTGGGTTGGGGCGCTGGCTCTTGGCTTGACCGGCATACTTGCGGCGTTGATAGCCTTCTACCTGGGCCGGATCTATGCGTCTCAAGGCGGAGAACTGCCGGAAGATCGTCTGGACGCGCGCATCGAAGACGGCGAAGCAGAACAGGGGCACTTCAGCCCTTGGAGCTGGTGGCCGGCAATTCTTGGCGCGAGTCTTGCGGTGGTGTTTCTTGGCCTAGCGATCGGTGTGTGGATCGCCGTTATCGGAGCCGCGGTCGCCGTGGTCGCTCTGGTCGGCTGGGTGTACGAGTACTACCGCGGCTACTTTGTTCGCTGATTCTCGCGGCGGCGCTGATTCTGGCGGCGCTGGTTCACACTCCGAAGCTGTTCCTTCTGACGGCTCGCCCGCGGCCAC
>JBGSTT010000315.1:0-22385 GCA_041736385.1 Rhodoglobus sp. | reverse complement strand
CGACCTCGTCGATCAGCCGCACCTGAGCGGGATTGGCGAGCTCGAGGGTCGCGCTCGGCAGGCCCAGGATAACGACGCGGGCGCCGCCGTCGCCTTGGTACGCCTCCTGCTCAGGGAGGCCGAGAGCGTCCCGGTAGAAGGCGAGGGCGGCATCGAAGTCCTCGGTCTCGACGACGAGGCGCAGCTGAACCGGTGGCGCGGGGGTGGTCATGGCTCCAGCGTAGGACCGCAACCGTCGAGGCCGCCCTGCGTCAGATCCTCGCCGTCACTTCTACTTGAGCGACTTCTGCATAAGCACGGTGCCGAGCCAGCGATCGAACTTGTAGCCGACCTTGCCCATGTGACCGATTTCGACAAAGCCGAACCTCTGGTGAATCGCGATGGATGCCTCAGCTCCGCGATCGGCGATGACCGCGATAATCTCCTTGAGCCCGGCGGCCCGCGAACGATCGATGAGCTCGCCGAGTAGCGCTGTGCCAAGTCCACGGCCGGTCGCAGCTGGCCCGAGATAGATCGAATTCTCGACCGTGTAACGATAGGCTGCCTTCTCCTTCCACGGGTAGACATTGGCATACCCGAGAATCTGCCCCGCCGGGTTCTCCGCGACGATGAACGGCATCTTCTTACCGGTGACCTTCTCGTACTTCTTCCGCATTTCTGCGTGCGTTATCGGCTTCTCGTCGAACGTAACTGTCGAGTTCATGACGTAGTGGTTGTAGATCTCCCGCACGCTCGGCAAATCGGCCAGAGTCGCATCCCGAATCACGTAAGCAAACGGCGTTTCCTGTGGCGGCTTCGCGCGAAGATGCGGAGGCAGCGTCCGGCGTCGCTCGTACTCAGACTCCAGCAACCACCATCACCGCCCGCCGCCATAAGCACTGCCACAAGCGCCGCCACAACCGCCACCGCCTGGTCACGTGACATCCTTCCGCCACGATGTCATCGCGCCGGCGGCCGCAAAGACCGTGGCGAGCCCGAGGAGCACAAGTCCGCCCTGCCACCATTCGAGGGTCGCCGTCGTTGTTGCTGGCGAGAGCGTCGTGTAGAAGCTTGCGCCGACGAGGGCGTCGCTGGCTGCTCCCGGCAAGAACTTGCCGACATCAGCGGTCCACTCCCAAATGGATGCCGCGAATCGCAAGATTGGCTCGACGAACTGTGTGAACGCGAGCACGACAACGATCGCGGCGATCTGGTTGGGAATGAGGGCACCGATACCGGCCCCGACAACGGCCCAGATCGCCATTGCGAGCACGATTCTGGCGAGAAGAAGCCAGGTCTCGCCAGAGTCGAGAGCCGCGTCATTGCCGGTCAACGCGAGGATTGGCGCGCCGAGTCCCACCGAGCCGAGCACACCAGCGACACCGTAGACCGCGCCGGCGCAGAACAGCACCACGAGTTTGGCTGCAAGCACCCTCGAGCGTTGCGGGATCGCAAGAAACGTCGGCGTTAGTGTCTGATGACGAAACTCGGATGTCACGACAAGCACCCCGAGGATCAGCGGAAAGACATATCCAATCGCGGTCGCGATCGAGTAGATGATCGGCGGCAAGCTCGCAGAATCAATTTGCGGTGCACCTTGCGCGCCGGCGAGTTGCTCGCCGAGCGCCCCAAACAGTCCGGCAAGTAGAGCCGCGGTGAAGCCGACATAACCGACGAGGATCAATAGCACTATCCACCAACCACTGGTCGAAGTGAGCTTGCGATACTCGGAGCGAATCGCGCGAATCACGCCGTCTCCCCTGAGCGCTCATGGTCGCCAACAAGGTCCAGAAAGACCTCCTCGAGCCCGACGTGCTCAGCCGCCAGATGACGCAGTGGAATGCTCGCGTTGAGCGCCAACTGTCCGACTTGGTCCACGCCAACACCGGTCACGCGAAGCATTCCACCAACGTCGTCCACCGCGGCGCCTGCTGCGAGCAGAACATGCGCGAGCGCTGCGCGATCGACGGCGTCAACGTCGACGTGCGATCCGGTCTCGAGCGCATCAAGGGAGCCCTGAAACACTGAACTGCCGCGACGGATGATCACGACGCGATCAACACTCTGTTGCACTTCACTCAGAACGTGTGACGAGATAAGCACCGTTCGGCCATCGCTGGCGAGGCTCCGAAGGAAACCGCGCATCCAGCGAATTCCCTCTGGGTCAAGCCCGTTGCTGGGTTCGTCGAGTACCAGCACCCCTGGGTCGCCAAGCAGAGCAAACGCCAAACCCAGTCGCTGGCGCATTCCCATCGAATACCCCCCGACTTTGCGATCGGCAACCTCACTGAGGCCGACAGTGTCAAGTACGTGGCCGACCCTCGTGTCGTCGATGCCTGCGGCGGCAGCGTAAACGCGCAAATGGTTTGTGGCGGTGCGAGCCGGGTGAAAGCTCGAGGCTTCGAGGGCCGTGCCGACGGTTGAGAGCGGCGCGGCAAGCTCGTGATAGGAAGCGCCGCCAAAGGTTGCTGAGCCGCTGGTGGGTCGAACTAGCCCGAGCAACATCCTCAGCGTTGTCGTCTTGCCAGCACCGTTCGGCCCGAGAAACCCAGTCACACCTCCTGGTTCGACCGTGAAGCTCAAGTCATTGACCGCCATAACTTCGCCGAAGCGTTTCGAGACACCCCTGAACTCGATCGTCGATGCGGCTCCAAACGTCATGCGCCCAGTCTACGAATCGAGACGCCAATCGACAGGTGCAGAATCGAGCGAGCGAAGCAGTTCATTCGTGCGACTGAACGGTCGTGAGCCGAAAAACCCCGTGTTGGCAGACAGGGGGCTGGGATGAGGACTCAGGATGGTTGGCGTTGCGCCGAGGAGTGGCACCAGTTTCGCGGCATCCCGACCCCACAGAATAGCGACGAGCGGGCCGCCACGGTCAACAAGGGCATGGATTGCGCTCTCGGTGACTTCTTCCCAGCCTTTGCCGCGGTGTGACCCCGCCATCCCGCTTTGTACCGTGAGCACACGATTGAGCAGCATGACACCCTGATCGGCCCAACCGGTGAGATCGCCGTGACTTGCGCGCGCGATGCCGAGATCATCTTGAAGCTCGCGGTAGATGTTCGCGAGGCTGCGTGGGATCGGACGCACGCTCCGATCAACGGCGAACGCGAGCCCGATCGCGTGCCCTGGGGTTGGATACGGGTCTTGCCCGACGATGAGCACACGCACTCTGTCGAATGGATAAGTAAAGGCGCGCAGCACGGTGTCCTCAGCCGGGAGGTACCGTCTGCCGGCTTCGGTCTCTGCGCCAAGGAACGCTTGCATGGTTGCGACTTGTGCCGCGACAGGGTTCATGGCACTTGCCCAACCAGCCTCGATGAGCTCAGCGAGCGGTCGGGACATCCGGTGCTAGATCGCTGCTTCAACCGGCGGCAGGGCCGACCAAGGAAAGGTGATCCACAGTGACGTGCGGCGCCATGAATAGTGCGGCTCGTGCACCGTGCCCGGTTTCGTGTACAGCACGACAGTGCGCACTTCTGCCCCCATGTTCTCGATGATCGTGTTGACCATCGCGAGCGTGCGCCCAGAGTCTGAAACGTCGTCGACGAGAAGCACCTTTTTGCCGAGAATGGATGCCTCGTCGAGCAGTGGTGGCAACATGATCGGTTCGGGCAAGCGTGTGCCGATGCCGGTATAGAACTCGGCATTGACAGCCCCACAGCTCTTTACTCCGAGCGCATAGGCGATGCTGCCGGCGAGTAGCAGGCCGCCACGAGCGACCGCAACGACAATATCTGCGACAAAGCCGTCGTCAACAACGATCTGGGCGAGTTCACGTGAGGCGTCTCCGAAGTCGTCCCAGCCAAGCACTTCGCGCTCCTCGGTCAGTTTGGCTAGCGGAATAGTCATGGCACCAAGCTAGCGCTCCGATAGCATCCGTTCATGTCATTGCTTCGCGGAAAGTCCGGCGCAATCACCTTCGGACTGGTTGGCTACATCTTTTTGCTCGAGATCGTCAGCGGAATCATCCAGGGCTTCTACATCCCGCTCATTCCGGACATCGTTCAGTTTCTGGGAATTCGAGACGCCGACTTCAACTGGTTTGAGGCGGCACAACTCCTGCTTTCGGCAATCGCTGTTCCGATTCTCGCGAAACTCGGCGACATGTACGGCCACAAGCGCATTCTGCTCATCTCAACCGTGCTGACCGCGGCGGCAACGTGGTGGCTGGCATTCACAGGAGACTTCACCAGTTTCCTCATCGCCTGGGCACTGCAAGGCTTTTATGTCGTGTGGCTACCGCTCGAGGTGGCACTCATCTTCGACCGCGGGCGCAAAACCGGCACCGGAGCATCCCAAACCCGGCGGGCAGCCGGATACCTCGTTGTCGCACTGCAAGCCGGTGCGATCATCGGCGCTTTGAGTAGCGGTCGCATCTTCGCCGCACTCGACTCCAACCTCACGCTCACGCTGATGGTGCCAGCGATTGCCGTGTCGCTCGTGTTTTTCGCCGTGCTGTTTGGTGTTCCGGAGTCGACGCCGCTTCAAGGCCGATCCCTCGACTTTTGGGGATTCGTTGGACTAACAATCGGTTTGCTCCTGATCACCTCCGGCCTGACCTTCCTCCGCATCAACGGTCCAGCCACTTGGTGGGTCTACGCGATCATGGCACTCGGGGTGCTCACGTTCATTCCATGGGGTCGCAATCAGCTCAAGAAGGATGACCCAGCCATCGACCTGCGCGTCCTTCGGCAGCCAACAATGTGGCCAGTGCAACTCACGGCCGCCCTTGTCGGTATCAGCCTGCTGGGCGCCCAGGCCCCGCTCGCCACCTTCGCGGGAACTGACCCAATAAACGGCTTTGGGCTGGGACTTGATGCATCCGAGATCTCGAACATCATTGGCGCTTACCTCGTCTCGATGATCGTTGGAGCGCTCATCTTCCCGCGGCTCTCGAAGTGGACAAGTCCGCGCGTAGCGATGATCGTCGCAACATTTTTCGTCGCGACCGGTTACCTGCTTTTCCTGCCGTTCCACCAGACGGTCGTTTCGGTGATTATCAACATGGCAATCGCCGGCCTCGGTTCCGGTGCACTCGTCGGCGCGCTGCCGGCCGCCGCGGCCGCTGCTGCCCCAATCGGCCAGACCGGAATTGCAACGGCACTCACGAACACCACGAAAACCATCGGTGGCTCGTTCGCCTCAGCTATTTTCGCGATCGTGCTGGCGGCCGGAGTGGCGTCAGCTGCGACCTCGACCGCATCAAGTCTGCTCGGCTACCTCACCGTCTTTGCCATCTGCGGTGCCGGTGCACTCGTGGCTGCAGTCCTGCTGTTCTTCGTGCCGAAGCTAGCCTTCGCGGATGCTGAGCCCGTTGGCGACCTCGGGATCGAGAAAGAGGTTGCTCCCACAGTCAAGGACGAGGGCTGAGTACTTCGCGAACAACCTTGTGTGGCGCGGCTTGGGCGACCGGCTTGATGGTCACGAGGTCGAGGTTAACGAAAGGCGGCAGTTTAACGGCATGAACGATTGCCGCTGCGACGTCATCCGCTGAGAGCGGATCACCGACGTTCTCATACACGGCGTCGGCCTTGGCCTGATCTCCGCCGAACCGGACGAGCGCGAACTCGTCGGTCTTGACCATTCCCGGCGCGATTTCAATCACACGGATCGGTTCGCCAGCGAGCTCCAACCGCAGGACGCCCGTCATGGCGTGCTGGGCGAACTTCGCTGCGTTGTAGCCTCCGCCGCCCTCGTACGCAATATGACCGGCGATCGAGGTGATCATGACGATGCTGGCACTCGAGCCGGGCGTGATAGCGGCCCGCAGAAGCGGCAACAGCGCGCTCGTGACGCGCTTCGACCCAACGACGTTGACGTCGAACATTCGCACCCAGTCTTCAGGGTCGCTCGCCTCGACTGTTGCGAACCCGAATGCGCCACCGGCGTTATTGATGATGGCGTGGATCGGACCGAGCTCCAGAAGAAAGTCTCTGAGCGCATCCACTTGCACCTGATCGGTTACATCAGCGACGAACGCCACCGCGCCCGTCTGCGCGGCCAGCGTCTCCAGCCGATCCTTGCGGCGGGCAACAGCCACAACCTCCCAGCCGTGCTCGCGAAACAGTCTGACCGTCGAGGCACCGATTCCCGAACTTGCGCCGGTGACAACGACTCGACGTGCAATCTCAGCTTCAGCCATGCTTCAAAACTACCCGCGCTGGTCGTGGCGAGTTGACCGCACTGTGCTCGCCATTCACTATGCTCGCCATTCACGGTGCTCGCCATTCACCGTTCTGGCCGGCGCCGCCCATATGGCACTAGAGGGCTACCCACTACAGTGCTACCCGCTTTGGCAAGGTGAATACGAGCGCGAAGGCAGCCAGGGCGAAAGCGGCACTCACGGCCAGTGCGGGCGTCGCCGCTTGGCCGAATGCTGCTGCCACATCCTGTGGTCCCGTAATCGCGCCAATATTGCCGAACAACACGCTCCCGATAACCGCGATACCGACGGCTGATCCAATGCGCTGCATGGTGCCGATGACACCGCTCGCGGCACCCGCCTCAGCCCGGTTGACCGTCGCAACGATAAATCGTGCGTTGGGTGCGATGAACAATCCAGAACCGAAACCTGCGACGAGTAACGGCCCGAGCAGTTCCCAACTCGTGAGCTCAGCCGTCGGCACGAGCAGAACGATAAGGAACAGCGCGACGAGGCCGAGCGAAAGAAGCCCATTGCCAATCACGAGCACGGAGCGGCCAATGCGCTGCGCGAGCCGGTCGCTTAACGCGGCACCCGCGATGTTGCCGACCGCAAACGGCACCGAGACCAGGCCTGACTCGAGTGCAGAGTTTCCGAGGCCAGCCTGCCAGAGGATCGAGATGGTGAAGAAGATGCTGGTGAAAGCGGCGAAGAACACCAGCGCGAGAATCGTGCCGCCAGTGAATGCTGGGTGCGAGAAGAGATGCGGCGGCACGAGCGGTTCCCGTCCGCGTGCCGCGACGTTGCGCTCCCACAGGGCGAACAGCACCATCAGCACGACACTCGCAGCGATCGACAAGTAGGTCCAGAGCGGCCAGCCGGCGTCTTGCCCTTGGATAAGAGGAACCAAGAGAGCGATCAGCGACGTGCTCAACAGAACGAGACCAACAACATCCGTCGACAGTTTCTTGCCCTCCGTTCCCTTTGGCAGCAGCACGGCGGCGGCGATGAGTGCCAGGATGCCAATGGGCACGTTGACCGCAAAGATCCAGCGCCACCCGGTCTCTTCACCAATCGCCTGGATGATCAGACCACCAACGATTGGTCCTAGCGCCGACGAGACGCCGATCACGGCGCCCATGATCGCGAACGCTCTACCGCGCAGTTGCGGGGCGAACATCAGCTGGATAAAGGCGGTAACTGGCGGGAAGAAGATTCCGCCACCGAGGCCCTGAATGACGCGAGCAATAACAAGCCCGGTGTCGTCCTGCGCCACGCCACAAAGAACGCTGCCGACTGTGAAGACGGCAAGACCAGTGAAGAAGACCCATTTGTGACCAAACCGGTCCCCGATGCGGCCAGCCGGGATCAGGACGAGACCGAACGCCAGCGCGTAACCGGAAATGATCCACGACAGGGTGGCCTCCGAGGCACCAAGACTCGTGCGGATGGTCGGCAACGCGACGTTAACGATCGTCGTGTCGAGCAGGGACATGAACATGCCGGCAAGCAGGACAACCAGCGCCAACCATGCCTGACGCGGCGTGACGGTGACCGTTGTTGGAATGCCGGATGTCGCATCGCTTCGTACTGCGCTCGCACCTGACGCGGTTGGGGATGTCATTTCGGTGATCTCTTTCTGTTCTGTTCGTCGGCGATGATGTCTGGCAGTTGCTCGAGCAGTTCTTCGTGCCACGAAATCTCGCCTTGCAGCCGGTGCAAGTCATGGCGAGTAACCGCTTTCTCGGTAAGCGTGAGGTGTTGGCCAATGCGGCGCGCCTTGAGTTGCTCCGCTTCGACTCTCGCTCGCAGTGCGGCGATTCGGGTTTCGAGTAGGCCGTGGAGGCCATCGAGATTCTCTTCACCGAGGCGGGCCATGGCGAGATCGAATGGGTCCGGCCTGTGGACAATGGTCTCGAGAGCCGCAATGCGAATCGCCTTGAGCGATTCGAGACCGGTTTCGGTAAGGCCAAAGACTTGACGCTCGGGAAACCTGCCGTCTTTCTCGACGCGAATCGCCTCGATGAGACCATCAGCTGCTAAGCGCTTGATGGCGCCGTAAATCGCACCTGGCGAGACATCCGCCCATTCATCAACATGCTCTTGTTCGGCAAGCCGTCGAAGTCCGTGCCCGTGCATGGGACCGCTCTCATGAAGCGAACCCAGAATGAACAGCCGAATCGATGACACGAGACTACTCTAGTGTGACTAGTTTCACAGGGCATTCAATGATTACGCCGTGTGTCATAAGCCATTGCTGCGCATCGATGGGCTGCTTAGGCTCACTCATCAAGTGGGCGACCGTCCCGCGCATCACCTTTTTCAAGGGAGTTCCCATGGCTGACTGGAAGTTCGAGACCAAGCAGGTGCACAGCGGGGCGACGCCTGACCCCACCACCAACGCCCGCGCAACGCCGATCTACAAGACGACGTCATACGTGTTCAATGACACCCAGCACGCACAGAACCTGTTTGCCCTCGCCGAGTTCGGCAACATTTACACCCGCTTGATGAACCCGACGACCGATGTCGTTGAGCAGCGGGTAGCGGCACTCGAGGGCGGCACCGCGGCGCTGGCCGTGGCATCCGGTTCGTCTGCAGTTACCTACTCGGTACTCAATATCGCTGGCGCAGGGGACCACATCGTCTCGTCTTCTTCGATCTATGGCGGGACATACAACCTCTTCAAGTACACCCTCGCCAAGCTCGGCATCGAGGTTACCTTCGTCGAGGATCAGGATGACGAAGCCGAGTGGGCTGCCGCCGTTCGCCCGAACACCAAGCTGTTCTTCGCAGAGACGATCGGCAACCCCAAGATCAACATTCTCGACATCGAGAAAGTCGCAGGCATCGCGCACGAGAACAACCTGCCGCTCATCGTCGACAACACGATCGCGACGCCATACCTGATTCGCCCGTTCGAGTTTGGCGCAGACATCGTGGTTCACTCCGCCACAAAATTTCTTGGTGGACACGGCACGGTCATCGCCGGCGTGATTGTCGATGGCGGCAAGTTCCCCTGGGCCGCCAACGCCGACAAGTTCCCGGGACTCACCGAGCCAGACCCCAGCTACCACGGCGCGAGCTACACGACCGTGCTCGGGGATGCCATTGCCTACGTCATCAAGATTCGCGTGCAGTTGCTGCGCGACACTGGTGCGGCCCTTTCGCCCGATAGTGCGTTCCAGATCATTCAGGGAATCGAAACGCTCAGCCTGCGCATTGAGCGGCATGTTCAGAATGCTCAAGAGATTGCTGAGTGGCTAGAGAACCACGAGGACGTTGCATCGGTCAACTACTCGGGGCTCCCGTCGAGCCCGTGGTACGCCGCAGCGAACAAGTACTCCCCGAAGGGTGTCGGTGCCGTGCTCTCGTTCGAGCTGAAGGGCGGCGTTGATGCAGGCCGCGCGCTCGTTGAGAATGTCGAGCTGTTCAGTCACCTCGCAAACATCGGGGATGTGCGAAGCCTCATCATTCACCCCGCCTCGACGACGCACTCGCAGCTGACCCCGGAACAGCAACTCACGACCGGCGTTACGCCGGGCCTCGTGCGCCTGTCGGTCGGCATCGAGAACATCGACGACCTCAAGGCAGACCTCGAAGCCGGCTTCACCGCCGCGCGTTCGGTTTCGGCGGCAAATGCTCGCGCCTAATCGTTGAACGGAAGGCAGCTCGTGCGTAACACGCACGTGCTGCCTTCCGTTCTTGGGGATACTTAGTCAGACATGGACTGGCAAACTCCCGAGGACGCGGTGCCGTCGGCCTTCGTCACTCAAGCGAACGCGCGGCAGTTCGTTGGCAAGCCTCCTGCCAGCGGCGCCTGGCGCGAGGGAGACCCGGTTGGGAACAGGCAATTTCTGTCGTTTGGCGAAACCGCTCTCGAGCAGGGCGGGGTATTGCCCGCTGTCACGGTCGCCTACGAAACCGTCGGCACCAGAAACGCCGATTCCAGCAATGCGATCCTCATTCTCCACGCGCTCACCGGGGACAGTCACGTGGCAGGAGATCCTGGTCCAGGGCATCCGACAGCCGGATGGTGGAATGCACTCGTGGGTCCTGGAAAGGCGATCGACACCGATCAGTGGTTTGTGGTGTCGCCCAACATGCTCGGCGGCTGTCAAGGCACGACTGGGCCAGCTTCGCTCGGCCCGGATGGCCAGGAGTGGGGCGCACGCTTTCCGTTTGTGACGATCCGCGATCAGGTCGCCGTTCAGCTGGCGGTGACCGAGGCACTGGGCATCCCGCGCTGGGCCGCCGTGATCGGCGGCTCAATGGGTGGCATGCAATCACTCGAGTGGGCCGTCACCCATCCGGACCGAGTCGAGCGCGTTGCCGTGCTCGCCGCACCAGCCATTTCGAACGCAGACCAGATCGCGCTGAACTCGGTGCAGATAGAGGCGATTCGAATGGATCCGGCCTTTGCCGACGGCGAGTACTACGACGCGATCGACGGCGAGGGGCCCCACCGTGGACTGGCCTTGGCAAGACGCATGGCGCTGTTGAACTACCGTTCACCTACCGAACTCAACGATCGATTCGAACGGAGTTGGCAGAGTGGCATAAGTCCGCTCGGTGGCGGTGGTCGCTATGCGGTTGAAAGCTATCTCGACTTTCACGGCAACAAGTTCACAAGACGCTTCGACGCCAACTCGTACATCACACTGGTAGAAGCCATGAGTTCGCACGATGTCGGTCGCGGTCGGGGAGGCGCAGCCGCGGCTCTGGCACGCGTCACTTCGCGCGCCCTCGTTCTCGCCATCGACAGCGACCGACTCTTTCCGCCGAGCGATCAACAGCACATCGCCAAGCACGCGCCAGGTAACCTCGATGCGGATGCCGCGCATCAGATCTCATCGCAGTTCGGCCACGACGGCTTTCTTATCGAGGACCGTATTGTCGGCGAGCAGTTGCTCCGTTTGCTGAGGGCTGAGGCGTGAACACGGCCTGAGTTACGGTCGGGCCTCAGGTCCTCTTGGGTGACAATCGACCCCAAGGCCATCCGAGTATCTTCCCGTGAGGCACCCCCAGTTCAGGGGCGGTGTGTGCGATTATTACCCTGCAATGGACCTCATCGCCAAAGAACGGGATCGACTCCTTCAGCGCATCGCGCGTCTCTACGGCTTGAGCTTCACGGTCATATCACTGCTGTGCCTGATCATCCCAGACGCGGCGGATTTCACAACCTTGGGAATCTGTCTACCGCTCTACGCCGCGTTGACGTTCATGCAGGTTCGACTGGGGTCTAGCCGCTCGATCTGGTGGATCATCGGCGTCCTTGCCGCGGCACTAACCATCATCGTTGTCGTCGCGGTGCGGCCTCCGGACGGGCCGGGCCAAGCGGCGATCTCTGCGATCACACAACTCGCCGCGGCATCGACAGCTTCGGTGGCAATCGTGCTCACCGCGGAACCGCTTCGACGGACCGTTCTTGCCGTCGGCTTCATTGCAACGAGTGCGACAACGATAGTGCTGTTGGCTCCTGTGCAGCCGCCGTTTCGTACCATCGCCGTGTTGGTTCTTGGCTGGAGTCTCACAACGATCATCGGGGCATGGATCAGCGCAGGCGTGCCACAGGCGGCGCGACGCATTGCCAGCATCGGTCGCGCGCACCGCGCAGAACGTCAAGCGAGTGAGACAGAAGCCCAACGTCGGCAGGGGGCTCGCCTCTTGCACGACACGGTACTTGCAACCTTGACTCTGCTGGCGCACTCCGGAGTGGGAGTTGCCCCGGATGCACTGCGTCAGCAGGCCGCCGACGACGCACGATTGCTTCGCCAGTTGCGCCTCGGGGCGACTCCAACACCCGAGGTGTCCGGCGAGTACAAGCTCGAAACCGGCGACGAGACGGTGCTCGGGCGAACGCTGGAATCGGTCAAACAGCGCTTCGGCAGAATGGGCCTGGAGGTGAGTTGGCACGGCACCGGTCAAGTGCTCCTCCCCACCGAGGTGCTCGACGCGTTCCTCCTTGCCCTGGCAGAGTGCCTCGAGAACGTGCGCCGCCATGCCGGCGTGACAGAAGCCCACGTGACAATAACCGACGACGAAACCACTGTGCGCGCTATGGTCACCGACGCGGGGGTCGGGTTCGCCCTCGATGATATTGATTCGGCGAGGCTCGGGCTGAAGGAGTCCGTCGTCGGGCGGCTTCGAGAAGTCGGCGGTCGCGCGCGGCTGTTCTCCTCCCCCGGGTCAGGCACAACGGTGGTGCTTGAGGTGCCGCGATGACATTTTCTTCGGCCGAGGAGAACACCCTTGGCGTCATCGTCGGGCGAGGGCGACGCCACCAATCGGATGCCACGACGCGCGTTATCCGCGACGCTACTCCGCGCCGCGCGAGCCTCGGCACGGGGTTCATCGGAGTCGGCGCCGCTGTCGTCTTTGCCATTGCTGCTCTTTACGATTTCGCCTGGTTCCTTGGACTCTGGTCGGCGTACCCCGAACCAACGCTGGCTGCCGCAGCATGGGTTGTACTCATCCTCGTCGTCGTGGCGACGTTGTACTGCGCATCCGTCATCGGTGACCAATTGCCGAACTGGATGTTCGCGATCTTTCTGGCTGGCCTTGCCGTTGCCGTCGCGCTCGACCTTGCTGCGATTTGGCCGCTGGGCGACATCGGGCGCAACGCCACCGCGGCGCTCTGCGCTGGGATGGCTCTGGTTGTTGTGGTCACTCTGCGGAGAGCACTCGACATCCTCATCAGCGTTGCCGTTCTCGCAGTTGTACTGGCGACCGCCATCGTTGTGAACTCGAGTTTGGCCCCTGGGGATCTTGCCCCCCAGGTGACCTCATTCGCATTCGCAATCCTTCCACCGCTGCTCGCCCTCGCGATCGTCTCTGGCTTCCGCCGACTCGTGCAAATCGAGTTGGATCGAGTTCTCGTACAGAGCACAGTCTCAGCGCCTCGGTTCGCGGTCGGGATGATGGCATCCGAGGAACTTGCTCGGCTAGACCTTGCCGCAGAAGAACTGCTCGAGTCCGTTGCAGCGGGCAGAATCAAGCTCCCGCTCAACCCGAAAACAGCCTCAGTTGCTGCGTCGCTCGCGACGGAACTTCGACTGCACTTGATTGAGGGCAGGCGCGAGACTTGGCTGTATCACGCTATCGCCGAATCCGACATGCTCGGCAAGTCCGCCACGCTCATCGACAAGGGTAGCCTCGCGGGGCTGCTGGATGCCGGCCAACGCGATGGGTTGCTCTCGGCGGCGTGGTTGCTGGTGAGCGAGCTCGGCCCGAGCCCGAGTGGTCGAACCCTCACCCTGACGATCGGTCCGGCGACAGGCACAGTCGAGACTCCGGCCGGTCGCCGACTCTCGGTGCCCATCGCCATCACGACAGCCGGTATCGCAAGAAATCGTGTCGACCCGGCGATCTGGGAAGCCATCAGGAAGGTCGGGCAGTACAGTGACTCCACCCAGAACTCCAGTCTAAAAGTCGACATTGAGTGCCTCGTCGAGAATCCAGCAGACCAATGAGAAACCATTCGCCGATTCACAACAGCAGAGGAACCCCGTGCCGATGAACCCCGCGAACATCAGACTCGCTCTCGTTGACGACCACCGAATGCTACTTGGTGCATTGACCGAGTGGATTCGCAATGCGGCTCCTGACATCTCGATGGTTGCTGCAGTACCGACGTGGCCAGAGCTCATCACACACCCGGAGTTTCCGGTCGACGTCGTGCTACTCGACCTCGACCTGAAGGACAATATTCCTGTCTCCCTCAAGATCAACACCCTCAAGACCACCGGTGTCAATGTCGTTCTCATGAGCACGTACTCCGAGCCAAACGTGGTGCGCGAGGCGCTGGCTGCCGGAGCGCTCGGCTACCTCGTAAAGAGCGAGGACGCCGACATGATTGTTGAAGCGATTCGTGCCGCCGCGTTGGGGGAATCCTTCATCTCAGCCGAACTGGATCTCGCCCTGAACTCGGGCGAAATCGGTGGCGCACCGAAACTGAGTGCACAGGAACGACGCGTTATGGCGCTCTACGGCGCAGGAGAGCCCGTGAAGTCCGTCGCGGTCGGCCTGAGCATTTCAGAGGAGACCGCCAAGAGCTATCTCAAGCGAATTCGTGAGAAGTACCGCGTTGCTGGCTACGATGTCGGAACCAAGGTGGCGCTACGAAAGCGTGCGATCGAGGATGGCATCCTCATCGAGTCGGATCTGCCTCGAGGGCTCTAGGCCCCGACTCTGTCGCTTGATGGCAACGGCGAGAACCGAGAAAGCATCCCAAGGCGATAGCCAAGTGCGCCAAGCGCACGCGGGCGGGGCTGAGAGTCGTGTTCACAAACTCTCGGCTATGGCGGCCTCAAGACGCTCGACCTTGCCGAGCAGTTCATCGGAATGGCTCGGCCGGATGTCCGCCTTCAGGACGAGGGATACCCGCGTGCCATACTGCCCGACCGCTTCGCTCGCGCGTCGAATTACGTCAAACACTTCATCCCACTCGCCCTCGATTGTCGTGAACATCGCGTCAGTGTGGTTCGGTAGTCCTGAATCGCGAACAATTCGAACCGCAGCTGCCACTGCTTCGTGCACGGAGTCGCTCGGTAAGCCATCTTGGGCTGGGCCACCGCTGGGGGCAAGTGAAAATGCAACGAGCATGGTCAATCTCCTTCTTCGGTTTGCCGGGCGGTTGCAACCGCAAACACGGCCCAGCCAAGCAGCACGAACAAGAGGATGTTGCGCCCGGTGAGCACGAGCAGCATTGCCGGATCGGCGGCAATGATCAGCCCGTACAGGTAAGGGTAAATCAGCTGGGTCAGCGCTGCGATCACCAGAGTGAGAATTGCTGGGGTTCTGAACGAGTGCCCGTATCCTGCCGCGCTCGTGACGATTCCCAGGATCACGGGTGCCGCGAGCCACGTAATGTATTGCGGCGACCCGACCTTGTTGATGGCAATCAGAGCCGCTGTGAGCGCAAGGGCAAGCGGCGCGAGAACAGCCAACGCCGGTGCTCCGATGCGCATTGCGCGAATGCCGAGCAGTGTGATTGCGACCACCGCGATCCCGAGAATCGGCGTAATGAGGGCCGCCGCGGCATCCACCCCAACGCCAGCGACTTGGAACGTGAGAATCTGCCGGTCGTAGTACACAACGGAACCAGCAAGCCCGAAGCTCGCCTGCCACATCCAGAACGTGCTGACGGGAGCTTCGATCTGCAAGCCTCGTGCGGTCTGCTCTGTCACGAAGCTGAATACGTTCGCACCACTGCCAAGCAGCAGTGCGACCGTGACAATCGCGAGGGAAACGAGAGCGGCCGCTGACACGATCTCGCGCCGTGAGCGTAGAGCGACGACCGCCGCGAGCAGAATCGCGGCCGGCCAAACCTTGATCCACGTTGCGATCGTGAGGAGCGCAGCGGCAAATCGTGGGCGGCGGCTGAGCATCAAGACGGCAATAATCGCGAGTGGAACCGTGATCGAATCGATCCGACCGACCGCGATTGGGCCCAACAGAACGAGAAAGGCTAGCCACCACCAAGCGACCACCGAACGACTGAGGTCACGTCCGAACCCTCTAAGCACACCGAACGCGACGGCGTTCAGAATCATGACCATCGAGAGCCATGCGCCGGCGTACGCTTCAAGGCCAGCGACGGCGGCAAGCAACATCGGCACCAGCGCGAGAACCGGGTAGACCCACATCGTGTCGATGCCGACCCACACCCCAGAGTCGAGCGCTTGCTCCATCCAGAACCGGTACACCAGGGTCACGTCGCCCAGCGGCAAGCCGGGGCCGAAGAGCGCCAACACTCCGAGCCACAGGTGCACAAACACGAATGCCAACCAAGCAGAAAGCGGATGCCGCGCCACCTCGCTCAAGATTGTCGAGACGCGCTCGCGGAACGGCGCCTGCATCGTCACACGGCCAAGCTTAACGCGGTAACAATTCGTCGCGGTTTCGCGCAATCAGTGCAGATGTTGCCACAATAGAACTTCACACAGCACACTCAAGGAGACCGATATGCACTCAGTTCCTCGCTTCGCCAGAATCATCGCTGCGGCCAGTGTCGCCGCACTGGCCGTCACCCTCGCTGCATGCGCACCCGCGGCCGAAACCGTTGACGAAGCCGCGAGCGGATACGTCACAGACGGCAAGCTGACGATCGCAACCGGTGAGCCCGCCTTCTACCCGTGGGTCATTGACGACGCTCCAGAGTCTGGTGAGGGCTTCGAGTCGGCAATCGCTTACGCCGTTGCAGAAGAGCTCGGCTTTGCAGCAGAGGACGTCGTCTGGGTACGCACCACATTTGACGAAGCGATTGCACCTGGCCCCAAGGCGTTCGACTTCAACCTTCAGCAGTTCTCAATCACCGAAGAGCGTCGCGCGGCCGTTGACTTCAGTTCTCCCTACTACGAGACAACCCAAGCCGTCATCACCACAGAGGCTTCCGCGGCCGCCGGTGCTACCTCGATCGCCGACCTGAAAGACCTGCTTATCGGTGCCGCAACCGGCACCACTAGCTTCGATGCTATCGAGGCACAGATCGCGCCGACCGCTGGGGCTCAAGCCTTCAACTCCAACGACGACGCGAAGCTCGCGCTCGAGAGTGGTCAGGTTGACGCGATCGTTGTCGACCTCCCGACGGCGTTCTTCCTCACCGGAGTTGAGCTCACGGGTGGGCTGATTATTGGCCAGCTCGAGGCCAGCACCGGCGGCGACGCATTCGGTCTCGTCCTCGCGAAGGACAGCCCCATTACGGCAGCCGTCACCGCAGCCGTTGATGCGCTTCGCTCCAGTGGTCGACTGCAAGAGATTGCAGACGAGTGGTTGGCTGATGCAACCAATGCACCGGTGCTCCAGTAGTTTGCAGGAGTGACTTCGCACGACGCCGCGGCCCGGCAGCCCAGCTCGATTGAGCTCGGCCGCCGGGCCGTCCGTCGGCGGCAGAACAGTCAGTCGGTGCTCGTCGCCATCATCAGCACTGTGGCGTTCGCCGTCATCGCGTGGGTCACCCTTATCAACACACCCGGCTGGGCGGTCGTGCAACGAACCTTCTTTAGCCCGGAGGTCGCCATCGAGTCTCTGCCTCGAATCTGGGACGGCTTTCTCCTGAACTTGCGCGTGCTCTTCTTTGCCGTCATCGGTGTGCTCGTGCTCAGCATCGTCATTGCGACCATCCGCACGTTACGCGGCCCGGTGTTCTTCCCGCTTCGGGCGATCGCGGCTGGCTACACCGACCTCTTCCGCGGTTTGCCGCTCATCATTGTTCTGTATCTGGTTGGCTTCGGCATCCCAGGATTGCAGGCACCGGGTGACGAGCGAATCCCCTCAGCCGTGCTCGGAACGATTGCCCTGGTCCTCACATACTCCGCCTATGTCTCCGAAGTCTTTCGCGCCGGCATCGAAGCCGTGCACCCGTCGCAACGCTTAGCAGCCCGCTCGCTCGGTCTCAACCACGGCAAGACGATGCGCCTTGTGGTGCTGCCGCAAGCCGTTCGCAAAGTGACGCCGGCCCTGATGAACGACTTCGTCGCCATGCAAAAAGATGTCGGGCTCATTTCGGTGCTCGGGGCTGTTGACGCGGTCCGCGCGGCGCAAATCGAAACAGCACAAGCCTTCAACTTCACGCCATACGTCGTGGCCGGGTTGCTATTCGTGCTGCTGGCACTCCCGATGATCCGCCTCACCGACTGGTACACCGCGCGGTTACGAGCACGGGAACAAATCGGGGGCATCGTATGAGCGAGTCGAAGAACTCCGCCACTGAGGCTGCGGCGGTGCTCGCTCCCGTGCTCAGGCTCGAGGGCGTCCATAAGGCGTTCGGCGAGACCGCCGTGCTGCGGGGCATCGATCTGACGGTGGCGTCGCACGAAGTGGTCGCCCTGATCGGTGCGAGTGGTTCTGGCAAGTCGACCTTGCTGCGCACGATCAATCTGCTTGAACAGATCGATGACGGGCAGATCTGGTTGCGGGATGTCGACATCACCGAGCCTAAGGTCAAGTACGACGCCGTTCGATCGCGAATCGGGGTGGTGTTCCAGAGCTACAACCTGTTCCCGCACCTCTCGGTGATCGACAATGTCACCCTCGCCCTACGTCAAGTGCACGGCGTCGGCCGCGCAGAAGCTGAAACACGCGGCAGCGAACTGCTGACTCGCATCGGACTCGGCGCGTACGCGAATTCGTTTCCAGACCGGCTGTCTGGCGGGCAGCAGCAGCGTACGGCAATCGTTCGGGCGATCGCATCAAACCCAGAACTCCTCCTCCTCGACGAGATCACGAGCGCGCTCGACCCGGAACTCGTCGGCGAGGTACTCGATCTCGTGCGCGAACTCAAGGCCGACGGCGCGACCATCATCATGGCCACCCACGAGATGTCGTTCGCACGGGATGTCGCCGACCGGGTCGTGTTTCTCGATCAGGGCGTCATCGTCGAGCAGGGCCCGCCGTCGCAGGTCTTCGGCGCCCCGCGCGAGGAGCGCACCCGGGCCTTCCTCAGCCGCCTGGCGGCTGATTGACAAGCTCAGCGATCACCCTGGGCACTGCCGTGCAAAGGTCGAGGATCGTGAGCGGTCCGCCGCCGCTCGCGAGCCTTGCCGCGAGTCCGTGCACGAGCGCAGCAGTTGCTGCCAATTCTGCAAGCTCCCGCTGCCCAGGCGCAAATTCGGCCGAGTGGGTCGCAACGAGCGCGCCGAGCATTCCGCCGAGCGCATCCCCCGCGCCAGCAGTTGCCAGCCACGTTGGCGCTGCCTGAACCCGCAGCAGCACGTCGGGGGCCGCGACCCAGGTGCTGTGTCCCTTGAGCAACACGACCACGCCCAGTTCGTCGGCGGCGGCGCGGGCGGCGCCCGCCGGATCGGCGGCAATCTCCGTCGCATCCGCTGCAACCAGCGCTGCGAGCTCGCGATAGTGCGGGGTGATAACGACGGGTCCGCGGGCTTCGCGATACCGATGGATGCTCGCGCCGTCGAGCACGATAGGCACCGGTTCTGCGAGCGCGGCGGTGATCGCGGCATCCGTCGGCAGTGATGATTCAGGCTCTCCTGGCTCATCGTCTGAGACTGCTGCCGGATCGATACCGGAGCCGATCAACCAGGCCTGCACGCGGCCGCCGACCGACACGGCCTCTGGTCGGCGCTGCAGAACAAGCCCTGTGACAGCGGGCGGCCCGAGGTAGCGCACCATTCCAACACCGGTCCGCAGTGCGGCTTCGACACCGATGACCGCGGCCCCAGGGTACGCTGTCGAGCCGGTGATCACGCCGAGCACACCCCGGCTGTACTTATCGTCGTGCTCCCCCGGCACTGCAATGTGCTGTGCCGCCTCAGCGGGTGTCCAATCGGTGAATGCACTCATGGGTCTCACGATAGTTTGGGCTAGTGAGTATCAGCATCCGCGATCGCGTTGTCGTCTTTGATTACGGAGAGGTGATCTCGCGCTCGCCGAGTGAGGAGGACCGAGCAGTCCTACTCTCGCTCGCGGCCGTGCCGGCTGAGCCGTTCTGGCAGAGCTACTGGCGCCACCGCGATGGACTCGACCAAGGCACGAGCTCAGTTACCGAGTATTGGGCGCTCGTGGCCGCCGATCTTGGCGCAAGCTGGTCGGCAGCGACGGTCTACGAACTCTGGGTCGCCGACTTCCGCAGCTGGTGGAGCGTCGAGCCCGGCACCGTCGAGCTCATCGCCGCCCTGCACACCGGTGGCACGAGGCTCGCGATCCTCTCGAACGCCGGCTTCGACTTCGCCAGCGGGTTTCGCTTCTCGCCGCTCGGGCAGTACTTCGAGCGCGTCTTCGTGAGCGCCGAGATGGCTGCGATCAAGCCGGACCCTGCGATCTACCTCGAAGTCGCAGAAGAGCTTGGAATAGCGATCGAGGCGATGGTGTTCATCGACAACAAGGCCATCAATACCGATGCCGCAGCCGCACTCGGCGTCACGACCCACCACTTCACGGGAGTCGACGGCCTCGCGGCCTTCCTGCACTCACTCGCGGAGGACTAATGTCAGCCCAGCGTCAATCAGCCCTGTTCACCCCCTTGGCCATCAGGGACGTCACGTTTCGCAATCGACTCTGGGTGTCGCCGCTGTGCCAGTACTCGGTCGAGGAGCGCGACGGTATCCCCACCGACTGGCACCAGGTCCACCTCGGGTCATTCGCGATCGGCGGCGCCGGACTCGTCATGACTGAGGCCACGGCGGTCAGCGCCGCTGGGCGCATCTCCCCGCAAGACACCGGCCTGTGGAACGACGCGCAGGCTGCGGTCTGGTCGCGCATCGTCACGTTCATTCGATCGCAGGGCGCGATCGCGGGCATTCAGCTCGCTCACGCGGGTCGCAAGGCCTCAACGTGGCGAACCTGGGCGCAGCTCGATGGCACGGTCCCGACATCCGAAGGTGGCTGGGAGGCGGTCGCACCCAGCCCGATTGCCTTTGCCGGTTACGCGGTTCCGCGCGAACTGACCGTTGCCGAGATCACCGAGCTCGTAGACCAATTCGCCGCCGCTGCCACGCGCGCGGTCCAGGCCGGCTTCGAGGTCATCGAGATTCACGCTGCCCACGGGTACCTGCTGCACGAGTTCCTTTCCCCGCTCTCGAACGCGCGAACCGATCAGTACGGCGGCAGCCTCGAAAACCGTGCGCGGCTGTTGCTCGAGATCGTCGCGGCAGTTCGGGGCGCGGTCGGCAGGGGCATCCCGGTGTTTGTGCGGTTCTCGGCGACCGACTGGGCTGAGGAGGACGGGCGGCCTACCGGGTGGGATGCAGCCCAGACCGCCATCGTCGCTGGCTGGGCGAGGGATGCCGGGGCGGACCTCTTCGACATCTCGACCGGTGGACTCGTCTCAGGCGTCAAGATTCCGGTCGGCCCTGGCTACCAGGTGCCGTTCGCAGCGCAGATTCACCGTGAGGCCGAGGTGTCGGTCAACGCCGTCGGCCTGATCACCGAGGCACAGCAGGCCGAAGACATCATTGCGCGTGGAGACGCGGACGCCGTCATGATGGGCCGCGAGTTCATGCGCGACCCGCACGCCGCCCTGCGCTTCGCGCGCGAACTCGGTGTCGAGGCCGAGGGGGCGCCGGTCGGCACCCCGCCGCAGTACCTGCGCGCGTACCGCTAGGAAACAGCCCGAGAGTTCGAGTGACTCTGAACGTTTGCTACGACGACGGGCAGTTGTAGTAGTAGACCCAGGCCTTCTCAGCGTTGATGATCTCGACCTTGAAGCCCAGCACGTTGCCGAAGGCCGGCGGAGGCGGCGGCGATGACGGCGAACCGCCACTGCGATACCAATAGCCGTCGCCGATCTTCTCGCAACCGCTGTACCACGGCACGGCGCCGCTCCAAGCGCTCACGACCGCCTGTGACGCCTCTTCCTTTGTGTACCAACCCGTCTTGTCGGCGGGCTCTTCCTTCACCGGCTTATCGGGCTTAGGCTCCGTGGGCGGCTTCGCCTCGGACGGGACCTTGTTCTCGGCATCCTGAGGGGCGGCAGCCGCCTGGTGTGAAGCCTCGGCAGACGTCAGCGCGGCAGCAAGGGCCGCCAGTGCGTCGGCCGTGCCCTTACCAGCGACTCGGGCAGCAGCGAGTGCCGACAGCGCGTCGGCGACCTTCTGACGGATCTGCTCGCCCGCGAGGCTTGCCGCGGCCAGCCGAGCCTCCCCTGCTGACTCGGCGAGGGAGGCCATCTTCTCAAGAGCGGCCTTCGCATCGGCGATCGCCGCCGCAATCGCGTCGATCGCGTCTTGGAGCTCTGACGTGGATTCGGAGGACTTGGTCGCGGCAAGTGTGAGGGAAAGGTACTCGACGAGGCGGGTTGCCTCGTCGATCGCTGCTTGATCGATCAGCACCGCCCCTACAACGAGCGATGCCCGCACGTCTTTCACGAGCGCGCTGCCCGAGGCGACCAGTTCTTTGTGCTGCTTCACCGCCGTCTTGTACTCGGTAGCGGCGGCGAGTTCCGCCTCCGCCTCTTCGGCCGCAGCCACCTGCAAAGACACGACGGTGGCGCTCGCTGCTCCGCCCCCGAGCACCAGTACGGCGGCAACCGCGACAGCGATCGTCAGCTTCGTGCGATTACCCCACCAACGGGTTCCCGCAGTTTCTTCCTCGATCGACACTGATTTTCCCCCTCGAACAAGCCCCCACGACGGTCAGCAAGTATTTCGCAAGGTTAACGTCGAGCGACACCGCGGGAAAACGCCCCTTTGGGGGGCCATCGCGCGGAGGCGCCGTCATGATGGGCGGCCAGATGACGCGCGAACGCGCTGGAGCTATGAGAAACGCGCCAGCGTTTCCGCGACGCCAGCGCCGAGGGAGC
>JBGSTT010000302.1:0-3603 GCA_041736385.1 Rhodoglobus sp. | reverse complement strand
CGTGAAGGTGCAGCGCCCTGGCATCGAAGACATCGTCGCTGTCGACCTCGCGGCCCTGCGAAGGGTCGCGCGCTGGCTCTCGCGGGTGCGTCTAGTCTCGACGCGCGCTGATGCTCCGGCGCTGGTCGAGGAGTTCGCGACGACGAGCCTCGAGGAGATCGACTACCTCAACGAAGCCGCGAACGCGACGCGCTTCACGGAAAACTTCGCCAACGATCCTGGCGTGAGCGCGCCGGTCGTTGTCTGGGACCGCACGGCCCTACGCGTATTGACACTCTCCGACGTGACCGCGATCAAGATCACCGACACGGCAAGCCTCATGGCGGCGGGAATCGATCCGTCGCAAGTCGCGCAGGCCCTGGCACGCGCAACGTTCCAGCAGATTTTCGTCGATGGCTTCTTTCATGCCGACCCGCACCCCGGGAACATCTTCGTGACCCCCATCACAGCCGGCTCTGGCGCAGCAGGCTCTGGCGGCCCAGACTCTGGCCCAGGCTGGCGCCTGACCTTCATCGACTTCGGGATGATGGGTGAGATCTCAGATTCGCTCCGCAAGGGTTTACGCGACTTCATCCTCGCTGCGGTCGCGCGTGACGGGCGTGCGCTGATCCGGGCGATGGAGGGGCTGGGCGTACTCCTTAAATCCGCCGACACCGAAGAACTCGAACGTGCCATGACCGCACTGTTCGATCGCTTCGGCGGCATGGGCGTCGCCGAGCTGCAGACCGTTGACCCCAAGGAGTTGGAGGTATTCGCGCGGCAGTTCGGCGAGACGATTCGCGCGCTGCCCTTCCAGTTACCCGAGAGCTTTCTGCTACTCGTGCGTGCGATCTCACTCATCTCGGGAGTGACCAGCGCTTTGAACCGCGATTTCAACATGTGGGATGCGGTCGAGCCGTTCGCTCGCACGGTACTGACCGGAGGCGGCGGTGCGGCAGGCGCGCTCCGCGAACTCGGTCAACAGGCGGTCAGCTATGCCTCGAACCTAGCCCGCTTGCCCGCGCGACTCGACGAACTCGCATCCCGGCTCGATCGTGGACAGGTCGCAGTCCGCACTCCAGAACTCGACAGAAGGATGCGATCCGTTGAACGCTCGGTGAGTCGCCTCGCCTCTGCGCTCGTCTTTGCCGCTCTCCTGATCGCGGGCGTGCTGCTTCGGCCGACGGATGAAGTGCTCGGCTGGGTGCTGATGGGGTCGTCCGCGCTACCGCTGCTGCACGTGCTCTTTCGGTGGCGAGGTTTGTGATGCCGGCCGATTGCACACTGCTACTCTGAGCAGAAGTTGACTCGAAAGAAGAAAACCATGGCAAAGACGAAGTACACCGCCGAGCAGAAGATCGATCGCCTTCGGATCTACAACGTCGTAGCCGGAAGCCTGCACCTGGTGCAAGCGGTCGGCTTCGCCATCGTGCTGTCAATGCTCAGCACCCAGGTGCTGTTCCCGGTAACGGCGGACTACCTCGCTGGCCCTCCTGGCGTTCCGATCCCACCGGAGCGCGTGACGGTCTTCGAGGTGAACCTCGGTGCCGGCGTTGTCGCCTTCCTCGCGCTCAGCGCCCTCTTCCACTTCCTCATCTCAAGCCCGTGGTTCTATGGCCGCTACAAGAGTGGTCTGCTTCAGAGTCGTAACTACTTCCGCTGGACCGAGTACTCGCTCAGCTCCTCAATCATGATCTGGCTGATTCTCACCCTCAACGGCGTCACCGACATTTCGGCGCTCGTCGGCCTCTTCGCGGTCAACGCTGCGATGATCCTCTTCGGTGCACTACAGGAAAAGTACGAGCAGCCCGGTTCCGGCGGCCTGTTGCCGTTCATCTTCGGTTCGATGGTCGGTATTGTCCCTTGGCTGATGGTGCTGTTCTACGTTCTCCGGCCCGGTAGCGCGAGTGACGAGGGCCCTCCCGCTTTCGTCTACGGCATCATCATTTCGCTGTTCATCTTCTTCAACACCTTCGCCATCAACCAGTGGTTGCAGTACAAGCAGGTCGGCAAGTGGAAGGACTATATCGTCGGGGAGCGCGCCTACATCACCCTGAGCTTGGTCGCCAAGACCGCTCTCGCGTGGCAAGTGTTCTCTGGCGCGATCATCCCGGCGCTCACCAACTAGTTCGCAAGCGTTCTGCACCGCCGCGGGCCCTACCACCGCGCGGTCTACCGCATCCGCGAGAGCGCGCTCATCGCGCTGGCCACGACGTCATCATCGGACCATCCGGCTACGGTTCTGGCAACACGTGAGCTGTTGAACCCCAGCAGAGTCGGGGTGCCGAATGCCCGGTATCCGTTCACCCACTGCGCCCACAGGCCAGGGTTGTCGGGATCGATGAAGTTGATCACGTCGACGTCAGGATTCCAGAACACATCGTCAAACGCGAGCCACAGTTTGTCGAGCAGGCCGCTCGGCAGTGCGGCGAGCGCCGAGTCCTTCGATTCCGGGAGCGGCGGCAGGAACTGCACCGTGCCAGAGGTCAGTACCCCGACCGGCAGGGTGATGACCGCGACGGCCGCCTGCAATTCCGCCCCGGTGGATGAGCGCACGGTGACCGTTGAGCCGTCGTGGAGAATCTCGGCGACCTGCCAGCCCAGCCGCACGTCGAGCCCGTCGGCGAGCGTGTCGATGATGGTGACGTAGCCGCCGTCTAGTAGCGCATCACCCCCGAGAAGCTCGTCGCCTTCGTCGAGCGCGGCAATCGCGAGCTCGTCGGGATCGGCACCGAACTCGTGGCCGATGGCTTGGGTGATCGCCCACTGCTGTTCGGCGGACTGCCCGCCTAACTGAGCACCGCCGAGCAGCTCAGACAGCGATCGCGTGTTGGGGTCATCCGCCTCGAGCGCGAGCTCGTACAGGTTCTCCGCTTCGAGTTCTGCCGCGTCGTCGCCGCCCTCGCTGTTCTCATAGTTGAAAGGGATGAGCTGTGTCCCGGCGTCGCTGGCAAGCTCGGTCATAAGATTTCCGCTAACACCGTGAATCCATGACGGCCCGAGGTCAACGGGGTAGCCGTCCAGCTCGACCGTTGCTGCTCTGCCGCCGACCCGGTCGCGCGCTTCGACCACGATCACCTCGAAGCCCGCATCGGTGAGCGCCCGCGCGGCACCGAGGCCGGCGAAGCCTGCTCCAACGATAAGTACTGTCTCACCGCCTTCTGCCTCGTCGATGATGAGCTCCGCGGCATCCCGACCCGACTGCAACGCCCCATGAGTCGTCGCCGGCGCGGTGCTCGAGGTGGCCTCACCCGCGAACACGAGCCTGCCGACGGGCTCCGCGAGCATTGTGCGGGCGCTCGGCCCGAGGTCGCTAGGAGCAAGGTAGGAGTACGAGCCCAGCGCAAACGGGTCGCGTGACCACGAGGTGCGAGCCCAGTCACGCGGTCGCAGAGGCTCGGTACGGATCACATCGACCTCTCGACCAGGAACCGCTCGTCCAGGAATGCAGCCAGCGAGCGCGGCTCCGATGGCCACCCCACCTACCCCGATAAGCAACGAGCGGCGCGACAGTTCTAGCACTGCCTATAGCTCCAGTTCCGACGTTCCAAACTTTTCGCGAAGAAAGCGGCTTTGGTCGCTGAGCGCATCGACATCTCGCGTGTATACGGCCGTGCGGATTCG
>JBGSTT010000054.1:0-1645 GCA_041736385.1 Rhodoglobus sp. | reverse complement strand
CGGTGGTCGAGCGAAGCCGAGACCCGCTCGACCAGCACCCTCAGACCCGAAGACGCTCGACCGGTTGACCCGTGACATCCGCGATGAGGTCGAAGTCCTTGTCCAAGTGGAGGAGGGTCAACCCGTTCAGCTCGGCGGTAGCGGCAATCAACAGATCGGCCACGGACGGGGCGCGGTGCTGTCCGCGTTCTGCCATCAAACCTTGGACAGCGAGCGCGCGATTCTCGACCGCGGGTGACATGTACTCCAAAGTGAGGTCGGCGAGAGGGATCGAGGAGAATACCTCGCGGAAGTGGTCTGCCCCCCGAGCTGAGTACCCGACCTCGAGCCTCGTAACCGTGCAGACACTTACAAAACCGCGCTCCATTCGTTCGCTCCATAGCGTGGAGTCGATGGACGAACCGAATCGGGAGAGCGCCGATTTATCTACGAGCCAGCTGCTCAACTCCAGGCCTGTCGCATCAACTCCTCGTCGCGGAGTCCGCTCAGGAGATCGTCAGAGCGCTTAAGATCTTCGACGCTTATCGGGCGCTTGACTCGCTGGGCTTCCTTCACGAGCTGTCGACGCACGAACTCGACTCGTGAGATCCCGAGCCGGGACGCCTGAGCGTCGATTTCTGCTACGACCTCTTCTGGGACGTCGCGGATGAGAATGTCAGTCACGGTTGCCTTTCGATCGATATCAGATGATATCAGCTGGAGGTTTCGGCAGGCTCGACCGTTTACCGTTTACCGCTTGCCGTGCTAGCTCAGGATGTCCTTGGTCGCGAAGCGGCCGTACGCGAGGGCTCCGAAGACGGCGATGTAGCCGAGCTGCAGTAGCGCGTTGGCGCCGAAGGACGCGAACGAGATGGGTTGCGTGATGAGTTCGGAGAAGCCCAGCCAGTAGTTCGTCAGCAACCACGGATGCAACCACTCGAGCTGGGGGAGCGTGCCCATGATCTGGGCCGCGGTTGAGACGACCACGGTTGCCGCCATGGCCCCGACCGGTACGGTCGTCAGGGTCGAGATGAACAAACCAACCGCGCTGAGGCCGAGCAGCGAGACCGTGACATACGCGGCGAGGAGCACACACCGCCACAGGTACTCGACGATGCTGATGGTGTCGCCAGACAGGAGGGTCACGGGCCCGATCGGGAAGAGCGCCGCACCGATCGCGATGCCGGCGATCACGACGACGACCGTGGCCGCGATGCAGAACGCGGCCGCACCGACGTACTTGACGGCGAGCAGTCGCATCCGCCCGGCTGGAGAAATGAGCAGGTAGCGGAGCGTGCCGAGGCTGGCCTCGCCCGCGATGGTGTCGCCGGCGACGACGCCGACGGTGAGCGGCAGGAACAGCGGGATAGCCAGGGTCAGCCCGGTTAGCGCGACGAACAGCCCGTTCTGCGTGATGGTGTCAAGGAATGCTGGCCCGCGCCCCGTGGTGCCGTCCGCCGTCGACACGCGGATCGCGACCGCAACCAGAATCGGAATGAGCGCGAGCGCTCCGAGCATCGCCCAGGTGCGGGTGCGGCGAAAGAGCACGGACAGTTCTGAGAGAAACAGAGCGATGCCGATGGATTGGCGGTCGCGGGCGGCTGGCACTGCGGGCTCGGTCGCGCGCTCGGTAGCCGCGCCGGGTGCGGCGGCCGTGGCATCCGTT
>JBGSTT010000262.1:0-1816 GCA_041736385.1 Rhodoglobus sp. | reverse complement strand
CATGCGCTGGATCCTGACCGGCGACACTTTTGACGCGAACGAGGCCCTCCGAATCGGCCTCGTGCAGGAGGTTGTCCCCGACGGCGAGCAGTACCCTCGCGGGCTTGAGCTGGCGCATCGCGTCGCCGCGCAAGCACCACTAGCGGTTCAGGCTGCACTGGCGAATGCGCGAATGGCGATTCGAGACGGGGATGCCGCGGCCGAACACGCCATGCAACCGGCGTTGGTGCGCCTGGCGTCGAGCGAAGACGCCCGCATCGGTATGGAGGCGTTTCTCAGTCGGAGTACCGCGGAATTCGTGGGGCGGTGACGGGCGATGACGGAAACGACTGAGACGACTGAGTGGGACGTGGTGATCATCGGGGCAGGAGCGGTCGCCGAGAATGTCGCCGACCGTGCCGTGCAAGGTGGCTTGACGGCATTGCTCATTGAGAGCGAGCTAGTCGGCGGTGAATGCTCATACTGGGCTTGCATGCCATCCAAAGCTCTGCTCAGGAGCGGGTTTGCGCTCGACGCCGCGCGGCGGGTTGGTGGCGCGGCAGAGGCGGTGACCGGCGAGCTTGACATCGCGGCCGTCTTCGCACGCCGAACAACGTTTACCAACAACTGGGACGACTCTGGCCAGGTCGCGTGGGTCGATGGCGCTGGCATTGACCTTGCTCGCGGACACGGTCGACTCAGTGCCGAGCGCGAAGTGACCATCACCGGCGCAGACGGAAGCACGCGCGTCGTTTCGGCTCGGCACGCCGTCGTCATCAGCACCGGATCCGATCCGCTGCTTCCGAACATTGCGGGTCTCGCCGAGTCTGCGCCATGGACTCCACGAGAGGCAACGAGCGCGACGAGCGTTCCGAAGCGACTCGGAGTGATCGGTGGGGGCGTTGTCGCAGCAGAGCTCGCAACCGCGTACGCGAGCCTTGGCTCCGAGGTGACCGTTCTCGCGAGAAGCGGGCTGCTGCGAGCCTATGAGGACTTCGTCGGACCGCGCGTTGCAGCTGGCCTTCACTCGCACGGTGTGCGCATCATCGAGGCCTCGCCGACGAGCGTTCGCCGAGGTGACGATGGAGTTCACCTCGAGCTGAGTGACGAGGAGCTGATCGTCGATGAGGTACTCGTGGCAACGGGGCGCACACCTCGCACAACGGACATCGGCCTCGAAACGATTGGCATGACTCCTGGCGAATGGATCGCGGTCGATGACACCATGCGGGTACCCGGATCCGATTGGCTCTATGCCACCGGTGACGTCAACAACCGCGCGCTACTCACCCACCAGGGCAAGTACCAGGCCAGAGCAACCGGAGACGTCATCGCGGCCAGAGCCAAGGGCCAAGCGGTGGATGATGCGCCATGGGGCACACACGTCGCCACAGCCGATCATTCCGCCGTTCCCGGTGTCGTGTTCAGCGATCCCGAGGTCGCGTCGGTCGGACTGACCTCGAACGAAGCGCGCAAGGCGGGGTTCGACATCCGCGTAATTGACTACAACCTCGGAAACGTGGCCGGTTCAAGCCTGCACGCCGACGGTTACGACGGCCAAGCGAGAATGGTCGTAGACGAAGACAAAGGCGTCGTTCTCGGTGTCACGTTCGTCGGTCAGGATGTCGGTGAATTGATCCACGCTGCAACGATCGCCGTCGTCGGCGAAGTGCCGATCTCTCGACTCTGGCACGCCGTGCCGGCGTATCCGACGATGAACGAGGTGTGGTTGCGACTGCTCGAGACATACGGGCGACCCGCCGGCGTCACGGGCTCCGGCGCTGACTGAGCAGCCAGTGGCGAGGGTGCCCAAGCCCAGGTCCCGCCTCGAGCGCGC
>JBGSTT010000261.1:0-1825 GCA_041736385.1 Rhodoglobus sp. | reverse complement strand
CATGCGCTGGATCCTGACCGGCGACACTTTTGACGCGAACGAGGCCCTCCGAATCGGCCTCGTGCAGGAGGTTGTCCCCGACGGCGAGCAGTACCCTCGCGGGCTTGAGCTGGCGCATCGCGTCGCCGCGCAAGCACCACTGGCGGTTCAGGCTGCACTGGCGAATGCGCGAATGGCGATTCGAGACGGGGATGCCGCGGCCGAAGACGCCATGCAGCCTGCCTTGGTGCGCCTGGCGTCGAGCGAAGACGCCCGCATCGGGATGCAGGCGTTTCTCAGTCGGAGTACCGCCGAATTCGTGGGGCGGTAACGGGCGATGACGGAGGTGACGGAAATGACCGAAACAGCTGAGTGGGACGTGGTCATCATCGGCGCAGGAGCGGTCGCCGAGAATGTCGCCGATCGTGCCGTGCAAGGTGGCTTAACGGCATTGCTCATTGAGAGCGAGCTGGTCGGTGGTGAATGCTCCTACTGGGCTTGCATGCCATCCAAAGCTCTGCTCAGGAGCGGGTTTGCACTCGACGCTGCGCGGCGGGTTGGTGGCACAGCAGAGGCGGTGACCGGCGAGCTTGATGTCGCGGCCGTCTTCGCACGGCGCACAACATTTACCAATAACTGGGACGACTCTGGCCAGGTTGCGTGGGTCCATGGCGCTGGCATTGACCTTGCTCGCGGGCACGGCCGACTCAGTGCCGAGCGCGAAGTGACCATAACCGGCGCAGACGGCAGCACGCGCGTCGTTAGGGCTCGGCAGGCGGTCGTCATCAGCACCGGATCCGATCCGCTGCTTCCGAACATTCCGGGTCTCGCCGAGTCTGCGCCATGGACTCCGCGAGAGGCAACCAGCGCCACGAGCGTTCCGAAGCGTCTCGGAGTGATCGGTGGAGGTGTTGTCGCTGCAGAGCTCGCCACCGCCTACGCGAGCCTTGGGGCCGAGGTGACCGTTCTCGCGAGAAGCGGGCTGTTGCGAGGGCATGAGGACTTCGTCGGACCGCGCGTCGCAGCTGGCCTGCGCTCGCACGGTGTGCGAATCATCGAGACCTCACCGGCGAGTGTTCGCCGAAGCGACGCTGGAGTTCACCTTGAACTGACTGACGAGGAACTCATAGTCGATGAGGTACTCGTGGCAACGGGGCGCACACCTCGCACCACCGACATCGGCCTCGAGACGATTGGTGTGACTCCTGGCGAATGGATTGCGGTGGATGACACCATGCGGGTACCCGGATCCGATTGGCTGTATGCCACCGGTGACGTCAACAACCGCGCGCTGCTCACCCACCAGGGCAAGTACCAGGCCAGAGCCGCCGGAGACGTCATCGCAGCCAGAGCGAAGGGCCAAGCGGTGGATGATGCGCCATGGGGCACCCACGTCGCCACAGCCGATCATTCCGCCGTTCCCGGTGTCGTGTTCAGCGACCCCGAGGTCGCGTCAGTCGGACTGACCTCGAACCAAGCCCGCGACGCGGGGTATGACATCCGGGTCGTTGACTACAACCTCGGATACGTCGCTGGTGCAAGCCTGCACGCCGACGGCTACGAGGGCCTGGCGAGAATGGTCGTTGACGAAGGCAGAGGCGTGGTTCTCGGCGTGACGTTCGTCGGTCAGGATGTCGGTGAAATGATTCACGCTGCAACGATCGCCGTCGTCGGCGAAGTGCCGATCTCTCGACTCTGGCACGCAGTGCCGGCGTATCCGACGATGAACGAGGTGTGGTTGCGACTGCTCGAGACATACGGGCGACCCGCCGGCGTCACGGGCTCCGGCGCTGACTGAGCAGCCAGTGGCGAGGGTGCCCAAGCCCAGGTCCCGCCTCGAGCGCGC
>JBGSTT010000034.1:0-3672 GCA_041736385.1 Rhodoglobus sp. | reverse complement strand
GCCCGACCGACTCATTCACCGGGATACACATCAATGTGACCTGCAGGTGTCGTCCGGTCCAAACAACAGTGCGGTAGTTCTCGTTGTCGCCAGTGGCTGTCTCGATATCGAAGGCGTTCGGCCGGGGCCCTCTGTCGTTGTGAGTCATCGTCGTTGTTTCCTCCACTGAGATCGTCGTCTCAGTACAGACGAATCGAGGCCCCGCGGCTAGGGCCGAACGTCCCAAGAGGTCATTGGGTCCTGTGCGCCCCGCGTCGTCACGGGCGCAGGTGTTCAACGTTCAGGTCGTGCTGCTCGATCATGCGCTGGGAGATCAAGGACCGGTGACACGCCTTCGGATCGCGCTCAACACAGAACAGCGCGACGGTCCTGCCGCGCGGTACCACGGGCAGGAGCGGCCACAAATCGGCGTGGTCGAGGATCTCCGTGGTGTAGCGGCGCGTGTATTCGGGTGCGAGCTCTATTCGAGAGCGTTTGCCGACACCCTGACGGGCGTCCTCGGCGTACTGGAGCTGGCGGAGTTCCGTGGTTGGGGCAAGTTCCCGATGATGCTCGTAGTCGATCCCGGCTTCGGCGAGGGCCCGTTGCAATCGAAGCGAGTTTGCCCACGCGTAGTCGGGTCCACGAACACCGCGCCGTTGGCGCACATCAACGAGCAGCCCGACGTTCGCGTCCCGCAGCCGTTCCAGAAATCCGGCGCCGTTGAATCCATAGGCACCGATCGTCACAAGGTCGGACATCAAGGACCCCTCCTCTCCCGGTGTTGCCCGCGCCGGTCCAATCGGCACGAGCAACACCGATAACGCGGTCGCTTTAGGCGACGGCGGTTCCCTCCAGTTCGACCAGCTGGCCGGGAATTGCGAGCCTCGCAACACCGAGCATCGTGGTGGTCGGGGAGACCCGGGCGGATCCCAGACGCGACGCGAGCACCCCGTAGTGGGGCAACAGTGCATCAACGTCCGTTGTGTAGACGTTGAGCCGGACCAAGTTGGAAAGCGACATGCCCGCCGCTGCCAGCACGGCCTCAAGATTGTCGACAGTGAGTGCCAACTGGGCCGCGATATCCCCGTCATGCTCTGGCCTACCGTCGGGACTCATGGCGGTCTGCCCCGAGATGTAGAGCGTCCTGGCGTTGCCAGAGACAACTTCTCCCTGGTTGAATCCCATCTCCAAAGCCCACGTCACCGGGTTGATTGCTGTTCGTTCTATTGCCACTACCTACTCCGTTCGAATTGTCGAAAAACACCAACGACGATCGGCTCGGTAACCACCACCCCGAAGTCGCAATCACAAGCCTGTCGGCTAATCACGACACCCAATGTCGTGTATTTTGATAGAATTTTTCGGATGCGTGCAGATCGCTTGGTCTCAATGGTGCTCTTGCTGCGCCAGCGTGGTCGGCTCACGGCACACACCCTCGCTCGCGAACTAGAAGTCTCAACTCGTACGGTGCTGCGCGACATCGAAGCGCTATCAACAGCGGGAGTACCGGTCTACGCTGACCGCGGCAGGCACGGCGGTTACACGCTGCTTCCGGGATTTCGCACTGAGCTAACTGGGCTCAACCACGACGAGGCCCTAGCTCTCCTCACCGCCGGATCGGTCAGCGGGGAGAAGGTATTCGGCCTCAGTTCTGCGCTCGCATCAGCCATGCGAAAAGTCGTCGATGCCCTTCCTGAAGGCAACAGAATTGCTGCAACAGATGCGGCTCAACGGTTCCTCGTTGAGCCGGAAACCGATCTGCTATCGCGCCGGTTTCTTGCCGAGGAAGTGCCAGACACGACGATGATTGAAGTCCGGCGCGCCGTGCTAACCGGCCACAAATTGCGCATCCATTACGCCGCTGCAGGCAAAGCGCCACAATGGCGCGCGATCGACCCAATCGGCCTTGTCACAGTGCGCGGCAAGACCTACTTATTGGCCACTGTTTCCGGCGAGGATCGCACCTACCGATTGTCGAGAATTCTCGCCGCAGAACAACTTTCCGAACTGGCTCAACGTCCTACCCAAGTCGACCTAGAGAGAATCTGGCGAGAACGCAGTGAACGGTTTTTGGCCGAAGGCCATATGACCGTGTTGGTGCGAGTTGACCCGTCGCGGCGAGAAGACCTGCTTAACGCCGCCGTCGCTGTTCGAATGACGGACGCCGACACGGACACCGACGCGGACGAGTGGCTCCGGTTGGAAGTGACCTACCAAGACTCACGTCACGCCGAATGGGCGTTGTGGCAGCTCGATACGGACGCGGAAGTTCTCGGCCCACAATCGTTGCGTGTCGCGCTGAGAGACCGTGCGACAACCATTGCCGCCCGCTACCGCGATGATGCGTATTGCGGCGGAAGCGCGAGTTCTTGACCGGCATACACTTCTGAACTGGCCAACTGATTCAACTGGACGATCTGCGCGATCACGTCGCGGGGGTCGACGGTAGGTGCGATGGACTCTGCCAGCTGCCAGAGGGACTCCCCCGCGTCGACCGTTACGTACTCGAACGAGGTGGTTGCACCATCGAGCGAGGCTGTTGCCGCACCGCCATTGATTGAGAACAGCATTACCGCGAGGGCGAACGGGGTTGCGATCAGCGTGGCCACGACCGAGCGTCCCCGTGCCGTGATCCGCAGCCTCGGCTTAGCCGCCTGGCGCGTGACGCCCCGAGGAAGAGACGGAACGGCGCTCACACTGATCGATGACATCGCTTGCTCCTTCGTGGGGCTTCTAGTGCTTCTAGTGCGGTTAGTGCTTCTAGTGCGGTTAGTGCCGGGGTTTCGTATCCGGCTCTCGGCCGGGAGAGCCGGATACGAAGTTGTGAAGCCTTGCATTCGAACCTCTGTACCGAACATAGCTTCGAACGGCGCCAAAATCAAGATCATGTTCGATGGAATCTGGATCGCATCGGCGACACACTAGAACAAGTGTTTGTTTTTGGCTTGGCTTGCGGATACAGTTTCGAATGAGCCACTGACATTGGCTCCAGCGTCACATCCACGCACGCACCATGGATCGGGGAACACGATGGATACCAGCGAGACGAACGCGCCAGAAGAGAAGCCAGCGACCCGTCGACGTACGAGCCTGAGCGATAAGCAGCTGGCCATTCTCGACGTGATCCAGCGGTCGGTGTCGACTCGCGGTTACCCGCCGAGCATGCGGGAGATCGGCGACGCTGTCGGTCTGGCTTCGCTCTCCAGCGTCACGCATCAGCTCGGTCAACTCGAGCTCAGTGGGTATTTGCGACGCGACCCGAATCGTCCGCGAGCGATGGAAGTCCTCATCGATCTGCCCGGAATTGAGTCACCAGAGTCGCAGGAATCCGGCGCTCCCTCGGTTGGCGATGCTGCACTGGTCCCACTTGTCGGTCGAATCGCGGCAGGCATCCCCATCACGGCTGATCAGCAGGTAGATGAAGTCTTCCCGCTTCCCCGTCAACTCGTCGGCAAGGGCGAGTTGTTCATGCTCAAGGTCGTTGGCGAGTCGATGATTGACGCAGCGATTTGCGACGGCGACTGGGTGGTCATTCGCCAGCAGAAGAGCGCCGAGAATGGCGACATTGTTGCCGCGATGCTCGACAACGAGGCGACCGTGAAGGTCTTCAAACAACGCGACGGCCACACCTGGTTGCTCCCGCGCAACTCAGCATTCGAGCCGATCCTCGGAGACTACGCTGAGATTCTC
>JBGSTT010000145.1:0-4756 GCA_041736385.1 Rhodoglobus sp. | reverse complement strand
GCGCCGCCGAGAAGCGGTCGGCGTTCCGCGCGCGCCTGGCCACCGGCGAGCTGCTGCGACTGCCCGGCGCCTTCAACCCGCTGAGCGCCAAACTCATCCAAGACAAAGGCTTCGACGGCGTCTACATCTCCGGCGCGGTCATCAGCGCTGACCTCGGCCTGCCAGATATCGGCCTCACGACCCTCACCGAGGTCGCCGCTCGCGCCCAGCAGATCGCCCGCATGACTGATCTGCCAAGCCTCGTAGATGCCGACACCGGCTTCGGTGAGCCGATGAACGTCGCGCGGACGGTCCAGACCCTCGAGGATGCCGGGGTTGCGGGCCTACACATCGAAGACCAGCTCAACCCGAAACGGTGCGGACACCTCGACGGCAAAGCCGTAGTCGACACGGAGACGGCGACCAAGCGCATCCGGGCGGCGGCCGATGCTAGGCGCGACCCCAACCTCCTCATCATGGCGCGCACCGACATCCGCGCCATCGACGGCCTACCCGCGGCCATCGACCGAGCAAAAGCTTTGGTGGATGCCGGCGCCGACGCGATTTTCCCGGAAGCGATGGCTGACCTGGCCGAGTTTGAGGCGGTACGTGCGGCGGTCGACGTGCCGATCCTGGCCAACATGACCGAGTTCGGCAAGAGTGAACTCTTCACGACGACGCAGCTTGCGGACATCGGCGTCAACATCGTCATCTACCCGGTGAGCCTGCTGCGCCTCGCGATGGGGGCCGCCGAGCGCGGACTCGACGCACTCAACGCCGAGGGCAGTCTCGCCTCGACTGTCGAATCGATGCAGACTCGTGCGAGGCTGTATGAGTTGCTCGACTACGAGTCGTACAACGCCTTCGATACCTCCGTCTACAACTTCAGGGTGTGAGCATGAGCGAAATCAAGAAGGGGCTAGCGGGTGTCGTCGTCGACACGACCGCCATCTCCAAAGTCAACCCGGAGACCAACTCGCTGCTCTACCGCGGCTACCCGGTGCAAGAGCTCGCCACCCGCTGCACGTTCGAGGAGGTCGCGTACTTGCTGTGGCACGGCGAGTTGCCCTCCCCGGAGCAACTCGAAGGCTTCGAGCGGCTCGAGCGCATGAAGCGCGACCTCGATGAGCGGGTCAAGCGGGTCATCGACGAATTGCCGCTGACCGCGCATCCGATGGATGTCCTGCGAACCGCCGTGAGTGTCATCGGTGCGGGCGATCCGGATGCTGCGGACTCGAGCCAGAACGCCAACCTGAGCAAGTCCGTTCGTCTGTTCGCCCAGTTGCCATCGATCGTCGCCTACGACCAACGCCGCCGCCGCGGTGAGCACCTGATCGAGCCGCGTGACGACCTCGGCTACTCGGCCAACTTCCTCCACATGACCTTCGGCGAGGTACCAGACCTTGTCGTCGTCAACGCCTTCGACGTCTCGATGATCCTCTACGCCGAGCACTCCTTCAACGCGAGCACGTTCACCGCCCGCGTCGTGACCTCGACCCTCGCCGACCTCTACTCGGCCGTCACCGCGGCGATCGGCGCTCTCAAAGGTCCGCTTCACGGCGGGGCAAACGAGGCCGTCATGCACGTTTTCGAAGAGATCGGCTCGGCCGAGGATGCCCAAGAATGGTTGGATGCTGCACTCGCCGCTGGGCGCAAGATCATGGGTTTCGGGCACCGGGTCTACAAGAGCGGCGACTCGCGAGTGCCAACCATGAAGCAAGCGCTCGACTCGTTGATCGTCGAGTACGACCGACCCGATCTTGGCGAGCTCTACACTGCGCTCGAGACGGCGATGACCGAGCGCAAGAACATCCTGCCGAACCTCGATTACCCGAGCGGGCCGGCGTATCACCTGATCGGCTTCGACACCGAGATGTTCACTCCGCTGTTCGTCGCCTCCCGTATCACCGGATGGACGGCGCACATCATGGAGCAGCTCGAGTCGAACGCGCTCATCCGGCCGCTGAGCGAATACGTCGGGCCGGAAGAGCGGCACGTCCCAGAAGCGCTAGCGGGGGACTGAGGAAGGCGGTCATCTTCGGCGGAAGAGGCCTCCGAACATGACCGACTATTGGAACCACAACACCGCGTATCACGCGGAACTGTTCGCCGCTGTTCCAGACCGATTCAGCAGCGTGCTTGACGTCGGGTGCGGAGACGGACTGTTGCTAGAGAAGCTCTCAACTGTCGCTGAGCGTGTCACTGGGATAGACCCAGACCAATCCGCCGTCGCAAAAGCACAAGCACACTTGGTAGCGGCGCCCAATGCGCGCGTCATCCTCGGCAACGTACTTGACTCAACGGAACTCGATGGTCAGCAATTCGACCTCATCACCTGCGTCGCGACGCTCCATCACCTGCCCCTTGCGCCTGCACTTGAAAGAATGCGGGAACTGCTGAGACCGGGTGGCGAGCTTCGCATTGTCGGACTTTTCGCAAACAAGACGGTAGGCGACTGGGTTCTTGCTGGGTTGCTGCTCTTCCCCATCGGGCTAATGAGCAGAATGCGCGGAGAGTCTGGCTACCCTGACATGAAGACGGCGAAACCGGACGAATCGATCGCGGAAATCCGGCGCATTGCAGGCACAATGCTTCCGGGCAGTCGCGTGCGCCGACGCTTTTACTACCGCTACATGCTCGTCTGGAACAAGCCAGGATCGATGTGAACGGCCAATCGACTTCCCAGCCGCACCTCGAAAACCCGAGCAGGCCGGCACATTCCTGAAGTGGAGGGCACGGCGGCGTGCGGCAGAGCGAATCAGGCCGGGGAGAGCTCCAGCGGTCGCAGGTGATCAAGATCTAAGCGCTGTCGCAGCGCCCACAAGTCGTGCGAGTCCTGCATGGCCAACCAGCTTTCTGCGCTTCGGCCTAGTGCCTTCGCAAGACGAAGCGCCATTTCCGGCGTTACTCGGCTCGTGCCGCTCAGCACACGGCTCAACGTCGAAGGGGCAACATCGAGTTGCTTCGCAAGATCTCGTCCACTCACGCCGAACGGCTCGAGATACACCGCTGAGATGAATTCACCGGGGTGCGGCGGGTTATGCATCGAAGTGAGTTCTTCCATCAGTGGTAATCCTCGTAGTCCAGGACGTAGGCGTGTCCCTCCCGGAACTCGAACGTCAGCCTCCAATTGCCATTCACGCTGATTGACCACCGCTCGGCTGATTCGCCCTTGAGTACGAGCGAAACTTAGCACGATGCGCAACACGAATCATTGGAACCTTCTGTAGGGTGCGCGGCGTAAGTTGAATGCATGACTGTTCCCACCCTTGCCCTCAATGACGGCACAACCATTCCCCAGCTCGGCTTTGGTGTCTTCCTGGTCGACCCGACCGAAGCCGAGCGCATTGTCTCGGACGCGCTCGCCGTCGGCTACCGGCATATCGACACCGCCGCCATCTACAAGAACGAGGAAGGCGTCGGGCGCGCGATCGCGGCTTCTGGCATCCCACGGGATCAGCTCTACATCACCACGAAGCTGTGGAACAGCGATCACGGAACCCAGTCCGCTTTTGACGCGATGGATCGCAGTCTCGACAAGCTCGGCCTCGACCGTGTCGACCTGTATCTGATCCACTGGCCGCGGCCCGATCAGGATCGGTACGTCGAGAGCTGGCTCGCGCTCGAGCAGATCAAGGCGAAGGGTCAAGCGACCTCGATCGGTGTTTCCAACTTTCACCGCCCGCACCTCGAGCGTGTGATCGCTGAAAGCAACACCGTGCCAGCGGTCGACCAGATCGAGCTGCACCCTGCTTTCGCGCAGCGCGAATTGCGCGACTTCGCCCACGCGCAGGGCATCGAGATCGAGTCGTGGGGCCCGCTAGGTCAGGGCAAGTACGACCTATTCGGCCTCGAGCCGATTCGGAGCGCGGCGGCGGCACACGGGGTGAGCCCCGCGCAAGTGGTCATCCGCTGGCACCTGCAAAATGGCCTGATCGTCTTCCCGAAGTCGAACTCCCGCGAGCGCATGGCTGAGAACTTCGATGTCTTCGGCTTCGAGCTCACCGCGGGGGAACTCGCCGCGATCGATGGCCTCGACGAGAGTCGACGCGTGGGTGCAAACCCCGATACCGCGACCTTCTAGCCCTAGAGTTCGACGCGAACCCCGCGCGGCGTCGTCACGAGCAGCCCGCTGCCCGCGAACGCCGCTTCGAGCTCCGCGCGCGATTCGGAGAAGTGCTCCCAATCGTCGGTGTGGATGCCGACGACGCGTGAAGCGCCGAGAATGTGAGCGGCGGTCGCGGCATCCACTGAATTGAGCGTCAGATCTGCGGGGATGCTCGGCACACGAGCGGCGCCAGCGAACAGTACGGCGAGCTCGATGTCTGGAAACCGGTCAGCGATCTGCTCGACGAGCGGCAGCGAGGCGTTATCCCCGCTGACGTAGACGGTTGGCTCGCCAGAAGCTTCGAGGACGAAGCCGATGACTGGGCCGAGCATGGCCTCGGCACCGGGCGGACCGTGTAGCGCTGGCATGGCGGTAACCCTGACCAACCCAATGTCGTGGCTCTGCCAAGCATCCAAGCCGACGATCCGGAGCCCGACAAGGTCGCTTGCCGCCTTCGTGGTACTGAGCGTGAGTGCGCTGTCTGCGAGCAACTCGCGCCCCGCGAAGTCGAGGTTGTCCTCGTGCTCATGGTGGGAGAGCAGCACGAGGTCGACGGAGCCGATTGCCGACCGCTCTATTGCAGGACCGGCGGTCTTGACGAGGGGCACGCCATCGTCATCCGGGTACTCGCCAGGCGGATCGAATGTCGGATCCGTGACGATGCGGAGA
>JBGSTT010000017.1:0-5385 GCA_041736385.1 Rhodoglobus sp. | reverse complement strand
GGCGACCGGCGGCAAGAGACCGCCGAGGGTGAGAGCCAGCGTCGATTTGCCTGAACCGTTGGGTCCGGTAATCGCCAGAGCGCGCCCGCGCACGAGTTCAAGGTTGATGGATTCGCCGTTCAGAGCGCGCGCATTGCGACCGATGGCGCGGCCGATCACGAGATCCTCGGTCGTCAATAGGATGCGGTCGTCTCGCCACCTCCGACGCCGCGGCTTGGCGGGCGCAAACCCGGGCACCCAGACACCCCCAGCGACAAGACTTTCGCCCTGTTCGGCAAGCACACGCTCCGCGCTACCGTCTGCCAGCACGCGACCGCCCGGTCCAAGCACGATCACGCGATCCACGAGGTCGCGCCAAGTCGATACCCGGTGTTCGATGACCACGAGCGTTGCACCCGTGTGTGCGACGACCGCTTCAACCGCGACGCGCACCTCTTTAACTCCCTCAGCGTCGAGATTCGCGGTTGGCTCGTCGAGCAGCAACAGACCTGGCTGCATCGCGAGAACTCCGGCAAGCGCCAGCCGTTGTTTCTGTCCGCCGGACAGCGCGGCGGTCGGGTGATCGAGCGGAAGATCGAGTCCGACAGCCGTCAGGGCAGCGCCAACACGACGCCAAATCTCCTCCCGTGGCACTCCGAGGTTCTCACAACCGAACGCAACGTCGTCACCGACCCGGGCGAGGACTAGCTGGGCGTCTGGGTCCTGGAGCACGAGACCGACTCGACCGCGCGCGCTCTCCGGCGCCTGACCGTCCACGAGAAGCTCCCCGCGGGCTTCGCCATCGTCGTCACTGCCGAGCACCCCGGCGAGCGCGTGCAAGAGTGTTGACTTTCCTGCCCCGGATGCTCCAAGGAGCAGCACACGTTCCCCGGCGGCGATCGTGAGGTCAACACCGTTGAGCGCCCAATCCGACCGCCCGGCGTGACGCCAGCCCCACGCGCGTGCGTCGATACGAACGCCGACAGGGTTCGCCGACGGTGCGTGCTCGCTCAGGCTTCGACCCTCGATTGCCGCCCGGAAGCGAATCGATTGAGTGCGCCCGTCGCAGCAAGACCACGAACGAGGAACCACGAACCAAGCCCAGCAATGACGGCACCCGAGATGATCGCCGAACTGGTGTAGATCACTGCGAAGACCGGAGTGGCGCCGGGGAACCACAGCACGAGATCGTTGATGCCCAGCGCAAGGCCGGATGCGCCACCGGCAAGAATCGCGACGATTGGACGCCAGTTCGAGTACGCGAAGATCAGAAAAATCAGCTCAGCGCCGAGCCCTTGAACCAGCCCGGATTCGAGGGTGAGCAGGCCCCACTGCGAGCCGAGCAGTGCTGAGACGCTTGCCGCCACGAGTGAGACGTACAGAGCGGCTCCGGGCTTACGAATGATGAGTCCACCGAGTACGCCCCCGACCAACCAGACGCCGTAGACGAGGGACTGGAGTCCCGGCAGTGCAGCTTGGAGTGGCGCGCTCGCGGGGGTGTAGATCAGGTTCCACGAAAAGTAGACCAACCCGACCGCGACGGAAACCACACTCGCCACGACGATGTCAATGACCCGCCAGCGCGCATTCGGTCTGCGCGCACCTCGTCCATCAACGGCCGGTGAATCAGTTGCTGTCGCCATTCGAATCTCCTCCCTGCGCTGGCATTATCCAGATCAGGTTCGACGGTCGAAGCGTGGGTCGCTTCCTCTCAGCCCGGCACACCGGACTCCCGTGTTTGAAATCAGTTTAGCGCTTCGCTGTGTCCTGGCGCTTCGCTGTGCCCTGGCGCTTCGCTGTGCCCTGGCGCTTCGCTGCGCCGCGTTGAGATGCGCGCGTTGCGAGCCTGGTTCTTGCGGACTGCTTTGAGCCCGGGATACGCGGACAGAAAGAGCCACATCGGCGCGCGGAGCACAATGTTGCGCACATTGTGGCTTTGGTACGTGCGCTCGAAACGCATGACGTAGTTGTAGTACTCGCGAGGCGAATCGTCGATCCGTCGCATCGACATCCCCGCAACCATGTCAGAGGAGTAGACAACCTTGAGGCCGGCCTCGTGCAAGTGAATCGACAAGTCGATATCCTCGTGAAACTCGTCCTCGTAGTCGCGGCACACTTCGTTGCGAATTTCTCGCCACGCGCTCGCCCGGAGTGCCATATTGCTCCCGAAAAGCAATCGATACTCACTTGCGATGGCGATCATTGCCCGCCGCATCGTGTCGTCGGCCTTGTGCCCGATGCGTCGAAGCGGCATGTCGTAATAAATGACTGGCCCGGTGGATGCCGCGACCTCTGGATCACTGAACGCAACCTGCACGGCCTCAACCCAATTGGGCTCGAGCACCGAGTCAGCGTCGATTCGACCAATCACGTCGCCTTGCGCTCGATCCAGACCGAAGTTGCGGGTCGGAACGAGCCCCTGCTCGGCATCCTGACGAAAGTATTTGAGCGGGGCATCCGGATAGCTGCGCTGCAGTGCTGCCACGATCGCCGCGGTCGAGTCCGTCGATTTATTATCTACAACGATGATCTCGGATGCCGCGACCGTCTGATGGAGCGCGGCTAGCACGCACGACCGAATGATGTCTTCCTCGTTGTATGCAGGAATGACGATAGACACGGTCGGAGCAGACTCTGTCGGCGCAGACACTGTCGGCAAAGCGGGGGCCATGCGATCAACTTACTCGACCGGTGCGAACGCGATCGAGTGACATCGACTTAGAACCCGAAATCGCCGCCGAAATCGCCGCCGAAGTCGCCACCAAAGTCGCCACCGAAGTCGCCGGACCCATTGTCAGCGGAAGCATCGGCTCCGCTGTCGGCGGCGCCATCGGCTCCGTTGTCGTTAGCCGCTGAATCGGCCGAGGTACCGGCACCGGCATCAGGCAAGAACGCACTGACGAGCGCGGAAGCCACAACATAGCCTGCGACGGTACCGAGAAGCGAAGCCCCCATCATCGAGACAAAGCTTGGCCCTTGGAATGTGCGCTCCATGGTGCCGGGCTGGCGCAATTCCGCGCGAGTCGCGGCCGTCGCGAGTGCCGCCGGTTCGGCCGAACGAGGTGCCTCACCGGCGGGGGCATTCTCGGTGAGCTCCGTGAACAGCAGCGTTCGTTGTTGTTCGGTGAGCTTGGCAAATGCCTCAGCGTGCACCTGCTCGATGGTCTCGGGAGGAGCGGTGCGAAGCAAGTAGCGGTAACGCTCGACAGCGATTTCGTCTTCGCTGCGAGCCGAACTTCCCCCTCTCGATTGTGCAGCAGGCTCCGGAGTTGGGTTTCCAAAGATTCGGTCGAAGATGCTCATGATGCTTTTCTTTCTTGGGTTCGGACTTGCTCTGGCGCGCTGAGTGCCTGCGGCGCGATCTGGACACGTGACATCCGCAAAGCCCAGACCGTCACGACGGCCCCGATCGTTGCTCCCATTGTGCCAGCGATGACGTCGGTCATGAGCGCGTAGCCAGACGGCATCCACACCGATTGCGCGGCTTCGATCCAACTGGCTCCAAGCACGGCGAAGCCAAGGGCCACCCACCATCGCCGCCGACCGAGCAACAGCACTAGCAGAACCGAGGCCAGCGCGAACTGCAAAGCTGCGGATGCCTCGGACGGGATAGCCGTCTCGGCGCGTGGGACGAACGCGAGGCAGATCAGTGTGGTCAAGTACAGTGCCGCGACGACGCTCAAGAGGGAGCGCGTGCGAATCATTGTCCAATAATCGCAACCGCAGCTTTGTGTCAGGTGGGAGGCACGTGAGCGCGACCAGTGAGTGTCGTCGACTCGGCAAGGAGCATCCCCGTCTCGACGAGTTCTCGTACCTCAGTCAGGATCTCGGCGATCAGCGCTTCTTCTTCGAGCTGAAGCAACTGCGCAACCGCGCCGACGATCGCGGCAAGGGTGAGCGTCCCGTCGCACGCGCCAACGACTGCCGCGAGAGCGGTTCCGACCGGTAGCGACCGCGCGAAACCGCCGCCCTGTCGCAACGTGATGGCACTCGGATGCTCGTCTCCCGGCCAGTAGTGGCGTTCTTCTGTAACGTCGCTTGCCACGACCAGCCGCGACTGCGCGAGCATGGCGTCGTCTCGACTCTCGAGCCAGTCATGCGCGGCCAGTACAGACGCGGTGTGACGACCAATCGAGCCACCTAGCGGATGCCCGTACCGCTCGATCCGTCGCAGCGTTGGCCGGCCACCGACTGGAAGTCGCAGTGTCAGGTACCCGAAACCGATCTCGGTGACACCCCGGCTCCGAAAATCATCGAGCCACGCGGTGTACAGCTGGTCGAAGCGTGCCCCCGGCGTCGTGCCGCCATCGCGGATCCACGTCTCGGCATACAACCCAGTGCTTTGTCGCTCGCGTTCAACGACCCACGCGTCGAGTGCGGTGCTCGAAAGCCACTGACGCACCCGGTCCAGTCCGTCGGTTTCGGTGTACTCCCAGTTGCCCAAGAGTTGGGCAACTCCGCCGGGCGCCAGCGCCGGTTCGAGTCCGGCAATGACCGCCGAAACGATGCCGTCCCCCACCATGCCACCATCCCGGTACTCGTACTCCGGAACCGAAGAACCGCGCGGCGTGATGACGAAAGGTGGGTTGGAGACGATCAGATCGAACCGTAAGCCACTCACCGGCTCGAATAGATTTCCGTGCCGAAACTCGATGTTTGTGACCCCGCTCAAGGCAGCGTTGAAGCGCGCAAAACTCAAGGCACGTTCTGAAATATCGGTGGCAATGACTCTGGCTGCGAAGCGTGAAACATGCATCGCCTGGATTCCACAGCCGGTACCGAGGTCGAGTGCGAGTTCGACCTCAGCCGGGATAATGAGCGCGCTCAAGGTCGTGGAAGCTCCGCCGACTCCGAGTACGTGATCCACGCTGAGTTCATGACCGAGCGCGACCTCGCCAAGGTCGGAAGCGATCCACCAGTTCGCTGCTCCCGCCGAATCGACGACCGAGTACGGACGCATCGCAACGAGCGGGTTGCCGAGCGTGTCGATGAGCCGGAGTTGAACCGCGCCAGCCGCTCCCAGTCGTGGCATGGCGACGTTGAGGTCATCAACCTCAGCGGCAAGTCCAAGCACGAAAACCCGTGCGAGCGTTCCCAGTGCGCTCTCGTCAATGACGCGCAGTGCCGGTACCCGGTGGCCTCGATTGAGGGCTGCCGCGGCATCCACCCCTAATAGCGCGTTGAGGCCGTCGACGGTGAAATCGGCGGCGAGAAGATCCGCCGCGAGTAGCGCAATCAGTTTGGCGTTCGAGGAATCCGGTTGACTCAATTGCTGAGCCCACTCAGAATGTTGCCCGCAGGATCGGAAAACCACGCGATGTCGATGACGGTGCCGTAGAACTCGCGCGCCGCCACAAGGTCGTTCGTTGAGAACCCGCTAAAGGCGGGAGAACCGTTGAACATTGT
>JBGSTT010000125.1:0-2421 GCA_041736385.1 Rhodoglobus sp. | reverse complement strand
CGGCCCAGCCGCCGCCGTCGCTGGCGCAACATCGATGCTCGACGTGAGCGACGGACTTGGCGTCGACGCGCGGAGGATCGCCTCGGCGAGCGGGGTGGCCATCGATCTCTCGGCGGAGAAGATCGGCTCCCGCGACGCACTCGATGGTGGGGAGGATCACGCCTTGCTTGCAACCTTTTCAGCGGGAACGCTCTTGCCCGGCGGGTTCCGGCAGATCGGCGCTGTCGTCGCAGGTGCTGGCGTGCTGGTGGACGGCGCACCATACGTCGAGCGCGGTGGCTGGGATCCCTTCGCCGACTGGAACGGGGCCGCCGGCTAGGGCTAGGTCCAACTGCTACCGATCCACCCGCTACCGGTCCAACTGCTCGCGCAACTCGTCCAGTTGCGTTTCAGCCCAGTACAACTGCTTGGTCAGCGCGTTGATCAGCCGACGATTCTCCTCCAGAAGTGCATCCTGTTGTAATCGAGCCCGTCCAAGATCGAAGACAACACCGCTCAGCGCGATCACGACGGCGATAAGTCCCGCAACGATTGCCACGAGCACCCGGCGGCTGGGGTTTTGGCGCACCGCACTCGTCTCGGTTCCGTTAGCGTCCTGCTCTGTCATGTGCGTCCCGTCGATCGCAACCAATACAGGGCGGTATCGCCGTAGTCCTTGCGCTTATCGAGCACCAAGCCCGTTGGCCAGGCGGGTGCTGGCGTGCGTGAACTCCGCTCCAGCACCACGGTGGCGCCGTCGCTCAGTTGATGAGCGAGCGCCTCGAGGTTTTGCTGCAGCTCGACCAATCCGAGCTCGTATGGCGGGTCAATGAACACAAGACCCCACGGTGCTGCAACTCGGGCCGACGGTGCATGAGCCGATCCAGCAGACTTCGACACCGCTAGGTTCAGGAAACTCTGCACCGGCTGACTCGAGATCTCGATCGTCGGCGCGGACTCTGCTGACACCTGCGCGAGGATGCGAGTGGCATTTTGCCGAAGCGCCGTCGCAACCCGATCGACCAGCGTCACATGTGCAGCCCCGCGGGATGCCGCCTCGAGCCCGAGCGCTCCGGATCCCGCGTACAGGTCGAGCACGCGCTCGCCAACGATGGCGCCCCGCGAGTCCAACGCAGAGAAGATCGCTTCGCGCACCCGGTCGCTCGTTGGACGCGTGCCAGACCCCGGCACCGCGATGCGCAACGATCCAGCGAATCCGGCGATGATTCGTGTCACGACACAACGCTACCCTCGAACCGTGGCCTCCCCCCTCGATCAGAAGCTGAGTGCGGTGCTCGGCGGGCGCACGGCGGCAGCATTTGAGAAGGCATTCGGCTTGCTCACCGTCGGCGATCTGCTCGCGCACTACCCCAGACGGTACGCCCGCCGCGGCGAGCTGACGGCGCTCAGCGAACTTCCCCTCAACGAAGCGGTGACGATCGTCGCCGAAGTGCTCGAGGTGCGCGAGCGCCCCATGAAAGCGCGCAAGGGCTCGATTCTCGAGGTGCGCATCACCGACGGTAAAGGCATCATCACGCTGACCTTCTTCAATCAGGCCTGGCGCAGGAACGACCTCCGACCGGGAGCTCGGGGAATCTTCGCCGGCAAGGTCGGCGACTATCGCGGGTCTCTCCAGCTGGCGCATCCGGACTACGAATTATTCGAAACCGCCGACGCCGAGAGGGCCGACACGCTCGGTAACCCCCTCGTCGACAAACGTGCCGAGAACCTCGCCAACGACCTTGCCGACCCCGCGCGCGTCAAAGCGTGGGCCGAGCTGCCGATCCCGATCTACCCCGCGACCTCCACCGTGGCGAGTTGGCAACTGCAGAAGGCAATCGCGGTCGTGCTCGATACGCTGCCGCCTGTCGACGACCCGGTGCCGGATGCCGTTGCACACGACCGCGGGTTGCTTCCGTTCGCACAGGCACTCGAGTTCGTGCACCGACCACCAACCGAGGCGGATGCCGCTGCCGCGCGAGCCTCCCTCCGGTTTCAGGAGGCGTTCGTACTGCAGGCCGCGCTCCTCCAGCAGCGCCAGCGGCTGCGCGCGGATGCCACCATCCCCAGGCTCGCCGGTGCGCTCCTCGCCGGTTTCGATGCGATGCTTCCCTTCACGCTCACGGGCGATCAACGCGCCGTCGGCGAGCAGATCGCACGTGATCTCGCGGACTCGAGCCCCATGAACCGGCTGGTGCAGGGAGAGGTCGGGTCCGGCAAAACGCTCGTGGCGCTGCGCGCGATGCTCGCTGTTGCCCAGTCAGGCGGCCAGACCGCCCTGCTCGCCCCGACCGAAGTGCTCGCCCACCAGCACTTGCGTTCGATCGTGCGCACGCTCACTCCTGACCTCGCCGCACGGCTGCGCCCAACCATCCTCACCGGACAGTTGCCGATGGCCGAGCGCAAGAAGGCGCTGCTCGCGGCGGCATCCGGATCGTCCCT
>JBGSTT010000010.1:0-2916 GCA_041736385.1 Rhodoglobus sp. | reverse complement strand
AGGCTGAGGACGAAGGGGTTCCAGTTGCGCTCGGTCACCTCCAGCGCAGTACCCAGCTGCAACACGCGCGAGATGGTGGACGCGGTCGCCATCGTCACGTCTTTATTGCCGCGCAAGAACTCATAAGCCTTCAAGTACACGCCCATGCGGGCTCGTTCTAGCGGGTCACCGATCTCGGATTGGCTCAGATAGGCCGGCGGGCTGACGAGCACCAGTCGAGAGACTTGCGCCGGGTATTGCGCGGCGAAGCGGACGGCAAGCAAGCTGCCGAGCGAATGCCCGACGAGAATGAACGGGGCGCTGAGCCCGAGCGAACGAATCGTGGCGTTGATGGCCGCGACGTGCTCCTCGACCGTGTACGTCGCATCCACTGGAGTCGGCGACTCGCCGAAGCCGAGAAGATCCAGGCTGATGCAGCGATACCGATCCTGCAGTAGCGGAACGACCCGCCGAAACGTGACCGCGGACGACGCGATGCCATGAATGAGGATGATGACAGGGCCCTCGCCCTCATCCCCCGCGATATGCAGCACCGGTGCACTCGGTGCGCGGAGTCGGTTCGCCGCGCGAACGAACCAGTTCATGGGGTCAGCTTAACGAAGGGTCGGGAGCGCCGCGGCGCTCCCGACCCCGTCATCATTCAGTCGCCGATTCAGGCCGACGGAGGGGTTGACTCGGTCGTCGGCTCGGCGGCCGGCTCGTCGGCCGGCTCGTCGCCATCGAACTTGTCCTTGACGAACTCGGTGGCCTCGCTGGCCTTCTCCTTCACGAACTCTCCGGCTTCGGCAGCCTTCTCCTTGACCGTGTCGCCGACCTCTTCTGCCTTGTCTTTGACCTTCTCGAAGCCTTCGGCGATGTTCTCTTTTGCGTCATCCAAGAAACTCATTGTGATCCTTCCGCGTGACGGCGACGAGCGCCGGTTTCAAAAGAATCCTGCCACGACGGCGTCGTGGCATGGCATCCCAGCAGGAATTGCTCAGTGAGTAATGTGGAGTGACGCTCGAATCGTTAGAAAGGTTGGGTAGCGATCGCTCAGGGTGGAGGCTACTTTGACACCATGAGGCGTTCACTTATCATCAGCACCGCAGCAATTTTGACCGCGTTTGCCCTATCGGGATGCAGTGCCGGTTTCGGCTCGAGCGATACCGTCAACGAATCGGGCGGGTTCGCCGCGCCAGAGCAGATCAATGTCGAGGGCGTATCGCCCGGCAGCGACGGAGTACTCGGCTCCGATTCAGCGCTCGGCGGCACCGAGCGCGAAGTCATCACGACCGGATATGTGACGATCACCGTCGAGTCTCCTCAGGATGCCGCGGCTGAAGCCATCCGGATCGCAGAAGCGGCCGGCGGCCGCATCGACGGCCGCAGCGAGTACGCCCCCCGCGGTGAGGATGGTGGCAGCGCCACGCTGACGCTCCGCGTTCCATCGAAAGACCTGACCAAGACTCTCGACAAGCTTCGTGAACTGGGCGACGTGCAGGAAGTTTCGCTCAACTCGAGTGACGTCACGATGGAGTCTCGTGACCTCGATGCGCGAATTTCCGCACTGAGCGCATCCGTCGACCGCCTGTTGGCGCTGCTCGCAAGCGCGAGTGACACCGACACGCTCATCCAGCTTGAGACGGCTATTTCGGATCGCCAAGCCCAATTGGAGAGCCTTGAGAGCCAGCGCCGCTTTCTCACAGATCAGGTGAGCCTGTCGACCATTCAACTCAACCTCGTCACGGAACGGGTTGTGCCAGATCCGGAACCTGCCGACTTCTTCTCTGGGATAGTCACCGGTTGGAACGCGTTCGTGGCGTTCTTCTCCGGACTGATCGTCGTTATCGGTGTGCTCGTGCCATGGCTCATCTTCGGCGCCGTGATCGCCGGAATCGTCATGCTGATCGTGCGCTCAGGTCGGCGCAAGGTTGCGCCGAAAGAGGCCGGAGCCAGCTCGCCAGAGAAGGTCAGTTCGTCAGAATAGGTCAGTTCGCCAACGTAGCTCAGTTCGCCAACGTAGGTCAGTTCGCCAACGTCGGGGTTCGCTCACTCGCGAGGATGTCCCGGACCATCGGGATGACCTCCGTGCCGTACAGCTCGATCGAGTGCATCATGTGCTCGTGCGGCAAGGTTCCCGCGCTGTACTTCATATCGAATCGCCGGATGCCGAGGTTTGCAACCGTCGCGGCAATCTTGCGGGCGACCGTCTCGGGCGAGCCGAGATACAGCGACCCGTGCTCAATCTCGTTGCGGAACTCCGCCGGCGTCGACGGCGGCCAGCCGCGCTCTGCGCCAATGCGATCCCGCATCGCGCGATGGTGTTCGAAGTACAACTCGGCGGCTTCGTCGTCGGTGTCAGCGATGAAACCCGGGGAGTGCACCGCGATTGGCAATTGCGGCTTCTCGAGCTGGTCGAGCGCGCGGTGAAAGAGATCGACGTACGGTGCGAAGCGGCCGGGGTCGCCGCCAATGATGGCGAGTACGAGCGGCAGTTCGTAGCGCGCCGCCCGTACGACGGACTCGGGGCTGCCCCCGACGCCGATCCAGGTGCGGATGTGACCGGATTCGGTGTGCGGGAACACGCTTTGCTCGCTCAACCCCGCGCGCATGGTGCCCTGCCACGTCACGGGTTGTTCTTTGAGGAGCTCGGTGAACAAGTCGAGCTTCTCCTCGAAGAGCTGCTGGTAGTCACCGAGGTCGTAGCCGAACAAAGGGAAGGACTCCGTGAAGGAGCCGCGACCGAGGATGACCTCCGCGCGACCGTTCGAGAGCGCATCCACGGTGGCGAAGCGCTGAAAGACTCGAACCGGATCATCCGAACTCAGCACCGTGACAGCCGAGCCCAGGCGGATGCGCTTGGTCACCGTCGCCAGCCCGGCAAGTACGACCTCCGGGGCAGAGACCGCGAAGTCCACTCGGTGATGCTCGCCGACG
>JBGSTT010000075.1:0-2375 GCA_041736385.1 Rhodoglobus sp. | reverse complement strand
CGTCGCGCCCTCAAGCTCAAACCGCTCGCGAACCACGTTCCACACGACACCGTGAAAGACCGTCTCAGCGTTGGTGACCGGTGGGTGCACGGGGTCATCGGCAAGGGTGTCGCCAGCGGTGCCCCACGACTGCGCTGGGCTAGCCCCAGGCATGCCAGCCTCAGGCATGCCAGCCTCAGACATGCCAGCCTCAGACATCCACAGCCTCAGCAACCCCGGCGACGTCAGAACTCTCGCCGACCTCGCCGACCTCGGTAACCTCAGCACCCTCGGCGACCTCGAACAGTCGGCTCGCTTGCTGTCGCTCGAGCGCGGCGCCAATCAGTCCTCGAAACAGTGGATGCGCGTGGTTCGGTCGCGACCGCAACTCCGGGTGCGCCTGGGTCCCGACATAGAACGGATGCACCGCGCGCGGCAGTTCGACGAACTCGACGAGGGTGCGGTCCGGTGAGATCCCTGAGAAGGTCAGTCCGGCATCCGCAATCTGCTGCCGGTAGGCGTTGTTGACCTCGTAGCGATGGCGGTGGCGCTCGGCAATCGTCGCGGCACCGTACAGTTCCTCGACGATCGAGCCCGGCGCGAGCGAGGCTTCGTATAAGCCGAGGCGCATCGTGCCGCCGAGGTCTCCGTCGGCGATGATGTCGACCTGCTCTGCCATGGTCGCGATCACCGGGTACTCGGTGTCGGGGTCAAACTCGCTCGAGGATGCCCCGGCGAGGCCCACGACATCCCGCGCGTACTCGATCACCATGCACTGCAGCCCGAGGCACAGCCCCAGCACCGGGATGCCGTTTTCGCGCGCGAACTTGAGCGCCCCGAGTTTGCCCTCGATGCCGCGCACGCCGAAGCCGCCAGGCACACAAATGCCGTCGAGGTCGGAGAGTTGCTTCGCGGCTCCGTCGTGCGTTTCGCAGGTGTCTGAGGCAACCCACCGGATCGAGACCTTCGTCTTGAGCGCGAACCCGCCGGCTTTCAGCGCCTCGGTGACCGACAGGTAGGCATCCGGCAAGTCGATGTACTTGCCAACCAAGCCGATCGTCACCTCGAACTTGGGGTCGTGCACCGTTTCGAGCAGTTCGCGCCAGCCATCCCAATTGACTTCGGATACTTCGAGTCCGAGCTGCTCGATGATGTACGCGTCGAGGCCCTGGTCGTGCAGCATCGTCGGGATGTCGTAGATGCTCGTCACGTCGACAGCATTGACGACCGCGGCTTCTTCGACGTCACACATCAGGGCGATTTTGCGCTTATTGGCTTCTGAGACCGGTCGGTCGCTGCGCAGCACGAGCGCGTCTGGCTGAATACCGATCGAGCGCAGCGCCGCGACCGAGTGCTGGGTCGGCTTGGTCTTCTGCTCACCGGAGGCGTTCATGAACGGCACGAGTGACACGTGAACGAAGAACACGTTCTTGCGCCCGAGTTCGTGACGCACCTGACGTGCCGCTTCGATAAACGGCTGGCTCTCAATGTCGCCGACGGTGCCACCGATCTCCGTGATGATCACGTCTGGCGCCGGCTGGCCGTCGGGTCCTGCCTGCGCTTGCAGTCGCATCCGGCGCTTGATCTCATCGGTGATATGCGGGATGACCTGCACCGTGTCGCCGAGGTATTCGCCGCGCCGCTCGCGGGCAATGACCGTCGAATAGATCTGGCCGGTCGTGACGTTGGCGGCCTGATCAAGGTTGATGTCGAGAAAGCGCTCGTAGTGGCCGATGTCCAGGTCGGTCTCTGCACCATCGTCGGTGACGAAGACTTCACCGTGCTGGAACGGGTTCATCGTGCCGGGATCGACATTCAAATACGGGTCGAGCTTCTGCATCACGACACGCAGACCGCGGGCGGTGAGCAGGTTACCGAGACTCGCGGCGGTGAGGCCCTTGCCGAGGGACGAAACCACCCCACCGGTGACGAAAACATGCTTGCTCACGTGCCGTTCAGAGTTATCCACCACGGAGTTCCATCCTAGGCGCAGAACCCGACCATCACTCTCGACACGCGCCGCTCGCGAGGCATAGCCTTGGCTTCATGAACCCATGGCACCGTCGTCGCCTCGCTGCGACCGTTACTCTCGCGGCGGCCGTCGCGCTGGTCCTCACCGGATGCGCGCCGGGCGGATCGATCGCCACCGAGACCGTGCGCGGCGTAGCCCCCGGAATCACCCTGACTGAGACAGAAGGCTTGGGCGAGCAGCCCGTCGCCGTGTGGACCGACGACCGCGCAACATTGACGGTGATCACCTGGGGTTCGTCAGGATGCCCTGGCGTTCCGACCTCGCTGACGGTGCCGTCGCCGGAAACGCTCGACCTGCGATTCGCTCCCCCGACCGATCAGGCCTGCACCGCGGACTTCGCCCCGACGAGTCACGTGTTCAACAC
>JBGSTT010000073.1:0-6531 GCA_041736385.1 Rhodoglobus sp. | reverse complement strand
GGTGACCTTGTTGCCAGCCATCTCGAGCACGCTGCTCGGTGGACCAATGAAAGTGATGCCCGCCTCAGCTGCGGCACGAGAGAGTTCAGGGTTCTCGGAGAGGAAGCCGTAGCCCGGGTAAATGGCGTCCGCGCCAGACTCCTTTGCGACACGGATGATCTCCGCAACGTCGAGGTACGCGCGAACCGGATGACCCTTCTCGCCGATTTGATAGGCCTCGTCGGCCTTCAGGCGATGCATCGAGTTTCGATCCTCATACGGGAACACGGCAACGGTTTTCGCGCCCAGCTCGAATGCGGCCCTGAACGCCCGAATGGCGATCTCGCCTCGGTTGGCGACGAGGATCTTCGTGAACATCCGGCCCTTTCTGATTGACGCCATCTTATGGTCACCGAAGTCTCACGGTTGACCCCGCAGAATCCATCGCGAGTCCATTCGAGCGCCAGCCCTTTAGGTTCTTTCAATCCAGTGAAGGTATCGTCGTTACTCGTGCATGTACTCAGCGTCAGTTCCCTCAAGGGAGGCGTGGGCAAAACCACCGTGACGCTCGGTTTAGCATCTGCCTCATTTGCTCGTGGACTCCGCACCCTCGTCGTAGATCTTGACCCCCAGTCGGACGTGTCGACCGGCATGGACATTGACACGAGTGGCCATCTCAACGTCGCCGATGTTCTGGCCTCGCCGAAAGAGAAGATCGTGCGAGCCGCGATCGCGCCGAGCGGTTGGACCCGTGGTCGTCCCGGCAAGGTTGACGTACTTATTGGCTCGCCTTCTGCCATTAACTTCGACGGGCCGCATCCGAGCATCCGAGATATCTGGAAGCTTGAGGAAGCCCTCGCTAACGTCGAATCGGAGTACGACCTCGTGCTCATTGACTGCGCTCCTTCGCTCAATGCCCTAACGCGGACAGCGTGGGCGGCGAGTGATCGTGTGACGGTTGTAACCGAGCCCGGCCTGTTCTCGGTCGCTGCGGCCGATCGTGCGTTGCGCGCGATCGAGGAGATCCGACGCGGGCTTTCGCCCCGTCTGCAGCCGCTCGGGATCATCGTGAATCGACTCCGGGTGCAGTCGCTGGAGCACCAGTACCGCATCAAGGAATTGCGTGACATGTTCGGCCCGCTCGTGCTCAGCCCACACCTGCCAGAACGCACTTCGCTACAGCAAGCTCAGGGCGCCGCGAAGCCATTGCACGTGTGGCCGGGTGAGAGCGCGCAGGAGATGGCAAGAAACTTCGACCAGTTGCTCGAGCGGGTCATGCGCGCAGCGAGGATCGCGCCCTTCACTGACGAGATCGCCTAGCTGAGGGGCTCCCCCGCGGTCGGTCGCTAGTGCGGCCGAAGGGCGCTAAGAGGCCCGAACCGAGCGGCGTTTGGCCAGTTCATCCATGGGATCTTCGCCCTTGACCGACTCGATGTCGGTGAGGCTCGTTTCGACCTCGCGCAGCACCTTGCCGACCGCGATACCGAACACACCCTGACCGCGACTGACGAGGTCGATCACCTCGTCATTCGATGTGCACAGGTACACACTCGCCCCGTCACTCATCAGGGTGGTCTGAGCCAGGTCACTGATTCCTGATTCGCGCAGTTGATTGACGGCAACACGAATCTGCTGGAGCGAGATGCCAGTGTCGAGCAGTCGCTTGACGAGCTTGAGCACCAGGATGTCGCGAAAACCGTAGAGTCGCTGCGATCCTGACCCGGCGGCACCACGAACCGTTGGCTCAACGAGTCCCGTGCGGGCCCAGTAGTCGAGCTGGCGGTAGCTAATGCCAGCAGCGCGAGACGCGACGGCACCGCGGTAGCCAGCAGAATCGTCAAGATCTGGCAAGCCATCGGTGAACAACAGGCCACGATCGTACCGAGCGTCATCGCTGCGGCTGAGTTCGCTCATCGCCTTGCCCCTCGTATGGCTCGTGACGACATCAACACAAACCTTCATGTTGACGTTGACACTTACAGTTGATTCACCCCAACGCTACCCACGGCCACCACAGCAACCCGCGACATTCGATCAAACACTTCGGCGTGTCGGATCCGCTGGCGGTTAGGCGATTGACAACCACAACGCTGGGCGGTGTTGTCGCTCGTTTGACCGTACTACGAATTGAGCCGCGAGAGTGCGGATCGGATGAGACTGCTCCGAACAGTTTCCAGTTGGCCGGCAATCTCGCCTGCCATCTCGGCGACCCTGGCCCGACTCGCGGCATCCTTGCGCCTGGCAACCGGCATCAGGGCGTTCTCAATGAGCCCAAGTTCACGTTCAGCAGCGGCCCGAAAACCGCGCAAGTGCCGCGGCTCAATGCCGGTGCGCTGCAATTCGACGAGCGTCGTCAGGACCGCGAGTGCGTCATCGCCAAAAGTGTCAGCGGCGACGATCAACGACGCGCTGATCGCATCTGCTAACAGCATCGGGGTCGCGCCAGCCTCGCGAATCAGTTCTTCCCGCGAGAGTTTGCGGTCGGCCGACAGAATCGATGTCCCATTTCGCACCGCACCGGGCAACTCCGGGCTGCGCCCAGCATCAAGTTCAGCCAGATAGCTTCGAATCACCTTGAGCGGCAAGTAGTGATCTCGCTGCATCGTCAGCACGAACCGCAATCGCTCCATATCGGATGGCGAGAACTTGCGATAGCCGGACTCGGTGCGAGCTGGAGAAACCAACCGCCGCTCTTCGAGAAACCGCAGTTTCGACGGAGTGAGTTCTGGAAACTCGGGGTTCAGTCTCGCGAGCACCTGCCCGATACTCAACAGCGCAGGCACCGCGGTCGAACGCGACCGCACAGATTCGGCCGCCACTATGCGCCAGCCGCCGACGGCAGATCGTGGCGCGATGCAAAGAAGGTCAGGCGGAACTTACCGACCTGCACTTCCGCGCCGTCGCTCAAGAGCGCAACATCGATTCTGACGCCGTCGAAATAGGTGCCGTTGAGTGAGCCAAGATCCTTGACCTGAAAGCTCGTTCCGTAGCGAGTGAACTCGGCGTGGAGCCGAGATACCGTCACGTCGTCGAGAAAGATGTCGGCATCCGGATGCCTACCGACCGTCGTGACATCGGCGTCAAGTAGAAAACGCGCGCCGACATTCGGTCCGCGTCGCACGACTAGGAGCGCAGACCCAGACGGTAAAGCCGCGATGGCGGTGACCTCATCAGCAGAGATGTCACTGCCGAGTGCCGCGACCTGAGCCGCGAACTCTTGGCCGTAGTGAGCCGTTGACTCTTCCCCATCAGGGGCCTTGCCGGCCAACCGAGCCACTTCTTCGGAATCAACCAACGTGCGCCTCCTTAGTCGACCAGCGTATCGGATGGCGCAGGCTCGTCGAGGCGCGCTTTCCGAACGAGCCTGATGGTCTCGCGAAAGTAAATGCCGCCAGCCCACCAGTACAAAAGTGCCCCCCACAGCGCAAAAGCCCAACCGATGGGACTCGCAATCCAAGCGGTCTCTGGGATCGCCTGGCCGAGCATAAGGATCGGAAGTGCGTAAAACAATGCGGCCGTCGCCACCTTGCCGAGATGATGCACGGGCAACGGGCCGTAGCCGAAGTTGGCTCCCAAGATGCCGAAGCCCAGCAGCACAACGTCGCGAGCGACGATCACGATGAACAACCACCACGGAATGACATCGCGGATGGCAAGGCCGATCAGCGCCGCAAAGATGAAGAGTCGATCGGCTGCCGGATCGAGCAACTGGCCGAGTCGCGTGATTTGCCGGAACCGACGTGCGATCACCCCGTCGAGAAAGTCGCTAAGGCTCGAGAACACCAAGATCGCAAGGGCGAACCCGTCCTCCCCAGTGATCACGCACACGAGGAACACGGGAACGAGTGCGAGCCGGATCATGCTCAGAACGTTGGGTATCGTCCACACTCGGTCGCTGACTTCTGGAGCGGTGGTCACATTCCCTGATCTTACCGAGGCTAGGGAGAAGCCACGAGAGGAGACTTCACTGGAGACTTCACTGATCGCGGCATGGAGTACGCGATTGATGACATCCGCCCCCTAGCATCGGAGCATGTCGTGCATCCGCTTCAATACTCCAGCGCAGCTCGCGCAACTTCGGTCGATGGCACCCGCCATGCTGACCCCAGAGCAGGCAGAAGCCCTTCACCCATCCCCCGAGATCACTCCGGCAAAGATCCATCGATTGCGTATTCTTGGCGCCGACAGCAACCCGAAGATTCGGGAGAGCGTCGCCAGCAGCCTGCACACGCCGGAGGACGTCTTTTTCGACCTCGCCAGGGACCCGGATGATGGCGTGCGGTCCTGCGTCGCGCGCAATGAGAGCGCCCCGAGCGAGGTGCTTCGACTGCTCGCAGACGATCCATCGGACCGGGTTCGCGGTTTTCTCGCCGTGAACTTCTTCGTGCCAAGCGATGCGATGGCCAAACTCGCAACCGACTCAAGCCAGACGGTTCGAGAACTCGTTCGGTGGAAGAGCGAGCTGGCGACGGTGTAGTCGATGCCTGACCAGGGCAACTCCGTTCGGGTCGACAGCTGGTTGTGGGCCGTTCGGATCTTCAAGACCCGATCGCTTGCCACCGCCGCTAGCCGCGCAGGACATGTTCGGGTCAACGGCGAACGCGTGAAAGCTGCGTACGCGGTCAAGCTCGGTGACGAGGTGCGGGTTCGCGTCTCCGGCTTTGATCGCGTTCTGGTGGTTCGCGCCCTGATCGCCAAGCGGGTGTCGGCGGCGGTCGCGGTGGAGAGCTTTCGCGACGACAGTCCACCACCACCGACGCCGTTCGAGGTCGCCCTCGCTCCGCGGCGTGATCGCGGTGCAGGACGCCCAACCAAACGTGAGCGTCGCGAGATCGACAAACTCCTCGGGCAGCAGACCGACCCCCGCGAGTGATCGCGGGCGCCGAACGACGGCGAGCGCCAACTCCCAGACTCGATGACTAGATTCGAAGCCATGGGAAAGGTTAGTGATCGCTGGCGATCACACCTCCTCACCACCTTCTCCGGCGAGAGTTCTGGCCAGCCTCGCTGGGTGCATCGCATGGAAGAGGGCGATGACTCAGGCTTCTTTGGGCCCGGCTCGGCTGCATGGGCCGTCCACGGCGGCATGCCGACGCTCGTCGCCGGCATCCGGGCACTGCTCATGCAGACCCTGCACCCTGGCGCAATGGCCGGAGTGCACGACTGGTCGCGCTACCGCGAGGATCCGCTTGGCAGGCTGTCTGGCACCATCCAGTGGCTCATCACGGTGACCTTCGCCGACACGGTCAACGCGCGGGACGAGTCGACAAGGGTCGGACGCTTTCACGACCGCGTTGTCGGAACCTACGTCGATGCTGACGGCAACGAGCGACCGTACTCCGCCGGGGATCAGGAACTCTTGGCGTGGGTGCACGTGGTCTTCACTGACGCGTTTCTCGCCTGCCACGAGCTCTGGGGCGATCGCATCCCCGGTGGTGCTGACCGCTACGTTCGGGAGTGGGCGACCGCTGGTGAACTCGTCGGGGTCACCGATCCCCCGCGTTCGCGTGCCGAGTTGGATGCGCAACTTCGCGCATTCGAGCCATCTCTCAAGAGCGACGAACGAGTCGCTGAGGCCGTGCGCTTCATCCGCAACCCCCCGCTCGCGAGAGCAATGATGCCCGGCTACCGCGTGCTGTTCGCTGGAGCCGTCGCATCCATCCCCCGCGAGTATCGCAAGCGGCTGGGTCTGCGTCGGTCGCCGCTGCCCGTGATCACGGCGACGCGGGTCGTGCTCAGTGTTGTCGGTCGGGTACTCGGGCGGTCATCGACATCAGAGGATGCCGCGCGCGCACGTATTGCCAGGCTCGAAGCCGAGCAGCAGCCAGCGTGAACGCGTACGCTCTGGATACGGGCAGTCCCGCTCGGTTTCCAGCTCATCGAGGAGAGTAACGACATGGCCGACAAATCCCCCAAGAAGACCACAGCGAAGACTGCCGCCAGCAAGTCGCTCAAGGAAAAGCGCGCGGACAAGAAGGACAAGGCCGCCTCGAAGCGCCGCGACACCTAGGTCTTTCTCAGCCAAAGCCCTATGCAGCCAAGGTCCTGTGCAGCCAAGGTCCTGTGCAGCGCAGGTCCTGTGCTGCACAGGTCCTGGCTATCTCACGTCGGCAACTACGCCGAAGGCTCCTTCAGCGGCGGCTTCTTCTGCGCAGCTCGTCTGGCGGGTTGCGCAGGGGTAGCCTCCGCTTCGGCCAAGCCCTCTCCGACCGCCCTGCCTGCTGCGCGTCCAGTGATGATCTGCGAAATGTCGATGCCGACCAAATCTCGCATGATCTGATTGGCCGTCACGAGTTGAGCGGCCACGTTCTGGCCGACCTGTGCGGTACCAGTGCCATCCGATGAGATAACTGTGAGGTTCGCAATCGCCGACAGCGGCTCGGACGCCGCGCGAACGATCTCCGGCAACTGGCCGATAACCTGCTGCCGCAGCAGGTCGTCCGCACGCTCCTCTAGCGCCTCCGCCTTCGCCCTCGTCGCTTCGGCCTCGGCGTTGCCTCGCACCCGAATCGATGAGGCCTCCGCCTCGCCTTCGGCGGCGAGAGCCTCTGC
>JBGSTT010000071.1:0-1828 GCA_041736385.1 Rhodoglobus sp. | reverse complement strand
GGTGACCTTGTTGCCAGCCATCTCGAGCACGCTGCTCGGTGGACCAATGAAAGTGATGCCCGCCTCAGCTGCGGCACGAGAGAGTTCAGGGTTCTCGGAGAGGAAGCCGTAGCCCGGGTAAATGGCGTCCGCGCCAGACTCTTTTGCGACACGGATGATCTCCGCAACGTCGAGGTACGCGCGAACCGGATGACCCTTCTCGCCGATTTGATAGGCCTCGTCGGCCTTCAGGCGATGCATCGAGCTTCGATCCTCATACGGGAACACGGCAACGGTTTTCGCGCCCAGCTCGAATGCGGCCCGGAACGCCCGAATGGCGATCTCGCCTCGGTTGGCGACGAGGATCTTCGTGAACATCCGGCCCTTTCTGATTGACGCCATCTTATGGTCACCGAAGTCTCACGGTTGACTCCGCAGAATTCATCGCAGAGTGCATCCTAGAATCCATCGCAGAGTCCATCGCAGAGTTCGTCCGAGCGGCGGCCCTTTAGGTTCTTTCAATCCAGTGAAGGTATCGTCGTTACTCGTGCATGTACTCAGCGTCAGTTCCCTCAAGGGAGGCGTGGGCAAAACCACGGTGACGCTCGGTCTAGCATCTGCTGCGTTCGCACGCGGGGTCCGTACCCTCGTCGTAGATCTTGACCCCCAGTCGGACGTGTCGACCGGCATGGATATCGACACGACCGGCCATCTCAACGTCGCTGACGTTCTCGCCTCACCAAAAGAGAAGATTGTGCGAGCCGCGATCGCGCCGAGCGGCTGGACGCGTGGTCGTCCCGGCAAGGTTGACGTGCTCATTGGCTCGCCTTCCGCCATCAATTTCGATGGGCCGCATCCGAGCATCCGCGATGTTTGGAAGCTTGAAGAAGCTCTCGCCAACGTCGAATCGGAGTACGACCTCGTGCTCATTGACTGTGCTCCGTCGCTCAACGCCCTCACGCGGACGGCGTGGGCGGCGAGCGATCGAGTGACGGTCGTAACCGAGCCCGGCCTGTTCTCGGTCGCGGCGGCTGATCGCGCGTTGCGCGCGATCGAGGAGATTCGACGTGGGCTGTCGCCCCGTCTGCAGCCGCTCGGGATCATCGTGAATCGACTCCGGGTGCAATCGCTGGAGCACCAGTACCGCATCAAGGAATTGCGTGACATGTTTGGCCCGCTCGTGCTGAGCCCGCACTTGCCAGAACGCACCTCGCTACAGCAAGCTCAGGGCGCCGCGAAGCCGTTGCACGTCTGGCCCGGTGAGAGCGCGCAGGAGATGGCAAGGAACTTCGACCAGTTGCTCGAACGGGTCATGCGCGCAGCGAGGATGGCGCCGTTCACTGACGAGATCGCGTAGCCGACGGGCTCGCGTAGCCGACGGGCTCCCCCGCCACCGTTCGCTGGAACGCTCGAACAGCGCCCCTCGAACAGCGCCCCTCGAACGGACCTAAGAAGCCCGAACAGACCGGCGCTTGGCCAGCTCGTCCATGGGGTCTTCGCCCTTGACAGACTCGATGTCTGTGAGGCTCGTCTCGACCTCGCGCAGCACCTTACCGACGGCGATTCCGAAAACACCTTGACCGCGACTGACGAGGTCGATCACTTCGTCGTTCGATGTGCACAGGTACACACTCGCCCCGTCACTCATGAGGGTGGTCTGAGCCAGATCGCTGATCCCTGATTCGCGCAGTTGGTTGACGGCAACACGGATCTGCTGGAGCGAGATGCCAGTGTCGAGCAGTCGCTTGACGAGCTTGAGCACCAGGATGTCGCGAAAACCGTAGAGTCGCTGCGATCCTGACCCGGCGGCACCACGAACCGTTGGCTCAACGAGTCCCGTGCGGGCCCA
>JBGSTT010000036.1:0-3025 GCA_041736385.1 Rhodoglobus sp. | reverse complement strand
TGATGTCGATGACGCCGCCAACTACGGCATCATCGACGAGGTGGTGCGGCGTGCGCTGCTATCCGACGCTCGGGTTCTTGTTGTGCGCGGCGATGACGTTCCGGGCGGCGGGCCAGCCGCCGCAAACGTGCGGTTCGCCGTCTAGGGCGCGTATCCCCGGCGAGGGTCGCCGGTTGACTGACGCACCACGAGGAGTGGCTCCGGCGAGCGCACCGTAGCGTGGGTGACGGTCGAATCGTCATTCATGAGGCGCGCCACCGCCGCCGCGCCCAACTCGCTGAGTGGCATCCGCACGGTCGTAATGGGAGGCCAAGTCGCGTCGGCGTACCAGACGTCGTGGAGCGCAACAATCGAGATGTCGTTCGGCACCCGCAGATCAAGCGCGTGAATCGCCGCCAAGACGCCGAGTGCGGCGTTGAGATTGGCAACCACCAGTGCGGTTGGCAACGAGTCTTGACTCGCGAGCGCCTCCATCGCGGCCCGGCCGTCCGCACCCGAGTATCCCAAAGCGGTGATCCAGCGATCGTGAATCGGTAGTCCAGCCGCACCGATCGCTGCCCGAAAGCCAACGTCACGTCGTTGGCCGGTGGCGCTGCTGCTATCGCCGCCGATGAAACCGAATCGAGTGTGACCGAGGCCGATGAGATGCTCTACGGCGGTGCGGATGCCACCGGCGTCGTCAAGAACCACTGTGCTGAGCGGCCCGTGATCGATCGAATTAATCACCACGATTGGCGTTCTCCCGATCGCCATCGACGCTAACTCGATGTGCGGAGGCCCATCGGGGAGCTGCAGAATGACGCCGTCAATTCGAGCCTCTCCGACCATCTGACGCAACCACTCGCTTCCGTCGGTCAATCGCTCAGCGCGCGCAAGCACAATGGCGAGACCGCGGGATGCCGCTTCGTCTTCTGCCCCGCTGGCCAACTCTGCGAATACCGCGCTCGTCACATCCGGCACGACGAGAGCGATCGTGCGGCTGCGCGAGGTGCGCAACGCGCGCCCAGCATGATTGGGTACGTAGGCCAGCTCTCGCGCCGCAGCGATGACGCGTTCTCTCGTCGCCGGAGACACCCGAAGGGTTGTGTCGCCGGACAGCACTCGAGAGACCGCAGACGCCGACACACCCGCGAGGGCGGCAACATCGCTGATCTTGACCATTGCTCCGCCTCTCTAACCGAGGCGCACGACCTCGTTTGATTCCATCGAGCGGTAGAGCGCGGCAACGAGCTCGATCGTCTTGACGTTGTCGCTGACGGCGCTGCGCGGAGTCGAGCCCGTCGCGATCCCATCCAACACCGAGCCCATGGTTCCAATAAATGCGTGCGGAAACCAACGCAGGGTCACAGGATATGGCACCCAGCCATCCGTGCCGACCACCGTGCTGGTTACCTCGAGCGTGTCCGGCCTACCGTTCGGATAGTCATACATAAGGCCAAGTGTTCCGCGGATTGCTCCCGCGGTTCCTTCGATCCGGAACTCCGCCGTGCTGTCACCGCCCGGGTTCATGTGGTTCGAATAGACGAGCGCCGAGCTGCCGTCTGAGAACCGGTAGCTGCTTGTCGTTCTGGTCTCGCCGACCGGGTACTGGCCCGGCACTCGCCCGCCGTCGGCGTACACCGAAGTTGGCTCGCCCATGAACCAGCGAACGACGTCGTGGTAGTGGATCGAGTGCACCATGATCTCGAGGCGCTCCATGTTCTTGGTCCACTCCCACAGTCTCCAATCCGAGAAAACATTGAGCGACAGGGTGAATGAGGTGAGCGTTCCGAGCCAGCCGAGCTCGACCATCCTGTGAGCGGCTGCGATGCCCTCATCGAAGCGCAACTGCTGGTTCACTGCCGCAACGACCCCTGCCTCAGCGGCAAGCGCCGCCAGCTCTTTGGCCGTTTCGGGATCTTGCGTGAAGGGCTTCTGAGCGAGGATGTTCTTGCCTGCCGCGACTGCCGCTCGGAAGATCGGCGGCTGCGCTGCGACCGGGACGGCGATATCGACCACCCGCACGCGCTCATCGGCTAGCAACTCATCAAGGCTGGCGTATACCCGTGGGATGCCGTGGCGGTCAGCAACCTCGCGGGCTCGGTCCAAGTCCACATCGGTGATGCCGACGACGTCAAGGCCGGCGAGCTTGTACGCCGGCAAGTGCTGGCCGTCGACGATACCACCAGCCCCGACTACGGCAATCGGGACCTTGTGCGCCTCTGGCACCACAAGCTTGCAATAGTCCGAGATGTCGTGGAAGAAGTCGATCATGATTGCGCCCTCGCGGTCGCAGGGTCCCGGTACTTCACCGTCTGAAGATGCTCGCAGTACAGCACGATCTGCTCGTCGTCGGCCCGGAAGACCTCGTAGGAGACCGTGAACAGCCCCATGTCTTCGTACTTGGGCTCCTTGCGCAGCAGCGTTCGCATCGTGTAGATGGTGTCGCCGATGAAGAGCGGCTTGATGAAGCGCAAGCGGTCGTAGCCGTAACTGAAGGTGTTGACGTTGTTGTGCGCCATCAGCCCCATGCCGTAGCCGAACACGAGCGCTCCCGGCACGATTCGGCGGCCGAACAGCCCCTCGTCACGCGCAAAGATCTCGTCGGCGACGTACGGATGGAGGTCAACGAGCATGCTGCTAAACATCATCACCTCGCCCTCCGAGATGGTGCGGCGGATCGACCGATCGACCTCACCCACCTCGTAGTCCTCGTAGAGTTTGACGTCCTGATTCCAGACCGGAACCGCGTTTCGTGCCACCGGATCGGGGTTGGGGTTCTTCACTTGGCTGCCTCCTTATTGCTGAATTCGGCACGGATCGCCTCGGTGTGCTGACCAAGGTGCGGGGCACCTCGACCGTTTTTGAGTGGATGCCCGTCGAAGCGCACCGGCGGGCGAACGGTTTGGATCTCGACCGGGCCGCCGCCGTCGGCTCCCGATCGCGTCACACGCTGGGTCATGTCGAGGGCAATGAAACCCTCGTGGGTGACGAGTTCTGGCAGGGTCATGACCGGCGCGCACCAGACGTCGGCGGCATCCAGAAT
>JBGSTT010000294.1:0-15543 GCA_041736385.1 Rhodoglobus sp. | reverse complement strand
CGCCGCCTGGCGTGAGGCCCCATACAAAACCTCCGGCTGACTCGGCAGGGGGCGGCAACGCCGGTTCAGGGGCACTCGGCGGGGGCACGTACGCAGGCGGGGGGTTAGCCGGAGCAGGCGCAGGCGCAGGTTTCTTCGGTTCCGGCTCCTCCTCGAACTGGCTCGCGAGCCAATCGCCGGGATCAAAATCGTCGCGGTCTGCCATCAGTGCGCCAGCCCAAGGTCTCCAAGTCCGATCGCAGAAAGGTACGGGTACCCAGCCGCCTCAATTCGCTCACGTGCACCGGTCGCGCGATCAACCACAACGGCGACCGCGGCGATCTCGGCCCCAACCTTCAACAGCGCCTCGATTGCGGCGAGAGGCGATCCGCCAGTGGTCGAGGTGTCTTCGAGGACGACGACCCTCTTCCCTTCGACATCCGGTCCCTCGACTTGGCGACCGCGCCCGTGGTCTTTCGGTTCTTTGCGCACAACAAAGGCGTCATAGCTGAGGCCGCGCGCGGCCCCCTGGTGGAGCACAGCGGCCGCGATCGGGTCAGCACCCATTGTGAGACCCCCGACGGCGGCGACATCGGGGATCGGTGCGATGAGGTCAAGCATGACCTGACCAATCAGAGGTGCGACGCGGTGGTCGAGGCTCACTTTGCGCAGGTCGACATAGTAGGTCGCCTTCGCCCCGCTCGTAAGCGTGAAGTCGCCGTGAAACACCGCGTCATCCGAAATGTACCGGATGAGCTGCTCGCGGGCCGAAGTCACCCGCCAAGCCTACAGATTCCGAGACCAGTCGCCTCAAACCAGTAGCGTTGTGAGATGCGAGTAGCGACTTGGAACGTCAACTCGGTTCGGTCACGAGTCGCTCGCGTCGTGGACTGGCTGGGTCGCGAAGACATCGACGTGCTGGCGATGCAGGAGATCAAGTGCACTGAGGCGCAGTTCCCCTTCGCGGCATTCGAGGAGGCTGGCTACTCCGTTGAACTGGACGGGCTCAACCAGTGGAACGGAGTCGCGTTCGCCAGTCGCCTGCCGATGGACGAGGTTACCGTCGGATTTGAATCTGCACCGGGGTTCGGTAAACCATTGCCAGACGGCAGTCTGCCTCGAGAAGCTCGAGCAATCGCCGTCACGGTAGCCGGTGTGAAACTCTGGAGCCTCTACGTTCCGAACGGTCGCGAACTCGACAATCCGCACTATCCGTACAAACTCGAGTGGCTTGCGAACCTGGCAACGGAAACTCGCACCTGGCTTGCCGCAAACCCCGGGCATCCGCTCGCGCTCATGGGCGATTTCAACATCGCGCCATTCGACTATGACGTTTGGGACATTGAAGCGTTTGCCGGCAAGACGCATGTCAGTGAGCGAGAGCGAGACGCCTTTCGCTCGTTCGAGCAAGCTGGTCTCGTCGACGCACTCCGCAGTCGAGGCATCGAGGGCTACACCTACTGGGACTACCAACAACTGCGATTCCCGCGCAACGAGGGAATGCGTATCGACTTCATCCTGGGTTCTGCGGCTTTCGACGACCTCGTCGTTGCCGCACGAATCGATCGAAACGAGCGCAAGGGTGACGGTCCGAGCGACCACGTTCCAGTCATCGTTGATCTCGCGATCGACGCCGAGGATGACGACGACCGACCGATGTTTCTCTAGGCCGTCCTCGGCCTCGGCCTCGGCCACTGCCACTGCCACCCAGCGCTACGGCAGCAAGAGCACCTTGATCGCTCGACGCTCATCCATTGCGGCATAGGCCTGGGCGACTTCAGCTAGCGGGAGTTGCAAATCAAAGACGAGACCAGGGTTGATTCGGCCGTCAAGCACTTCCGGTAGCAATTCCTCGATGTAGTTGCGCACTGGCGCAACACCGCCGTTCACGCCGATGTTGCTGCCGAACAGCGCGCGAATCGGCAACTCCGATCCACCGTTCGGCACGCCGACGTAGCCGACCTTGCCGCCAGGCCTCGCGGACCGGATCGCCTGGTCCATCGACTCCTTGGTGCCAACGCACTCGAGAACGCAATCCGCTCCGATACCGCCGAGCATCGCGCGGATGCGCTCGACTCCCGCGTCCCCCCGTTCTTCGACGATGTCGGTTGCGCCAAACTTGGTGGCCACCGCGGCGCGATCGAGATGCCTCGACATGGCGATGATCCGCGATGCCCCGAGCCGCTTGGCCGCAAGAACCGCGCACAGCCCGACCGCACCGTCACCGACAACGACCACGGTGCTACCAACCGTGACGCCAGCGCTCAGGGCAGCGTGGTGCCCGGTGCCCATCACATCCGCGAGGGTAAGGAGGCTGGGGATCAGGGTCGAATCCGGTTGGCTCGGGGTCGCCACCAGACTTCCGTCGGCGTGCGGAACTCGCACGAACTCCCCCTGGCCGCCGTCGGCAAACCCGCCCATCCGGTCGGCGCTGCCCCACCAGCCACCGTGAAGACACGAGGTGCTGACGCCGTTCAGGCAATTGACGCACGTCATGTCACAGTCGTAGAACGGCGCGATCACGAAGTCGCCGACGGCGATGCGCGACACCCGGTCACCGATCGCTTCAACGACGCCAACGAACTCGTGCCCGATCCGCTTCGGTTCTGCGGTTTCGGTGACCCCACGATACGGCCACAGATCTGAACCGCAGACGCAGGATGCCACGACCCGCACGATCGCGTCCCCACCCGTGCTCAACACCGGGTCGGCAACCACTTCGAGCCTGACGTCGCGTTCACCGTAGATAACAGTTGCATGCATAGTTCGAGCCTACTTCTGAGCCAGCAACGCGTCGCGAGTTACGCTAAATGCATGAAGCGTCCCGTGCTTACCTCCGTGCTCATCGCGATCAGTGCGCTGCTCTACGGAGCATCCCCGATCGACATCGTGCCGGAACTGCTTGCCGGCCCGTTCGGTTTTGGCGATGACGCGATCGTGCTGGTTGCCGCCGGGGTCGCCATCTGGCGCATCCTTGGCGCGCGACGTCGCGGCGCGCAACCGCCGCAAGCGGAGCCCCCGCTCGCCTAAGCTGCGCTCCGCCCGACGTTCTAGCCCGACGTTCTAGCTCGAGGTTCTAGCTCGAGGTTCTCGCTCGAGGTTCTCGCTCGAGGTTCTAGCTTGGCCTAGAGACGGTCAACCCGTCGCCGCTGGCCGCGACCCCGACAAGCACCGTGTCACCATCACGGATTTCTCCGCCCAGGAGTGAGCGAGCGAGCTTGTCGTCGATCTCGTGCTGCATCAGGCGACGCAGCGGTCTTGCACCGTAGACGGGATCGTAGCCCCGCTCGGCGAGCCAGCCACGGGCATCCGGTGTCACCGCCAACTCGAGGCGACGATCGCTGAGTCTCTTCGCAAGTCGGTCAATATAGAGCTCAACGATCTGACTCAAGTCGTCGGTCGATAGCGGTGAGAACACGACAATGTCGTCGAGTCGGTTGACGAACTCCGGCTTGAAGGCCTGGCGAACGAGCTCGTTGACGGCGGCCTTCCGTTCCTCCCACGGGAGGGTCTGGTCAGTGATGTACTGGCTCCCGAGGTTCGACGTGAGAATCAGGATCACGTTTCGGAAGTCAACCGTGCGCCCCTGACCGTCGGTGAGCCGGCCGTCGTCGAGCACCTGCAACAAAACATCGAAGACCTCTGGATGCGCCTTCTCGACTTCATCTAGCAGGATCACCGAGTACGGCCGCCTGCGCACGGCCTCGGTGAGTTGCCCACCCTGCTCGTAGCCGATGTACCCGGGGGGCGCACCGACGAGCCGCGACACGGAGAACTTCTCGCCATACTCGCTCATGTCGATGCGCACCAGCGCCCTCTCGTCATCGAACAGATACGCCGCGAGCGCTTTCGCGAGTTCCGTCTTGCCGACCCCGGTCGGGCCGAGAAAAAGGAACGAGCCTGTCGGCCGGTCTGGGTCTGAAATGCCGGCCCGGGTGCGCCGCACGGCTTCCGAGACGGCGCGGACGGCATCCTTCTGGCCGATAAGTCGCTTGCCAAGCTCGGCCTCGAGTTGTAACAACTTCTGGGTTTCACCCTGTGTCAGACGATCGATCGGCACCCCAGTCCAAGCGGCAACGACCGAGGCGATGTCTTCCTCTGTCACTTGATCGTTGACCATGCGCGGGCCGACCGGTTGGGCAGATTCGGCCGCAAGCAGGGCAGCTTCGATGCCAGGGATCGTCTCGTAATTGAGTTTCGACGCCCGCTGGTAGTCACCCGATCGCATAGCCCGATCGAGCTCGATGCGAGCCTCATTGAGTCGTGTCTTTAGTTCTCCGACGGCAGTCAGGGCCGCCTTCTCGATCTTCCAGCGCTTCTCAAGCTCACCGAGTTGCTTCTCCTGAGCGGCGAGGTCTTCGCGAAGCTTTTCCAACCGAGATTTGGATGCCTCGTCTTTCTCCTTCTTCAGTGCGAGTTCTTCGATGCGCAGTCGATCGACCGCGCGCTTGAGCTGGTCGATCTCCACGGGACTGGAATCGATTTCCATCTTGAGTCTGGAGGCCGCTTCGTCGATCAGATCGATGGCCTTATCTGGCAACTTGCGGCCCGAAATGTAGCGATTGCTGAGGGATGCCGCGGCGACGAGCGCAGAGTCGGCAATCGCCACCTTGTGGTGGGCCTCGTATCGCTCCTTGAGTCCGCGAAGGATGGCGACCGTGTCTTCGACACTCGGCTCGCCGACGAAAACCTGCTGGAAGCGGCGCTCAAGCGCGGCATCCTTCTCGATATATTGGCGGTACTCGTCGAGCGTTGTTGCGCCAATGAGTCGCAACTCGCCGCGGGCGAGCATCGGCTTGAGCATGTTGGCTGCGGCAACCGATCCCTCGCCACCGCCAGCGCCCATCAGGGTGTGAAGTTCGTCGATGAACGTAATGATCTTGCCGTCGGAATCGTTGATCTCCTTGAGCACCGCCTTGAGGCGCTCTTCGAACTCGCCCCGATACTTCGCGCCTGCGACCAGCGCCGCGAGGTCAAGCGCGACCAGTTCCTTGTCCTTGAGCGAGTCGGCGACGTCGCCGGCGACGATGCGCTGAGCGAGGCCTTCGACGACCGCGGTCTTGCCGACGCCGGGTTCACCGATCAGCACCGGATTGTTCTTGGTGCGACGGGTCAGGACCTGGCTTACCCGGCGAATCTCGGCATCACGACCGATGACCGGGTCGAGTTTGCCAGCGCGCGCAATGTCGGTGAGGTTCACGCCATACTGCTGCAGCGCGGTCTTCTGCTCTTCATCTGTGCCGGGAGCACCCTGCATGTTGGCCATCGTGTGCCCTCCTGGCGAAACCCAGAGCCTCTCCCACTCAACATTAGGCCGCGGCGATCGGGAATGCGAGCGCCTCGAGGGGGCTTGACCTCCCCATGACTGACTCGAAACAGACCAGTGGCATCATCGGATCCGGCAACATCGGCAGCGCCCTTGCTCGGGCGTTCACCCGGGCGGGCCACCGCGTGGTGATCGCCAACTCTCGTGGGCCAGCGACGCTGGGCGCTCTCGTCGCAGAGCTGGGCGAGCTTGCTGTTGCTGGCACCGTCGAGCAGGCCGCGCAGGCCAGCGATCTGGTCGTGGTGACGATCCCGCTTAGGGCTGTGACGAGCATCCCGAGCGACCTCATGACGGGGCGCGTGATGATCGACACCAACAACTACTACCCAGACCGCGACGGGCACATCGCTGAGCTCGACGACGAGGTGCTCACGACGAGCGAGTACGTAGCCCAGCACTTCGTAGGCGCAACGGTAGTCAAGGCGTTCAACCACATTCCAGCGCTGCACATTGCTGAACATGCCCAGAAAGCCGGCACGCCAGAGCGGCGCGCCCTCATGGTCTACGGCGAGGATGCCGCGGCCGTCAAGCGCGTCGAAGTGCTGATTGACGAAATCGGGTTTGACGCCATCAACGGTGGTGGCCTCACCGAAAGCTGGCGCATCCAACGCGATACTCCTGGCTACGGACCCCGCTTCAACGCCGGGGACCTCACCCAGAGACTCTCAATTGCTCGGCGCTACAGCGACATGTGATTCTGGCGCTGGCGTGCGTTGGTCTCGGGTCATTGGCGTGCTCATCTCTCTGCTGTGGACACCGTCACGGTGAATTTCGCGGTCCGTGAGATTTCTCGAGTCGCTCCGACAGTACTGCGGAGCGCGGGCTTGTATGCCAGATGGGAGTTCCACACCGTCCAAAGTTCTCCGCCAGGCCGCAGAACCCGAGCGGCGGCTTCGAACATTCGCGTTGCTGCACCCGAGTGCACCGCAGCACCACTGTGGAACGGCGGATTCAGCACGATCAGGTCGGCACTCGCATCCGGCTCAAGCGAAAGTGCGTCATCGCGCTGGGTATGAATACGAACACCGTTCGCCTCAGCCGTCAGGCGAGCGGATGCCACAGCTGAGACCGAAACATCGCTCGCGACGATCTCGGCCCCAGGTTGCAATCGCGCCAGCGCGGTGGCCAGCACCCCCGTGCCGCAGCCAAAGTCGATCGCACGCCGAACGGTCGGGGCCTGATCGAGGACCTCCAGCATCGCCCGCGTTCCAATATCAACGGATGCGCCGGCGAACACGCCACCCGTTGCGACGACCCACAAGCCAAGATCCGCATAAAACCTGCGGCGCGGTTCAGGCGCCGCACCGCTGACGGGATGTTTCGCCACCAGTACTCGAGACTTCTGACGCGCACGCGTTGCCGTGACGGAGCCGAAGTGACGCTGCAGCACCTCATTCATGGACAGGCTCATGTGTTTGAGGCGACCCCCGGCGAGCACCGTGACGTCTTGCGCTGACCCGGCCGAGACGATCGCGGCGATCTCCTCAAGCGCCTCAAGTGAACGAGGCAGGCGCGCCAGCACGAGCGAACTGCCAACAAACGCCCCAGCCTCAAGGGGTACCGCTCGATACTGGACGGCTCGTTGGTCTTTGGCTGCCAAGAGCGCTGCCGTGTTCGCCGCGAGCGCGAGTTCGCCCGTCAGCGAGTCTTGGTGCACGGATACCGAGGCGGCACCGAGGTGCAACGCCCCGATGGTCAGCGCACCATAGTTGTCGCCGACCACCGCCACGTCTGCACCGAGCACGCGGTCGCCGGCTTCGTCGAGGATCAGTCGGTCAGCGGCATCCCACGCCTGAAGATCCCGTGACTCGAAATCGGGCCAGCGACGGAGTTGCCGAAGAACCGACTCAAGGTCGACGGTCACCGCTGGCGGTGTCCAAGTGGACGCCACACGACGACCTGATTGCCTCGCGCAGCACGGGTTCCGGCCTTGATCGAGATGACCTCGCCAGCACTGCCAGCGGCAAACACCCGCCGACCCGGTCTGGCGAGCAGTTCTTCGGCAAGCGCGTGCTCAAGGTCGCGCACCCGCGCTGCCAAAGACGCGACCTGATTCTCGAGTTCAAGAATGCGACGGATTCCCTCGAGGTTAAGGCCCTCGGCGCTGAGCGCAGCGATCTCGCGAAGCTGCGCAACATCCCTCATCGAGTACCGACGCGACTGACCGGCTGTTCGCGTCGGGCTGACGAGTCCGAGCCGGTCGTACTGACGCAGAGTCTGTGGATGCATCCCCGCGAGCTCGGCCGCCATGGCGATCGCGAAGACCGGCGAGTACTCGTCCATCAGGCGCTCCCGCCAGCTTTCTCGAGTAGCTCAGTTCGGGGATTCTCCGTCGGCATGGCCGCTGCGAACGCTTCGAGGTGGCGCAGCGCATCCTCAGTCAGTCGTGCCGGCACCGCCACTTGCACTTCGGCGAGCAGGTCGCCTGCACCCTTCGCGGAGGTCACGCCGCGACCCTTGACGCGCAGAATGCGGCCACTCGGAGTGCCGGGCGCCACCCGCAGCTTCACGGGCTCGCCGCCGAGCGTCGGCACCTCAATCGTTGCTCCGAGCACCGCTTCGACGAACGTGACCGGTACCTGAACGCGCAGATTGAGACCGTCGCGCTCAAACACCGGATGCCGCCGCACACTGACCGACAGCAGCAAGTCGCCAGCAGGCCCGCCGTCGATACTCGGCTCACCCTTGCCTCGAAGCTTGATCTTCTGCCCGTCGCTGACGCCGGCTGGGATTTTGACATTGATCGGCTTGCCGCCGACCGGCTGCAGGCGGATCGTGTCGCCGTTGATGGCCGTTTCAAAATCGAGCGTCGTGCTCGCTTGAAGATCAGCACCCTTGCTCGGGCCTCTGAAACCGCCACCACCAAACATCCCACCGAGGATGTCTTCGAAGCTACCGCCCTGAGAGTACGTTTGGCGCTGGCTTCCACCGGCACCGAACATGCCACCGAAGACGTCTTCGAAGCCGCCAGCCTGGCCACCGGAGGTGAAGCGCGCACCAGTACCCATGGCACGAACTTGGTCGTACTCGCGACGCAATTCCGTGTCTGATAGCACCGAGTGCGCTTCGCTGATCTCCTTGAAGCGCGATTCGGCTGCCGCGTTGCCCGGATTCGAGTCGGGGTGAAACTCGCGCGCGAGCTTGCGGTAGACCTTCTTCAGTTCAGCGTCTGAGACGTTTTTCGACACGCCAAGCACCGCGTAGAAGTCTTTGTCGAACCAATCTTGGCTTGCCAAGTCCGCCTCCTCTCGAAACGCGTCGGGTGGATGCCTATTCTGCCGGAACGGCGACGGCGACTTTTGCGGGTCGCACCAAACGGTCACCGAGTACGTAGCCCGGCTCGATCACATCGGCGATCGTGTTCGCCGTGGCATCCGCCGATGGCAATTGCACAACGGCCTCGTGGAAGGCCGGGTCAAAGGGTTCGCCCTTTTCGCCAATCTGTTTGAGGCCGAATCGTTCGAATGCACCACGCAGCTTCTGCGCCACCAGGGTCAGCGGCGCACCCTCGGTGAGGTCTCCGTGCGCTTCCGCACGGGCGAGATCGTCGAGGGCGGGCAGCATCGATCGAATCACTTCGGCAATCACTGCATCCCGGTTCGCCGCGCGGTCGCGCTCCACTCTCGTACGAAAGTTCACGAGATCGGCTTGAGCACGCAGCATGTCTGAGCGCATGTCAGCCACGAGATCTTGCGCTGCCTGATCGAGCAGCACTCGGTCTTCTTCGGTAAACGATTCACCATCGAAGTCCTCGATCGAGGCGGCCGAGGAGGCGCTGCCAGAGCCAGACTCTGACTCGCGCGCCTCGCCCGTCACCGGGTCGATTTTGCGCTTGTCACGGATGATCGGCTCATCGCCACGTTCATCGTCACGTCCTCCGCCATCTTCGGCGACGTCGCTCTCGGTAGCAGGGCGCGACTCCTCCGACTCGAACTCCGGCTTCTCGGGCTCGTTCTTGTCAGCCATGATCGCCTACTTCTTGGGGTCGGAGTCCGTTGCGGAGGCCTTGTCTTCTGACTCATCCTCGACCACCTCAGCATCGACGATATCCTCGTCGCTCTCCTTGGCGGCCGGCTCACCTTCGCCTTCGGCTGGTTCGGTCTGTGCTGCAGAGTAAATCGCCTCGCCAAGCTTGGTCTGGCTTTCACTGAGCTTGTCGAACGCTGCCTTCACGGCCGCCTCGTCTTCCCCGGCGAGTGCAGTCTTGAGTGCGTCAACGTCGGCCTGCACGTCGCTCTTCACGTCGGCGGGGAGCTTGTCCTCGTTGTCCTTGATGAGCTTGTCTGTCGAGTACGCGAGCTGCTCTGCCGTGTTGCGCGTTTCGGCTGCCTCACGACGAGCCTTGTCCTCCGCAGCGTGTTCTTCGCCCTCACGCACCATGCGCTCGATGTCGTCCTTCGACAGTGAACTGCCTCCGGTAATCGTCATCGACTGCTCCTTGCTGGTGCCCTTGTCCTTGGCGGAGACGTGAACGATGCCGTTCGCGTCGATGTCAAAGGTGACCTCGATCTGAGGGATGCCACGAGGGGCTGGGGCGATTCCAGTCAGTTCGAATGTGCCGAGGTTCTTGTTGTCACGCGTGAACTCGCGCTCACCTTGGAACACTTGAATGGCGACCGATGGCTGGTTGTCGTCTGCGGTCGTGAACGTCTCACTGCGCTTGGTCGGAATGGCGGTGTTGCGCTCGATGAGCTTGGTCATGATGCCGCCCTTGGTCTCGATTCCGAGGCTCAATGGGGTGACATCGATGAGCAGAACGTCCTTGCGCTCGCCCTTCAGCACGCCAGCCTGGAGAGCCGCGCCGACGGCGACGACCTCATCCGGGTTGACGCCCTTGTTCGGCTCGCGGCCGCCGGTGAGCTTTTTGACGAGCTCAACGACTGCAGGCATGCGCGTTGAGCCACCGACCAGTACAACGTGAGCGACCTCGGAGAGCTTGACACCCGCCTCCTTGATCACATCGTTGAACGGCTTCTTGGTTCGCTCGAGCAGGTCGGCGGTCAGTTCTTCGAACTTGGCGCGCGTCAGTGTCTCGTCGAGGTTCGCCGGGCCGTTCTCGGTCAGAGACAGGTACGGCAGCTGGATGGTGGTCGAAGTCTGGCTCGACAGTTCCTTCTTGGCCTGCTCGGCCGCCTCCTTCAAGCGCTGCTTGGCGATCTTGTCGGTTGAGACATCCACACCGGTCGTTTCCTTAAACCGCTTGATGAGGTAGTCAACGACACGGTTATCCCAGTCATCACCGCCCAAACGGTTGTCACCGGAGGTGGCCTTGACCTGAATGGTCGAGAAGTCATCGTCCTTGCCAACCTCAAGCAGTGAAACGTCGAAGGTTCCACCACCGAGGTCGAAGACCAGAATCAGCTCGTCTTCCTTACCCTTGTCGAGGCCATACGCGAGAGCGGCAGCAGTCGGCTCGTTGATGATGCGCAAGACGTTGAGGCCCGCGATCTCACCCGCCTCTTTTGTGGCTTGACGCTCGGCGTCGTTGAAGTACGCAGGAACGGTGATGACGGCATCGGTTACGGGCTCGCCGAGGTACTGCTCGGCGTCACGCTTGAGTTTGGCGAGGATTCGCGCAGAAACTTCCTGCGGTGTGTACTTCTTGGAGTCGATGTCCTGCTTCCAGTCCGTGCCCATGTGGCGCTTGACTGACGAAATCGTGCGGTCGACGTTGGTCACGGCTTGGCGCTTGGCGGTCTCGCCGACCAGCACCTCGCTGTCCTTGGTGAATGCGACCACCGACGGGGTGGTGCGAAATCCCTCGGCGTTCGCGATGACGGTGGGTTCCCCACCCTCGAGAACGGCGACCACCGAGTTGGTGGTTCCCAGGTCAATTCCTACTGCTCGAGCCATGTGCTCTCTCCTTGCTTGTCGTGCTTGTGATCTGCTCACGAATCAAAACATGAGTCTTGAAGTATCAAGTTTGCTCCGACGGCATCATCGTGTCAAGTAGAACTTGAGTCGGATCGACTCAAGGTGACTTGGGCGGATGCCCGGGGCTAGGGTGCAACCGTGGCTACGACAAGAGACAACCCAACCTGGTGGCAACGACTCGGCGCACTCCCGGTTGCCGTGGCCGTGCTGGTTGCCTGCAACGCGCTCTACATTTTTCTCGTAGCTCTCGGCAACATCACCGACTACGACACGAACTTCGAATTCGTCAAGCACGTTCTTTCGATGGATACGACCAACTTCGGGGCGGCCGACGGCAGTGGGCTCGACCCGGATGTGATGTGGCGCGCGATCACCGATCCGGTGATATGGAACGTCGCATACATCGGCCTGATCGTGTGGGAGAGTCTTGCAGCGCTCGTGCTCATTGCTGCGTGTGTCGCGTGGCTTCGAGCCTTCATCATCCGAGGCTCATTCGAGACGGCAAGGACCGTCTCGAGCATTGGGCTGCTCATGATCATCGTGCTGTTCTTCGGCGGCTTCATCGCGATCGGTGGTGAGTGGTTCCAGATGTGGCGGTCGACGGCATGGAACGGACTCGACCCGGCGTTCCGGAACGCGGTGCTTGCCGCAGTTACGCTCGTACTCATCCACACCACCTCGCAGGGTTGGTTGCGAAAGGTTAACCCAGAGAACACCTCCAGCCGCTAACGTGTTGGCATGACGGACGATCAGCCACAATCCCCGATGATCCCGACCAGCGCCGAAGTTCCCATGCCGGCCAACACCTTGGCGGTCGGTGCTGCCGGTCAACACCTCGCAGATGACAAAGTCGTGCCGCGCAAGCAGGTCGTTTCGTGGGCAATGTGGGACTGGGCGACGCAGCCGTTCAACTCCGTCATCCTCACCTTCGTCTTCGCTTCGCTCTACCTCGTCTCTGACAATTTCCTCCCGGCCGATATCGCTGCGCTCCCGCTAACCGATCCGGTCAAGGAGCGTGCACTCGCCGACCTCGCGTCTGGGTATGGCCTGGCGACGACGATCGCGGGACTGCTCATCCTGCTGCTGGCCCCCGTACTCGGGCAGCGCGCGGATGCGAGTGGCATCAAGAAGCGCCTCTTGCTGCTCTTTACGGCGATCCTCGCCCTGCTGCAGTTCACCCTTTTCTTCGTCTACGCAGACCCGTCCTACTTCTGGTTCGGCGCTGCTGTTCTCGCGCTCGGCGCCGTCGTTGCCGAGATCGCGGGAGTCAATTACAACGCGATGCTGGTACAAGTGTCGACGCGAAAGACGATCGGCAAGGTCAGCGGTCTGGGTTGGGGGCTCGGCTACATCGGTGGCATCGTCGCGCTCGTGATCGTCGTCGCTCTAACCACCGCTGAATGGTTTGGCCTCGACACCTCCAACGGTCTCGCATTCCGGCTGATCGCCGTCGGCGCTGGCGTCTGGACCATCATCTTCTCGCTCCCCCTGTTCTTCAACGTGCCAGAGGCGCCAGCGACGAAGGAGCCAGCCGCTCGCGTCGGCTTCTTCCGTAGCTATGTCGTGCTTGTGAAAGACATCGTCGAGCTTTACAAGACTCCCGCGACCCGGCCAACATTCTTCTTTCTCATCGCAAGCGCCATTTATCGTGACGGCCTAGCTGGCGTTTTCGCATTCGGTGGCATCCTGGCCGCAGTCGCCTTCGGATTCAGCGCCAACGAGGTGCTGCTGTTCGGCATCGCCGCCAATGTCGTCGCCGGGATCTCGACGATCATCGCGGGGCGTATCGACGACATCGTCGGGCCGAAGGCGGTCATCCTGTTCGCGCTATTTGGTCTCGTCCTTATGGCAATCCTCGTCTTCGCGCTCGCGGATACCGGCAAGACCGTGTTCTGGGTCGGCGGGCTCGTCTTGTCTGCGTTCGTTGGACCGGCGCAAGCGGCCAGCCGCTCCCTGTTGGCTCGGGTGACCCCTGACGGCAAACAGGGCGAGGTGTTCGGCCTGTACGCCACCACCGGTCGCGTGGCGAGCTTCATCTCGCCAGCGCTCTGGACGATCTTTATCGCGGCGTTCGGCGCAACGATCTACGGTGTTCTTGGCATCGCACTCGTGTTGCTGGTTGGCGCCGTGCTGCTCGTCTTCGTACGCCTGCCGAAGTACGTGCGCGCGGCGTAACGCTCGGCTGAGCCTGTAGCGCTCTCGGGCGATAAAGCGACAGGCTTATCTCATGCATCAACTCGCAAAAGCCCAACTGCTCAACTCGCTGCACGTTCCAGGCACTCCGCTGATTGTTGCCAACGTCTGGGACGCGATCTCGGCCGCGACGGTCGCGCGCGCGCCGGGCGTGAAGGCGATCGCTACCGCAAGTCACGCCGTGAGTTTCGCGCGCGGGGTCGCGGATGGCGAGGGATTGAGCGTCGAACAGGCGCTCGAAACGGCATCGACCGTAGCGAACGCGGTTGAGTTGCCGGTGACCGTCGACTTCGAGAAGGGCTACGCTCCGGATGCGGCGGGCGTGCAGCGTAATGTCGAGCGACTGATCGAGACTGGTGCGGTCGGGCTCAACATCGAAGACAGCGTTGGCGCCGCCAAAGCGCCGCTCTTTGACCTTGAGACAGCAACTGCTCGTGTTGCGGCAGCTCGTGCCGCGGCTGGCGCAACCGGAATTCCCCTCGTCATCAACGCCCGCGTCGACACCCTCGCTGGTGGTGGCGAATGGAGCGACGCCGTCACTCGCGCTAACGCCTACCTGGAGGCTGGCGCCGACGTGATCTTCTTCCTCGGACTCGCCACCGAGGCAAATGTCGTGAGCGCGATTGAGCAGGTTCACGGACGCATCTCGGTGATCGGGCATCCCGATGCCGTTCCCTTGAAGCGGCTGGCCGAGCTCGGCGTCTCACGCGTCAGCTTCGGGCCGTTCACTCTCGGGCTTGTGCTCTCGCACCTACTCGACGCCGCGACCGAACTCACCGCCCTTGGCGACTACCCAGCGGAACTCGGCTTCAAGTATTAGAAGTGTCGATCGGCGATCAAGACTCCTGCACCCCGTGGTCGCCGCAGATTGCGGCAAGAGGCGTACCCTCGAATCATGGACACATCTCGACCGATCGGCTTCTGGCTCAAGGCTGTCGACCGGCTCATTGACGAGAAGTTTGCCTCGACCCTCGACGAGCATGGCGTCACCCGGCGCCAGTGGCAACTCCTGAACGTGCTCGCTCAAGGGCCCGCGACGGTGGAGCAGCTGGATGCCGCTGTTGCACCGTTTCTGGCTGCCGCGACCGCAGAGGACGCAGCCGAGACCTCAAGCGAACATCTCGCTGAACTGGTCGAGAGCGCATGGGTGGATGCCACGGCAAACGGGTATTCGCTCACCGCCCGCGGTCGCGGCGCGCTCGAGCGCCTGACCTCGGTCGTCGCGTCAGAACGCACCCAGATGTCAGAGGGGCTCACCCCCGAGCAGTACGCGCAAACCGTGGGAGCGCTCGAACTGATGGCGCGCAACCTGGGTTACCAGGGCTAGCTCACTACCCACCAGATCATCAACATGGTCACGAGGAACCCCGTGATGAAGTTGAGCAGCAGGAACCGGCGCCAGCCGCGGTTCGCGGTGTCGGCCGCGGCATCCGTCACATTCCAGAACGGAGCGCAAACAGCCGCATAGGGCACTACGAGTATGGCGGCGAGCGGACCCGGCCATTCGCTGAAGAGGAGCAGAACACCGCCGAGCAGGTACGCGATCACAGCGAAGCGCACGGTCGCCTTCGCGCCAATTACCGTAGCGATGGACGCGATGCCACCGTCACGATCCGCGATGACATCCTGCACGGCACCAAAGGCATGGGATGCGATCCCCCACAGGAAAAACGCGCTGAGCACGGCCCACAATTGCGGAGTGAAGACCGCCCCGGCGAGCACGAGGCCATAGATCGCTGGCGAAACGAAGTGCGTGCTCGAGGTGAACGAGTCAAGGAACGGTCGCTCCTTGAAGCGCAATCCCTTCGCCGAGTATGCACAAACCGCGAAGAGCGATACGGCGAGCACAAGCCAGGACAGCGGAGACCCGACCGCGACGAGGAAGATCGTGAAAGGAACCGTTGTCACCACCGAAGCGATGAGGGTCGGCCGATGCATTCGAGTCGTAAGAACAGCGCCCTCGACCCCACCCTTGCGGGGGTTTCGCAGGTCAGACTCGTAGTCGAAGACGTCGTTGATGCCGTACATCGCGAGGTTGTACGGAATCAGAAAGAAGATCGTTCCGACGATGAGTACGACGTCGATCTCGCGAGTCGTGAGAACGTAGGCGGCGGCGAACGGGAATGCCGTGTTCACCCAGCTCAAAGGCCGGGATGACACGAACAATGCCC